>NZ_VOBE01000003.1:0-468820 GCF_008369225.1 Psychrobacter sp. ANT_H59
TCATCTATCTAGAGCATGGTGCGCATTATGCCATTGGTGCCTTGGCAATTATTATGCTGCTATCAGTGAAATTCCATGTACCAGAGATTATTACTGGTTTGATTGGTATTGCCTTTATCGGTTGGGCCTTGCTTGCTTCACTTAAGCATCGCAAGCAACAAGCAAAGGCGATTACTTAGTGTTGATTTTGTCTTACGTTTAAACGCTACGTTCAAATTAATAAAAAGCGCTTTGGTAGAAAATCGTAGTCATGACAGGTTATATCAAGCGATTGGTATGACCTGTCTTCTGTCACGGATTACTTTCTATTGCCTAAGATAAGCATCTTACTTTGTAACGCATATTCCCAAAAACAAGAGATATACATGCTAAAGAAAGCTGAACAAACATTAGAGAAAACTATATTTAATAGTCGTTGGCTACTAGCCCCATTTTATTTGGGGCTAGTGATCGGTATTATTTTACTATTTATCAAGTTTTTCCAAGAACTATGGCACATGATTACCCATGTGTTTACTGCTTCTGAAGCCGATGTCATCGTCGGCACGTTGGCTCTTATTGACATGTCACTGGTCGCAAGCTTATTACTCATCATCATATTTAGTGGCTATGAGATCTTTGTCTCAAAAATTGATACAGGTGATCATGAAGATCGTCCTGAATGGATGGGAAAAATTGATTTCTCTGGTCTGAAACTTAAAGTAATCGGTGCCATCGTTGCCATTTCTGCCATTGATCTTCTCAAATCATTTATGGATATACCCAAAGAGATGAGTGATGCTGATGCTGATGTATTGATGTGGAAAGTGATTATCCATATGACGTTTGTATTATCTGGCTTGTTGTTTGCTTTGATGGATAAGATTGTCGGTGATACCAAAAAGCACTAAAAAATCTTTCAGTACAAAGTGTAGTGACATAATATATGGCACAGTTTTTAGAAAATCCACCCGTACAAGCAATGAGTCTTGTTGTACTGGGTATGCCTGTCGGTAGCCCCAGTATGGAGTATCAAGATAAGTTTGAACCGTATCAGATTATGCAGCGTAATAAGGATAGCATCACCTAAGTCTACGCAGATATTGACTCGGTTCAGCAGAAATGATAGTCGGGTAAATATTTTTCCTATTGTCTGAATCTAATCGCTATAAACCAAGAGTATCCATTCAATTAATTGGTGAATTGAATGGATACTGATCAGAGGTCTTACTCTTTTTATATATAGACTTCATAGCTGTGAATGCCATAATCTTCAACTGGTAATTTTACGAACCAATAAAGTAAGTTTGTCTTTACCATTATCAACTGTAGCTTCCTTATCATAGGCGACGGTCGTTTCATGTTCCGCAACATCATCACCAACTTTAAGAGCCGTAACGACTTTAGCAGTATGTTCATTATAGGGCTTTACTGTCAGGTTATACTGAAACTCAGTGTCAACAGCGATCAATGCCATCTCTTCAGCATTTACAAGCATCATAGGTGAAGCAATTAACTCACCATCTTTAAATACAGAGGTAGAAACTTTATAAGCATCAGCAGCAAAGCATGATCCTGACGCCAATACGGTAGCTACTAACAAACCTGATTTTACTTGCATCTTAATTTCCTTATTTATAATCAATGTAACTATTCGACAATATTTATAGCCCACTAAAAATCTGATATTTCATGCCTTCTATAACGGAAGCGCTATACGTTGAAAGTGACACATTACTTATGTAGCGCAGTCGCTGTCTCTTTTAGCCAAGCAACTGCTTCACTTAGTTAGTTTCTATAGGTTTGACATACATCTGCAGGTATTCACGAAAAAAACAGTCAGTCTTCAAGTTTGTGAAGTTCGGCAAACTTGAATTAAGACGACGTATCATTTGGCAGTAGCTCCGCTATTCGTTTTTGCCATTCATCTTTAGAAAGAAGCGTATTATTATTTGATTTCATTTCTTCTAATACCCTATAACGAGTAGTAAGCTGATTAATGACATTGGTAAGAGCCGCTTGTTCGCTTTTCGCTTGAGCAAGCTTTTCGGAAACGGCAAGCATTCGTTTATCGATACTGAAATTGCCATCGTAATAATCATTAAGACCATCCTTAATTTCATTGAGACTAAAACCGACAGCTTTTATGTTTTTAATTATTTCGATACGCTCAATACATTCAGGATGAAACTCTGTATATAATCGTGACCCTGCCTGACGTTTACGAGATCTCAGCAATCCCAATTCATCGTAATGGCGAATAGTATCTTTAGTCGTATTGGCTTGTTTTGCCAATGCCCCTATCAATAAAAAGGCTGGATCAGATTTCATGTAATAATCTCGAAAAGGTACGTTTGTCTTATTTTAGACAAGTATACCTCAATGAAACCAGTGTAAACCGACTTCTTCTATTCAAAGTTATTTGCCATAACATTTATTATGGCAAGAAGTGCGGTTCACGAGCCATGTCATGGTATTCCTTTATGTAATTTCATAACCATTTTCAATTAATACTTTATAGATTTCTAGAACCTCATCTAGAATCTTTGTAGCCATAGTGTCATCTTTCATCATTTGCCACGGCTTACTAGAGTTTCTCCAATCGAAAGGCTCAAACTTGTCCTTAGCTGGCCACCAGTTAGAACTTTCAAACTGCTTATTTTTAATATTCTCGTTTAGTAATCTATTTATTTTACTTTTATGTTCACTTGCAAATTCAGAATGTCTGAATTTTCCTAAAAATCTTACACCTAAGCTTGGTTTATTATAATAATCTTGAAATTCAAAACAAATAATTCCAATTTTTTCTATACTTCCGAAGCTAAATTTTTCATACTTATTATCTACTTTCATATTTCTTAGAATAATTTTTTGAGGATAGCTTTTAGCATTTAGGTATAAATCTAATTTAAGCTTTCCGACAAACTCTTTTTTCATTTTTTCAACATTATTATGGAAAGCCAGGCTAGCCTCTATAGTATTCTTATTTCGGCTCATAATTTCTAAAGCTGTTTTACACTCATTCATATCTCCAACCTCCGTAAACTGTTTTTTCTTGATACTCGTCTGTGAGGTAATATTGATTTTCTTAGAGACCGCGTCCTTGCGCACATGGTTACCCATTCTTTTTGGGCTGATAATGCTAAAGCTGTCCAAGTTATTTTGCCATATAGCGTCGTATACATTACAGACTGCTCTATTGAGCAAAACGGTGTCTTGGCGCGGATAATAGCAACCAAACTTATGCAGTTGTAGTTGGTCAGATACCTGTTGCACGATGTGTAATTGACCTTGCAAAACGATGATTTTATGAATAGCTTGGTATTGATAGCAAAAGACCACCTTGATAAGTGATCTTTTGCTGCTTATTCTTTTTTTCAGATATTCTTTTTTTCAGATATAGTGCATTCAGTTTTCATGAAACCCCATTTAAAAAATCATATGCGCACATAGTGCAATAATCGGTAATGAAATAATGGTTCTTAATAGAAAGATGATTAACAACTGAAAAAAGCTCACTGGAATTTTTGTGCCTAAAATTAATCCGCCTACTTCAGACATATAGATCAATTGAGAAACTGACAAGCAAGCGATGACAAACCGAGTTAACTCTGATTCTATTGAAGAACCGATAATCGCAGGCAAGAACATATCTGCAAAACCTACCATGATCGTTTTTGACATTTCTACCGCAAAAGGTATATTCAATAGCTCTAAGAATGGGATAAACGGCATGCCTAAATAATCAAATACAGGGGTTTCTTCTGCAACGATTAAACCCATTGTCCCAATTGCCATAACGACAGGCAATATCCCGATCCACATATCTAAAATATTTTTTAACCCATCATTTAAGAAAGTAGAAAAGCTCGGACTCTTTTCTGCTCTGTGAACGGCTTTATGCAAGCTGTGGGTAAATAACGTTTTTCCTTCAGGGATGGTTTCATGATCTCTATCACTATTTTCTACTACATACGTATCGTCAATTTTAGATAAGGGAAATAACCTTGGTACGATTAAGGCACAAACAATCCCGCATAAAGCAACCACGCCAATCATATTGAGAAAGTAAGTTTCTAGCTTGACCTGAGAGATGACAACCAAACAGAATGTAATCGAAACTGCTGAAAAGCTGGTAGCAATAACGGCTGCTTCTTTTTTGGTATAAAATCCGCCTTCCAATTGTTTATCGGTCAATAATACACCAATCGTTCCATCACCCAACCATGATGTTAGACAATCGACAGATGACCTACCGGGCAAACCGAATAGAGGTCTCATTACTTTACTTAATAAAACACCAAAAAACTCTAATAAGCCAAAATCAAGTAGTAATGGTAGCAATAGGCCAGCTAAGAAAAATACGATGAAAAGTATTGGCATTAATTCATATAATATTAAGCCGCCAATATTCTCTGAATATATTGCCTCAAACCCAAATTTAAAATAGGTAACGACAACAAAAAACGCACCAAGCATTCTAATAATAAGCCAAGGGGTTGTGACGTTCAGTAAGTTGTTTAAAAATGCATTATTCAAAATCAATGAAGGCTTCATGATTTTAGTATATAGCGTACAACACAGTGTAATCATAATAGAGATTACAACAAACAATGGCAAAAGGTCACCCATATACCCTTGTATATAATCCTTTAACACAGAGATAGGAATGGTAAACCCTTCTGCATATGATACAAATTTACCATCTACATAGGGAATTGGAAATACAAAGAGCATCAAACCTATTATAGAGGGTATAAAGAATTTCAAAAATTGTCTGATACTGATACTGCTGACAGCTTGACTTGAAGCATTGGCTTTAATAATGTCCATATTATTTTTACTCGCAGTCCATTTTTTAACTAGCATAAATAGATTTTTTTATGCTAGATTCTTTAACTCATTTTAAATAATTTATACTAATAATTATTTAAAAGAGACTGTGTCACTTTTTCTAAAATTTTAAATATTCTGGTTGAGTCATCTTTTGAATTATTATACAAAGGATTGATTTCTGCCATTTCCCAACAGCATACTTTCTTATTCTTGATTAACTCTATGTTAAGTTGCATGGCTTGTTCATATGACAAACCATTCATTGCAGGCGTACCGGTTCCTGGCACATACAAAGGGTCAACGCTATCAACATCAAATGAGACATAGATATGATCACAATATTCCAATTTTTTGAAGATTTCCTCTACTGTGGAACTGATGCCTTTTTGAGTAATCTCAGCAACGCTATATAAAGGGATTTTATGTCTTCTAATTAAATCCATTTCTTCTTCTTGATAATCCCTAACGGCACAAAAGACCACATTTTCTGGCTTGATTGAGGGTTCATCAGATGCCATAAATTTCAATTTTTCCCAATACTCTTTTTCTTTTTCAGAAAGCTCATTGCGCTGGCATTCTAGATTGTCAATGGCACAAGCCATCGCCAAAGGCATGCCATGCATGTTTCCTGATCCACTGGTATATGGTGAATGAAAATCAGCGTGTGCGTCTATATAAACCACACCAATTTCAGCATCAGGATGCGCCATTTTTAGGCCATGCATCGTTCCTGCACAGCTAGAATGATCTCCAGCTAAGACAATTGGGAATTTATTCTCATTTCTTATATCTTTTATTTTGTGTGCTAACTTAGAGATAATCGGTTCAATCACATCAGCATATTTTGCATGCGCAAATTGTGATTCCCCTTCACTGTTGCTATTATCCTCAATACTGTCAAATTGCAATTTTTCAAAATAATCTGCATTAAGTTCTTTTGATGATGCTTTTAATGCATCAATACCTAAAGAGGCGCCTTTTTTATATCCTGCGATATCTGAATAAACTTCTACTATTCTTATATTTTTCATCATATCAGTCATGATTTTGTCTCTATTAAATAAAATAATTTTTACATCATTTAAATTAAATTCATTTTTATATACTAAAGCTCTTGAAAATTAGCAGATAGATTTAAAACAATAAACATATCCATAACTATCCAAGAGCTTTGCTAAATATAGATAAAGTTTAAAAAAATGATGCAGATTTTAAACGCTACACAAAATGAGAAGTGCTTATCATTTTTTTGTATTAATTACTGTTGCATCAATAACCATTGTATTAATCACTTACTACATAGCCGCAGCCATCGATTCAGCTTCATTCGTCACTAGGCTATGATTTTTGCTATGGCCTTTCACTACCGAATATAAGTTTTTAGGGTCAGCTTGCTGAGGTATCAGATCTAAAACCTCATACCCTCCCTGCTCTCTGATCAAGTCACGCAAAAATACCAAAGCTGTAAAGTCTTCTGATGCAAACCCAACGCCATCGAACACGACTAGATCATCATCTGAAGTTCGAGCTTGCACTTCACCTTTGAGAATGCGATGAAATTCAGTAACAGGGAAATCGCTTGATAAATTTTGGATCTCTCCCTCAATGCGTGTTTGAGGCTCAAACTCTACAATCACATGATCTGCGCGCATTAATATGTTGCTATCCAGCTCTGTCTTACCAGGACAATCACCGCCTATCGCATTGATATAAACACCTTTGGTGATTATATCGTCTCGTAAAATAGTGGCATTGGTTTTATCAGCCGTACAGGTAGTAATAATCTCTGCACCTAAAACAGCTTCTTCTAACGTGCGACAAACAATGACTTTCAAACCTGAGTCTGAAAGGTTGTCAGCCGTTTTCTGCGATGCTGCTGGATCAATATCATACAAACGAACTTCTGAGATACCCATGATGGCTTTCATACCCAAGGCTTGAAACTCAGACTGAGCGCCGTTTCCTATTAACGCCAGTTTTGTAACGCCTTTTGGCGCGCAATGTTTGGCCAACATAGCTGATGTGGCAGCCGTACGTAATGCCGTAAGGATACACATTTCTGTCAGCAAAATAGGATAGCCAGTTTCGACGTCAGACAAGATACCCATCGCCGCTACGGTCTGCAAGTTTCGTTTGGTATTGATTGGATGACCATTGACATATTTGCAGGCAAACATTTCTCCATCGCTGACTGGCATCAACTCGATGACACCGTCTTTTGAATGCGAAGCAAAGCGAGAAGATTTTTCAAATTGATCCCAACGAAGATAATCTTGCTCTAAAGCATCCACTAGATCTGTAATGCATTGCTCAACGCCATAATCATGAATCATTTTAGCCATCGCTTGTACACTAACGAATGGCACGCCTTCCTTGGGTGATACGATAAACTTAGACATTAATGCTGTTCCTTTTCATGAATATTGTTTGTTGAACCGACAATTAATATCCTACCAACTATAATTGTCAGTTAAAATGTCAATAAGTTATTAAATATGGACGTATTTTTGACATATTGTTAAGTGCTACTTAGCATAATGTCAAAATTCAATGAAGGAAGCATTTTTATGGCGTATTACACTTATGATTCTTTAGATAGCGAACTGATATCTGAACTTCGACAAGATGGTCGAGCAACCATCTCAAACCTTGCCAAAAAACTCAAAGTCTCTCGTGCCACTATCCAAAACAGATTGGATAGACTGATGCATAACGGCGCTATTTTAGGATTTACGATTCGAGTGCATGAGGCACTAGATAAAGAAACCGTCAAAGCGATGATGATGATTGAAGTAACAGGAAAGTCTACGTCACAAGTGATTAGGAAGTTACGAGGTATCCCGCAACTGATTAAGCTACATACGACCAATGGAGCGTGGGACTTAGTAGCAGAAATACACACCACAAGCCTGAGAGAATTTGATGAAGTGCTGCGTCAAGTCAGAGAGATTGACGGCATTCTTAATAGCGAAACCAGTGTTTTGCTTTCGAGTTTGTAATACAACTATACCCAGAAAAATATGTTCAGCACAGCCTAAGGTTCAATTCCCTAGTGAGGACTTGAATCTTAGGCTGTAGGCTAAGGGTATCAATGGTTTGATGTAGTAGCATAATAAAACTAGACAGCTTCTAAGAGGTTAGATAAACCCGAAGAAGGAAAGTAGTATGACCAACAAACGCGACCAATATATCCAAGAATTCAAACTTAAAGCTATCAGCTTAGTGGTTGATCACCAACGTAAAATACTCGATGTAGCAAACTCACTTGGTATTGGTAGATCAACTGTAGTGATCAAATAATTTAGAACATCTGACCACTACAGTACAGTCTCATATTGCATATCTTAATATATATTGTTTTGTTCTAAACGGGTTAGAAATGCTGCAAAACCTTCGGTTGCTCGAGCCTGTAGTCGGCTACTGGTCATTACACGGACACGATTGCTCCAAGTGATGGCATAGCTTTGAGCCTCAAATCTACTAACCAATTCCACATCCTCATGACAAGGTATAGATGTAAAGCCGCCAACAGCCAGATAAGCCTCACTACTAAAACTTAAATTTGCTCCATGAATATGATGATGTCCCATTCTATCTTGGTAATGAGCGATATAATCCTTTCGAGTTTGTGGTGTTAACCGTGACCAACTGTCAACTTGCACTACGCCGCAAATCATATCTGTCGGCTGGTGGCTAATATGTTCAATCTGCTGTGCCAACCAATCTACAGTTACCATGGAGTCAGCGTCTGTACAGGCAATCCATGTGGCACCATTTGTGATCGCATGACGAATACCAATATCTCTCACCCTTCCCACACATTGATAGTCACAGCATAAGTAATCAATGCCAGCGGCTTTGACGATGGACTGCGTATTATCAGTGCAGCTATCCAACACCACTAGCGGATACGCTTTAATCGTTGAGGACAATTGCTCGATAGCGGTCCGTACTGATGCCAAGCATTTAGCGATGGTCATTGCCTCATTATGAGCGGGAATCACAATGCCAATTTTCATAGCCTATTCACCTCTCTACTCAGTTTTTTAAAACTTACACCCTGTTATATCAAGTTTTCTTGCATGGCTACCGAGCTTGGAGAACGTTGCCAAATATCTAATAAGAAATCATTGTCTATCACTTGGCTTTGATGATTGAATGCAACCTGATGCTTCTCATTATTTGCAAAACTAAAGGCATGGTGCAGGCGCTGATGTACGGTTTCACCTGTCATAGCAAAGCCATCAATAGCATAGCGCCAATGACAGCATAGCAACGTACCGCCTATAGCAAGATTTTGCTGAGTCCAAGCGATCACTATATCAACATCATTGGGTGATAAATAATATAAAATCTCACTAATGACAATTAAATCAAAGGCTGGCTCTATAAAGGCTGGCTCTATAGTAGGTGTATCGTTTGATAAAGGATAAGCCTCTATAATTGCCTCTCTTAAATTTAATAATCTATTAGGAACCACACCTTGAATAACCTTAACATGAGACAATTCTGCCAAGCGCTCTTTCGCAAGTTGCACTGCCCGTTCATTACCATCGATACTCACTAATGCCCGACAACGTTGAGCTAATAACTCACTAAGTACGCCGTTTCCGCAGCCCATTTCAATGGCATTGTCATATTGAGATTGGGGCAGTATTGCTAGACAAATATCACGTTTTCGTTTTTCATACCAGCGAGTTTGATACTGCCATGGGTCCGTATTGTCATTATATAATGCGTCAAAATACGATTCTGAATAAGCAGAGGTTTGGCACTTAGTAGCAGAATTATCGTCTAAGACAGTTTTATCATAATCTAAACTATCGACTAAGTTATCGGTATTCATCAATGGCTTAGGTTCAGAGGTGTGATTCATATAAATAAACCTCCCAAGGTTGGCTGATTCTAGCGATCGTTTGCGCGGATAAAATAGGCGGATTGCCCGTACTGTCATCAGCAGTGATTTGACTTTCAAAGCAGGCAATGGCCTTTATTTTACGCTGTAGCTGCTCAGTGGTTAAGTCGACTCTTTTGGCACAGTGCCAAGGAATACGGCTATCCGCAGGTTTTGCCCAATGCCATGCCCAAATCAACACTTGATAACAGGCTAAATGATGATGCTTGGCAAATGAGACTACCACTTGTCCAGTTGCTTCATGGTCAGGATGCCCGTCGTGCATAAAAGGCGTTATTAAAATATCGTTAGGTTGAATAATGGTGGATAGTTCCTGGTGAAACTGATCTTGTTGGGCAAAGACATTACCATCTGTTAAGTCTAAAGCAATAGTCATAACTTGATGGGCCACACTCAATACTTCTAGCGCTTTAACACTTTCTTGTGGACGGATGATATTAAGTTTTTCTTGTGTATAGATTGTCGAGTTTGGATGACTTTGCGTGCCGTTGGTCACGTGAATAAGAAGGATAGGATTGCCATTCGCCGCCAGTTGTTGCAACAGACCGCCACAGCCTAGCACTTCATCATCAGGATGTGGGGCGAAGATACAGACACGCTGATGCGGGGCAAAGCTTTTTGCAATATCAAATCGAGGCATGTCTTGCAGTCCTGACCAGTTTTTCCAGGCATCTTGACTGGTGCCATCGCCTTCAATAACACGGTCACCTACAATCGGATGGTTGCCTTTAGGAAAAGCAACATGGGTAGCAGCATTATCTTTGGTGGCAGGTTCTACAGCCTTATTAGATATTATAGTTGCCATATATTGTCCTGCCCATCAGTTAAGTCATTGGCTAAAATACCAGTTAATTCGCCAATTTTCTGTAAGTCAAAAGCGCCATGACTTTGGCAGATAAACACGGGCAGATCGGCTGACAATCTTGCAAAATGAGCATTGCGACAAAATGGTGCTGCTCCCAATGCCTGCCCGACAACCTCCATTACTTGGCGAGCAACTTTCTCAACTTGTAATCTTAGCTGGCGTATGGCAAGTTCATGACTCAGCTGTGGCTGACTATCTATTAAATCAGCAACATAATGAAAATACTGCTGAGTGACTGCCAATGCCGTACTAATTTGACCCAAATACATCGCTTTATAATCGTTTGGTTTTTGCTCATAGGCGCTGATTAAATAGTCTGCTAGATAAGCGGTTGCCCCATACCAGCAAGCAGCAACGCCCGCCGCCCCATGCCAAAACCCCACACGTTCTAGATAAGCATTGGCTGTCCCAACTTGATTGGCTGTCACCTTACAAAACTGTAAAGTCGCTGTATCAGTGGCTTGCATCCCTATCGCCCGCCATTCCTCATTATCAATCTCAATGCCAGTTTGCTGCATATCTACAATAAGTAATTGCGATTGTCCGTTCTTATCACGATAGGTCATTAGCGCGCGATCAACAATGTTGGCTCCGGAACACCACTCTTTTGTACCGCTGATTTTACCCTGCTGATAATGAATAGGATCGGAGTGACCCTCTGCTGCCCAAACAGCCCACAACCCTTGATCCGCTTTAGCATAGCCCACCTCATATAAAATGCTTAGCGCATCCAAGTGCGACTCAAACCATTTTGCAATCGTTAAATCGATTCCTGCAACGTAGGCCAAGATCTGCCAACGGATCAATGTGCTTGATATTGCACCATTTACATTGGTAGCACCACTTGCCGGATGCGGGACTTTCTCGCTATAGGTGATTAAGGCTTTTAGAATGTCATGACGTAATGCATCAGTTAAGCCAAGCGTCCTAATGGTTTGATTATCAGTATGTATGATATTGTCTATACTGGCTTTAATCTCTGATAATAAAGGATTTTTTGCATCTAACGGTAGCATAAGGGTCTCCTGATCGTTCTTATGAGTCAGACATTTGGACTGTGACAGGTTTCAAAATATCTGTTTGTCGCCTTTTAACATCATACAGATCATCTAAAAAACTCTGCTGCCAAGCTTGCAAGTTATCTTTTTGCAGTCCTTGCAGTAGCGATTGATAGCGCGACTGCCGCTCACCTAATGGCATCGTCAGAGCAATGCTTAAACCTTCTGTCATACTTTTTGGTTGATGTGGGTCGATAATGACTGCGGCTTGCATTTGCGCCGCTGCCCCAGCGTAACGTGAGAGCAATAGCACACCAGGATTATCAGGGTTTTGCGCTGCAATATACTCTTTGGCAACCAGATTCATACCATCTTTGAGCGAATTGACCCAGCCGATATCACTCTGCCAGAACATCGTCATTAGTGTCTCGTGACTTATTACGCTTTCGTCATAGTTGATAGCTTGCCAAGTATCTGTAGAAGCATCTTTTGTATATTTACTAGGCAAAAACTGCTGATTAATATCATTAACAGCAGTTTTAACATCATGATGAAGTCGTTGATAAGCAGGCACATCTAAGCGACTAGGACAGGCGATTTGTAATAATTTCAGTTGATTCTGATAAGACGGATTTTGCTGTAAAAAATTGCGATATGCCGAAAAACGCTTTAACAAACCCTTTGAGTAATCAATTCTATCTACTGCAATAATCTGCTGGGCAAGAGACTTTATGCTTTTTTTGCTCTGATGGGCTTTGACGGCTTGTACTGAGCACTGCGAAGACAAATGGCTAACCTGTTGTTGGATTCTCTCTACATTCACACCGATTGGATAAGCATTAACCATTAAAGAATGCTGGGATTTTAAATCTAAATTGAGCAGTAACTGCACATCAGATGATTTGTATAGACTAGCAGCATGTTTGTCGTGTAAAACATTTATTGGTGAGAGCTCTAAAGAACATACTGCTAAAATCTTATCTGTTAAATAATATCTGCAAACCGCAATACAGTTGGCTCTATCTTGATGAGTTTGTGTACCAAGTACGTCATAATGAGCAAGGTGCCTAATGAGCTCATCGCTTTTATCAAGCGATTGCCAAAATGGCAATGAGACAAATGGTATGTGTAAAAAAAATCCGATACGATTGTGAATACCCAACTGCCTACAATGATATGCCACACTTAAAAAGTGATAATCATGAACCCAAATCACATCATCAGGCTTAATAATCTTCTTTAATTGCTTAGCAAAAAGACGGTTTACCTCTTGATAGCCTGTGTAATCCTCTGGTGTTTCATGAATTAAATCAGGTCGCTCATGTAATAATGGCCACAATACATTATTGGCAAATCCACAGTAAAACTGCTGATATTGCTTAGTCGTAAAAGCAGTGGTCATATAAGTAATAGAGGTCTTACCCTGTGATATATCTATGCCTGATAAGACGGCTTGTTTGGTAATACTAAATTCATTAGAGAAATCATCATCAAGTATATTAACGATTTCACCATTCCAGCCCATCCAAATGACTGATTTTTCCATTAATACGTCTTGCAGTGCTATCGCCAGTCCGCCTGCCATTGGATTTTTATCAGGCATTTTAACCCGATTAGACAAGACGATTAAGCGGCTCATATCACCTGCCTCACTGTTTCTTTTTCTAGCATTGAATGCTCTTGGCAAAAGCTTAAAAAGCTATTCAGTAACATGGTGACCTCATGAGTATTACGTACATAGTAATTGGCATGCGTAGCCTCACTACCAACCTTAATCCCCATTCCTTTTAATGGCTGTGGTTGACTGACTATTATTTGATTTTCACCTTGTACAGCCACAAACCCTGCTTCATCCGTAATATCATCACCGATAAAAATAGGGAGCATATTATTACTACTCTGCATTCTTTTTAATAAAGTCAGAATTGCGCTACCTTTATCCACTCCTTTTGGCACTACCTCCCAAACATATTTACCGGATTTTAATGTCCAGTTAGCATGAGTTTTTAAGGTTTTTACCATGATGGTATAAGCTGCATCAGCCAAAACAGGGTTATTTCGGAAATGGAGGGCGACAGAATAGGGTTTATCTTCTACGGTGAAGTCATCAAAGGGAATGCAAGATTGGATAATAGACTTTCTTATTACAGCAAGTTCCATGATGTCAACAGATACAGCATGTGTCTCATTATGGTCACTGATATCATCAAACGCTATTTCTAGTCCATGCGTTGCGGCAATCGGTAATGTTAAAGGAGACAGCATTTGCCTTGCTTCAGCCAAACTGCGTCCTGTTACGACAGCAAGTTTTACACCATGGCTTTGTATTTTTTGTAGAAGAATTAAGGTTGATGTTGGGATAACGCTGTCTTTTGGATTCAGTGTGAAATCAGCTAACGTACCATCTATATCTAGAAACAAATAATAATTTTGCTGAGGGCATAAATAGTCAGCAAAGTTTTTTGGTAGAATATAGATAGGTCGCCTATTTATGCTGGGATTTCTTCCTGAAGTCACGTTTCTTCCCTCTTAGTATGAGACCATTTTTCGCTCTAACACCACCTAAGTTTGAAATAATTTAGCTGCTAAGAGTTACTGCCGTTTTTAATATAGATCTATAGGAAGGCCGCTACTAAGCAACTAAATCTAATAAGAAGTGTGCCATAGCTCCAGTAAAAATCTAGTGGCCAGAGTGTGCTGTTTGACGTGATTTCTGTAACTCATTGAACACGGTTGCCATTTATAGCAGGCCGCTATACATTGTATGTAATTCAATGGCGCTTAGCTTTTCGCGTAGTGCGCTCATTTGTAACTTGCAGCTCTTGTAATAGGCTACTTTCTCTTTATCCTCTAAGCTGTCTTGATAAGTAAAATCGTCCAATAGCATTAAACAATTTGTAATTAACTTGAGATTATTTAATGATAGATCCTCATACTTACCCAAAGTATGCGACTTGATTTTTGAGCGTAATTCACATAATCCCAAATTACTGTCTTGATAATATTTTTTAATCAGTTCGTCCCTTGATTCTACGCTACTCTTATCATTTTCTTTCATCGCAATCCTCAAACTATATACTCCTGTGCTTATAACTACCCATTTTTTTATAAATGACTAAACATCAAGAATCAAGCCAGTGCTGTTGTCTGGCATAAAAAAGCTGTTTGGGCGTATCGATATCATAGCTAAGTTGATGGTTTATGACCATACTTAACTGATTGGGCGGTAAGGCTCTAATCAAATAGCGCAGACCTTTATCCCCTCTCAGTGCTGGTTGCCATTGTTTGAGACGCTCAACATTAATAACTATCGGAAGACCAATGATATTATTCTTACCTGTATCAGTAGAAGACGCTTTATCTAGATATTGATAACGACTAGCGACCACTGTGCTTTTGAACGCTAATAATTCTTTCAAATGCTCACTATCTAACAATACTTGATCGACCCCCATGATTAACACCCGATTAATCAATGAGACTTTCAAGTTAGTTAGAGCTTCAATACCAAGAGACAAGCTATGCGCCATACCCGTTTTAGGTATTAAATTAATCACGGTATAGATTATTGGATTTTGACGGACCAACCCATTAATCTCATCAGTGATTGCTGGTTGATCTTGAGGAAGGACAACAATAACGGCAAGAGGCTTTGTGGCTAATGCTATTTTAGTCATATAACAGATAAGCGGTTCGCCATGCTTGATGAGCAGTTGCTTAGATTGACCAAGACGCTGGCTCAGACCACTTGCCAAGATAATAACAGCGTGGTTTTGTTCATTATTTTCTGTACTGCTAGGCAATGGGGTTTTCGTTGGTAAAATAGAATGACTAGTATCAACATCGCTAGTCATGGGCGTAATCATTTTTATAGGTATTGAAGCCTGATTGCTCTGAGGTTTGAATAGTATATTGGCTATTTGGAAGTGATGTTTGCGGCGCGTGTCCATAAATCACGGCGCTCATTTGTGCCATGATACTAAGTGCCAATGCTTCAGGTCCATCCCCACCCAACTTATAACCGATAGGATAATGCAGTTTACGAATACCATCAGCTAAAATATGTGGGTTAGCACTTGTCTCACTAATTTCTTTGATTAAACGCTCAGTACGATAGCGAGGTCCCAGTTGTCCAAGATAACGATATTGAGCAGAATGCTCTAGTAGTATGGCTAGTCGGGCGCGGTCTTGGGCCAGACTATGAGACATCACAGCAACGGCGGCGCCAGCACTGAGATTGAGCAATGTTTCACTATCATCCAAAGCCACGCACAGTACTGAGTCTGATTGGCTAAAGCGCAGACGTGTTGCATATTGGGGTCGACTGTCTATGACGGTGACATGCCAATCCTGTAACTTTGCCATTGTCACCAGCGGTACAACATCATTACCTGCCCCGCAAATCAGTAATCGTGTCTGTGGGTAAATCCGCTGCAATAACCACTCACTCTCATGCTTCCGATCACATGTAGCTTGTAATTCTAAATCGCCCATTAGCTTCATATATTCAGCATTTTTTTTATGAAACTTATGGTTTGATAGTTTTTGAATGGTATTTAACAACATATCATCTATAAACGTATTCGAATCGCTTATCATGTTGCGGTTCAAATATACATCAGCCAGACTTCCCGTTTTTAAATACTGATTTAAATAAATACGGGTACCAACTTTCATTTCTGGCACTTTAATTTTTGCACTATCCGACCTAATAAGCGTAGCAATGGTTGCTGGCTGTTGAGTGTGACGAACCTGACGGATGAGATCAAGTAATGGTATCGCTGTCGCTAAATGCTCAAATAAGACATGTATTCGTCCATTACAACCCAAGCCAAAATTGAGCTCACCGTATAAAAAATCGTCTTCAGACATATCCTCATCTTTGACAGTAATGCCTTCTTCTACAACAGTTGAATCAGGATCGCCATTGTTGAGATATCTAATATCATCCCCTGTCTGGTAAACTTGTACATTCGCGCCATGACGGGTCAGCCAAAATGCACGTTTGATAATATGCGGCTCAAGGCAGCCGCCGCTAATCATCCCAACCGAACGTCCATCGGCGCAGATAAGCATCATCGCACCTGGTTTCCGATACGCCGAGCCTTCTGTACGAACTACGGTAGCTAATACAGCATCGATGTTTTGTTGTATCGCTTGCGCAGCAAGGTCAAGGATATCAGCAGCTTGATTCATAATGTTCCTTATAGGCTTATCAGTAAGCTTAGAGAATAAGCTAAAAAACCCGCTGTTTAATCGGGTTTTTTTAAGCAAAACAGTATTTGATAAGAATCAATCTGGCAGTTGGTCAATAAGCTTATCTAGAGTAATGGGGAAGTCTCGAACCCGGATACCGACTGCATTATAGATAGCATTTGCAATCGCTGCTGCTGCGCCTGAAATTGCTGTTTCGCCAATCCCTTTGATATGCATTGGGTTGGTATAACGATCATCTTCTTCTAGCAAAATGACATCCAGTTGCGGTACGTCAGCATTGACAGGAATATGATATTCAGAAAGATCATGATTACATAAGCGCCCGTCATGCTTATCATGAATAACTTCTTCCATCAACGCCGAACCTATGCCAAAAACCATACCACCATAGCACTGTGAAGTAGCAGTTTTGTGATTGAGGATACGCCCTGCGGCAAATACTCCCGTCATACGCTTGACTCGAATCTCACCCGTCACTCGGTGCACAGCGACTTCCGCAAAATTGGCACCGAATGAAGATTGGCGATGGGTTTTTTCATTTTTACCCGGTTTAATCTTGCCTTTAGCACTTAACTTTTGGTCGTCATATTGCGCGATAATATCGGCTAGTGAATAACTATTATGGCCACTAAAATCATATCTGCTTTGTTTAGCCTCCTGCTTCTCCGGCAAGCGTTCCAATATAGATTTAGGGAGAGGCACGCTCGTTTTTTCTGCTAACTTCTCTACAAGTTCAATGGAGACATCCTTACCAGATTCAATGATAGTCTCTGTTACTGTAACTTCATGCTCTCCTATTTCGCTGATCTGACCGTCATTTAGCTGGATAGTATCGAAATATAGTCCGACTTTGTCTGCCAGCATTTCACGCAATTGCTGACACGCCAGATAAATACTGCTACCTGAGCTTGCCGCACCCATGCTACCGCCTGAACCAACGGCTGGCGGCATACTGGTATCCCCAAGTTTCATCTCAATATGGTCAACCGGTAGACCAAGTAGGTCAGCAGCAATTTGGGTAAATACGGTATAAGAGCCCGTACCAATATCGGTCATATCTGTTTCAATAATGGCTTTGACCCCAAGATTTTTTGAGTCATCAACTTGTAGGGTTGCTCTTGCTTCAGAAAGCTTTAACTGATTACCACGGGCAGCGGCAGCCATACCGATACCCAACCACCAGTCTCCTTCTAAGCACTTAGCAGGCATTTTATTGCGCTTCTCCCAACCAAACTGCTCAGCCCCTTTTTCCATACAGGCGATCAGCTGCCGAGTTGAAAAAGGGATTTCTTTACTAGGATCTTGTTGGGGTTCATTACGGCGGCGCAGCTCTATAGGATCCATATCTAATTGAATGGCCAACTCGTCCATTGCACATTCAACAGCAATTAACCCCACCGCTTCCCCAGGAGCGCGCATAGAACCTGATAGCACTTTATTGACATCAACCATCTGATATTCAACCTGACGATTTTCACCGCGGTATAGATAGTGAGTAGACAGCGCTGCAGGCTCAAAGAAGCTCTCACCGGGTAAGTTACTAGTAATAGTATTATGGATAAAAGTATTAATAATACCGTTTTTATTACAGCCGATGCCAATCCGTTGACGCGTATCTGAGCGCCTTATGGTGGTTTCCATGACTTGCGGGCGAGTCATCACAATCAATACCGGACGCTTTAGCTCTTTTGCAGAAATGGCTGCGGCAATCGATTCGGGTGCAATGCCAAGTTTACTGCCAAAACCGCCACCAACGTAATGAGCAATCAGTTGTACATTATCTGGATCCAAATTTAAGGCATCCGCCACTTGTTGTTTGCAAGATGACAACATCTGATTGGCCGTATACAAGACTAACTTTTCATCCTCCCAATAAGCCAATGTAGCATGTGGCTCCATGGGCGAACTACTCTGGCTTGGCGTATGATAAATCTGATCAAACGAAACCTCAGACTCTTTAAGTCCTTGCTCTGGGTAGCCCTGCTTATAATTCTTGTCCGAGCCTTTTTTTTCATCAACCGAATGCGCATTTCCCAATGCTGAGCTGAAATCTATCACAGCATTTGCTGTTTCATCTTCATAAGTCACCTTGAGGGCTTTTGCGCCTTCGGTAGCCGCTTCAAAGGTTTCAGCGATTACGGCAGCTATTGGCTGACCATGGTAAAAAATCTCAGCGACGCCTTGAGTGGGTGCTTTTTTCTCTCCGCCTTGCTGAGCATTACGCAAAAAATGCTCGGGATCAGTAACCACTTTAATAATACCTGGAATCGCCTCTACTGCATGGCTATCGATGTGCTTCACCTTGCCTTTAGCAATGGTCGCACCAACTAAGACGCCGTAAACCTGTCCTTCAATATAAAATTCTGCGCTATAAGTCGCTTGTCCACTGACTTTCAAGGAACCGTCTACACGGTTGATAGGTTTACCAACCAATTGACTGGCAGTTTTATCAAAAAGAGTATCAACTGGGTTATCCATGGTCAGTTTTTTTGTGGGTTCTGATGGCAGTACTGCGTCCAATAGTGACATGATTATGCTCCCTTACCCGTTAGTGCGCGCTCAATAACTTGCTTTAACAAGCGACGCGTCAGCGGTATCTTAAAATCGTTCTGACCATTACCCTTGGCATCTTTTAATAGCAAATCTGCCGCTTGCGAAATAATGTCGACATTACCGTCTGTACCTATCAGTAATGCTTCAACCGCTTCATTACGCCAAGGCTTAGTGCCAATACCACCAAATGCCAAACGTACCGTTTCTAATTTTCCTTGATTATTGACGTTTATTACGGCCGCGCATGACACTAAAGCAAAGGCGTAAGAGGCGCGATCACGAACTTTGTCATAAGTGTGCATGCCTTTCACTGGAGCTGGGAGAACAATATGAGTAATCAGCTCCCCTGTCTCTAAGACAGTTTCGATATTTGGCGTGTCTTTTGGCAAGCAATAGAAGTCTTTAATCGGAATCTGGCGCGAGGTGCCGTCTGCTTTGAGCGTCTCAATAGTGGCATCGAGTAAGCGCATCGCTACCGCCATATCTGATGGGTGCTGAGCAATACAATCATCACTTGTTCCTAAGACAGCAAGCGGACGATTTTCACCTTTAATAGCGGGGCAACCAGAACCAGGATTGCGTTTATTACAAGGACTATCGGGCTGATAAAAGTAGTAACAACGGGTGCGTTGTAATAGGTTGCCGCCTGTAGTGGCTCTGTTGCGCAATTGACCTGTCGCTCCGGCTAAAATTGCTCGAGAGAGTACAGGATAGTTTGCAATCACAGTGGGATACGCCGCTAAATCACTGTTCGTCACCAGCGTGCCGATGCGTAATCCACCATCAGCGGTAGTCTCTATTTGTTGCAGCTCCAAGCGCGTAATATCAACCAATTTTTGAGGAGTCTCAATCTCAATCTTCATTAAATCTAGTAAATTGGTGCCACCGGCAATAAAAGATGCATCCTCAGGCGTGGCAAACATCACGGCTTGTTGCGGTTCAAGGGCACGGATATATTCAAAGCGTTTCATGAACGTTCTCCCTTAGCACTGGCAGCATTGGGAACATTAGCAGTTTGCTTTACCATTGAATGACCGCCAATTTGTGCCTCGCTAGGCGGCGGCGACCAAATACCACTAATAGCTACATCAGCTGGGCTATTATTAGGCGCATCGTCGGTCACTGAAGAAGAGTTTGATACTTGCTTTTCAAGTACCTGTGAGATGGCTCTGATAATATTAGGATAGGCTGAACAGCGACAGATATTGCCACTCATGCGCTCAGCAATTTCTTGTACTAACAGTCCATTAGGATTTTGCAGATCAGTAGTTACATGACTTGGCCACTGTTGTTTGATTTCCTCTATCAATGCCGTTGCAGAACAAATTTGTCCCGGCGTGCAATAGCCACATTGAAACGCATCATGATCTTTAAAAGCCTGTTGCAATTCTGATAGCGATTCAGGTAGTCCGATACCTTCAATGGTGGTAATCTCATCACCATCGTGCATGACCGCTAATGTCAAACAAGAATTGATTCGTCGACCATTAATAATCATAGTACAAGCGCCGCATTGCCCATGATCGCAGCCTTTTTTTGGTCCTGTGATATGTAGATGGTGACGACATACATCCAGCAATGTCGTTCGCGGGTCAAGATTATCGAACTCATAATCCTGCTGATTAATCGTTAACATTAAATTAGACATGCTGGCTTCTCGCTGGCAAAAGATAATAAAATATTAGATTAGGTCTTGTAACTAGTCTATAGATTAAATGTTAACTGTTAACTACATTCAGTTATTGCTGTTGTATTTTTCGGGATCATGAGATTTTGGTAATTTGAACTACGAACCCATAAAGCGCGCAGTTCGACTAATTTCCGACTGCGCTACTTGTTCAGGTGATCCTTGCGCTACAATTTTTCCACCTTCATCACCAGCGCCCTGACCGATATCAATAATCCACTCGCTACTTATGGCAACCTGCATATCGTGCTCAACCATAATAACGGTATTGCCAGTGTCAACAAGAACCTTACAATCACCTAGTTAGCTTTATCAGTACCAGTCAAAATACAAGAATGTCGTATCTCTAAAGAAAATTGGAGCAGTTAGTAACAGTCGTAACCTTTCGTCAAGTTTCATAAAGCTACGCAACGTCATAATCCTTTATCATTTCCTTTGTCGACAGAATAAGGCTTCATCAAGACATTTTGTTTGATGGTAAGTTTTGCTTCTTAATCAATAATTCATGTTTGAATACGAATTTAGAAGGAAATGATAATGAAAAATACAATGATAAGCGCTATTGTAGCTGCTACCGTTTGTTTTGCTATGATTGGTCAAGCAAGTGCTGCACCCGCGCCGCATGTTGCAAAACATCATGTTACCCATACAAAGCAACATAAAGCTCCTCAGAAAGTAATAGTTAAAAAAGTTGCACATAAGAAGGTTGCACATAAGAGAGTTGTGGCTCAACACCATAAACCTGCACCTAAAGTCGTATATGTTCAAAACCGTCGTTAATTAGCATACATTTAATGGTATTATCTGATGAAAAATAGCTCCTAGTTAGGAGCTATTTTTTATTGTGTTATAGGTTGTAATTTCATCTATGGTCGTTTGAGCAGCAACGCGTGCTTGCTCTACAACCTATATACCTCCTGCCCCTTTACTTGATGCTTCACTGTTTTCGACCAATATTGCTGCAGCGCTTTTTCTCAGAGTTGCCCACTGCCCATCATCAACATAAATACCTTCTTTCCATGCCCTTTGATGGGTTGCATACAATTCATCTGTTGATAGTTTACGATCAAAACACTTAATATCCTGTTCAATATCAAAGTTGGTTGTTGATAACTCAATGACCATGTCATTGGTATTATAATTTGCCTGCGCTTCATTAAAAAAATATAGATCAGGATAAACAAATCTTTTATCTAAAGTAAATATCGTATGCTTGGGTGCGCTACCATTGTCCCACTTCGCCAAACAAGCAATGCCTTTTGCTGCCAGTTTTGCAAGCTCACTATAAGCCAGCCAGCGGTTATGACAATTTTGCAAATACACTTTAAAATGATTTCGACTGCCCATCTTTTCAATCATATAATCCATCACTGCCGGTAAATGACAGACCAAACTGCTCCCATGCAAGTCTAATCTGACTTCACCCTCGCCTTGATAGATGATATCAATCGCAACATCACGTTCAGACAAAATAAAAGGACTGGCATTATTGAAATGCAAAATACCGTTTAGACCAGCCATCTGTAGCTCAGCTACCATGGAAGCAATAAGGTCAGCTTCACCTACTTCACGTTGCATGCCCAAAAAAGCTTTATTCACCATGGTCACTATTTCGTTATGCGATACGATCATGGGTTAGCCCTCTTTTCGGTACAGATAAATTTGGTAACAAAGGAAACAGCCACTCATCGCTGTGTACTTCAGCAAACAAAGGCGCACCTTGGAATAGCGTGACACGCACCCAGCGATCTGATCTTGGATCGAACTTAGTCGCGCCAAACATAGACAATTTACAGCGTAACAAATGCATTGGTAATGCCGTTTTTTGCAGCACATTAATCTGAATATCACCCATTTTTTTATGTCCCATTGTCCAGACGCGCCGAGCAATTGAGCGATACTTTGGTTGCTTTAAGATAAATTCTGATAACAGTTGCTGTGGATCCGCTTGTTGTAATGCCAGATATAATGTATTCGCCTGCCTACCAATATCTAACAGGAATTCCTTATCATCGCCACGCTCTTGTCCGCGTACACCCATTCTTGGCTCTTCTTTATCTTCTGAGCGATACCAGAACCAATAGACATTATCTTCTGCCTCAAAATCAATACTGATCGCCCATTGATAACGCGCTTCTAATACGTCAATCAAATCTTGTACGACTTTGCCACCGGGCAGCGACATGGTTTCATCAGCATTGGCTTGCCCTGCAAACGCATCAACAAGCTCAGGATACAGCTCCATCAGGCAAGAGGTAATGACCTCTTGGCTCTCAAAACTAAGGTGTGCCTGACGCTGTAAAAAATCAGCCCACGTAACACATCCTTCAATCTGGCTCATAAAGTTGTTTTGTAGCTTATTCAGCTCATCAACGACGGTACTATTCAGTAGAATTTGCGGCCCATTGATAGTCACCACTTCAGAGAAATGCTGGATAGCGCGCTTCATTAAGTTTGAAAGCTGCTGGATTTTATTATTACGATCATCTTCAATATCACAGACCAACACTGCTTGTAGCGCGCCTTCACGCGCACTCAGCCATTGATCAACGACACAAGGATGATTGATGAGATAAGGCGCCATGCCAAGACCAGTCGCATTACCTATGCCCAGATACTGCTTAATCTCCGGATGCAAGCTGACCGCTTTAGCACCGCCCTTTTTTTGAGCCAAGTAATCGACCCAGTCAAGGCTAAACTCTCGAATGAGATACACGGCACACATCTGGGCGCGAAAAGATTGATTAAAATCCTCGCTGTGATCTAGTGGTTTAAAGTCATAAATACCAAATTTACCGTTGCCATAAACTGCCGTGGTACGCAGGATATAACCCACTTGCGCAAGTACGTCCAAATCAGGCTGCTGACCTTCAGCAAGGGAGCTGACAATATGATCAAAGACCCGCACGCTTTTATTGGCACGTGCCAGCACCATCACCATGTTGGAGTTACGACCCGCTTCTTGTAATGGCACATTGGCTTTTAGGTTTGCCAGCAGCTCGTCCCCTATCTCTCCATAAACGAGGGCAAAGGTGACATCCCATTTTTGCGCAATGACGCGATCATTACGCTCTTCATCAGCAATCTGATTGCAAAATACCACCAAGTGATAGACGTGTTCAGGCGTTTGTAAACGATAGATGACCTGTCCATAGCCGTCGTTATCTAAATCCCACAGATGCTTGCTTAATGTCCAATGCTCTTTGTCGATTTTGCGCAATAACGTACGGACGAAACTAATACGCGTTTGGTGCATAGCGCCCAGTCGTTCAGAATGCATCACCACATCGGGTGTACGGAAGCCGACTGCATCTAGCTTATCGTTGTTTGGCAAAGTATGTTCCATATAACTATCACCTTCAATAATGTGTTGAACCAACCACCTTTTAATACTGTAGATTTGCGGTTTTTATGAGCAAATAAATGATCATTTATAATAAAGCGCTACCTAGTCGATTTTTTCATTTTTTTCGACAAGTTGCTCTTCGATAAGTTGATGAGCAGTTTCCACTCTATTAGGGCGATAAAGATCTTGATCCCTTGCCATTTGCTTAGCAATTTTTGGTCCATTCCACAATGATGGCAGCAAAACAAAGGAGACAGGCACCGCCGTAATAACAATAAAGGATTGTAACGCCGTTACCCCGCCTGCACCAAGTGAGATAAGAACAATCGCCGTGACCCCCATCATCACGCCCCAAAAGGTGCGAATAATAGCATTTGGCTCTCTCTCACCACTGATAACGACACTGATGGTATAGGTCATCGAATCACCGGTGGTAACAATAAAAACCATAGTTAGAATGATAAACAATAAGGAAGTAATTAAAGGAAATGGCAGCTGCTGAGTGATGGCAAGCAATGCTCCAGGAAGATTAAAGCCTTCAAATGCTGTACTCACACTACCAGGATTGGCAATCTCAAACGCAAGACCCGAACCGCCGATGACCGTGAACCAAAAGCAGGTGACCAATGGCGCCAAAATGCACACGGTCGTAATCAATTCACGAATCGTGCGACCGCGTGAGATACGAGCGATAAATATCGCCATCATCGGGCCATAACCCAAAAACCAGCCCCAAAAGAAAACCGTCCAACCACCAAGCCAAGCTTCATCACCGCGATAGGTTGCCATCGGGATAAAGTTTTGTACCATGGTACCAACACCTTGAATGTAACCATTAACAATAAATTTGCTAGGACCAAACATCAAAATGAAGACCATCAGACCAAAGGCCAATATGACGTTAAAACGACTGAGCAGCTGCATACCTCGAGCAAGACCACTAATGGCTGAGAGCGTATAAAGTGCAATAGCAAAGATGATAATGATAAGTTGGGTAGTAAAGGTATCAGGAATACCAAACAGCGTATTTAATGCATAGCTGGTTTGTAAGCCCAAAAAACCAATAGGACCGATCGTACCGGCAGCCACAGCGACAATACAGCAAGCGTCGATAATTGCGCCCGTATGACCTGTAAGCACACGCTCACCAAACATAGGGTATAAAAGCGTACGCGGTTTCAGCGGCAAGCCTTTATCATAATGCAGATGCATCACCACAATAGCCGTCAAGCTACCGACAATTGACCAAGCTAGAAATCCCCAATGCATAAAGGACTGAGATAGCGCATTGAAAGCGCGTTGTTGGATATCAGCGGTTTCAGCATAGACAGGCGGTGCGCTAACGAAATGAGCGATAGGTTCAGCGGCTGCCCAAAAGACGCCGCCGCCAGCAAGCAGCGTACAGAATAGAATCGCCATCCATTTAAAACCGTCCATCTCAGGCTTCGCTAGATTACCTAAAATGACGCGTCCCGTGCGACCTGCGCCGACTGCGAGTGCAATCACAAAGGTCGCTAACAATAATATTTGCCAAAAAGGACCAAAGACCGTTGCCGACCAAGAAAATCCGATATTGATGAGTTTTGCCAAGCGCTCTTCAGCAAAGATGGCCATAAGAACAAACACAATGATAAAGCCGCCACTGTACCAAAATGCTGGGTTTTTTAGCCCTAAAGTATCTAATGGATTGTCTGCATGTGCTAGAGCGTCTGCTATTTTATCGGTTTCGTGAGAGCGTCCTTGCTCATGTTGCTTACTGCTAAATCCTTTTAAATCAGCCATGATGTGATTCCATATGATAATGTTGCGTCATTTAAATTGGCGTTTTATCTAAACCGTCTTACCCATCTATACTTTAATGATTGACTTTAATGCTTGTTACTTTGAGTTTTAGCCAGTCTTCTAGAAAGCTATAGTCAGTCCTTAATAAAAGAAATACAAATATTATCAATCACTACTGGGGTTAATTTTTCTTGCTTGCTGTGCCTACGCAGACAGAGGCTGCGAATAATGAACCCCAGTAGTTCCGTACTCTTTTAAAAGTGGATCAACTATACCTAGGTGCCTAGCATTTATACTAAAGGCTTAATGCCACTCTCAAGAAAATTAAACCAGTTTTGTCCGATGATTTTTCCAGCATCAGCATCATTAAAACCATGTTTGAGCAGACCGTTATAAATATTTTCCATTCCGTCCTTGCCTGCAAACCATGGCAAAGTATCCGGCCAACCTGAATTGTTGGCATTACCTTCGCCATAATCCATTGCCTTTGACCAGCGTCCATTGCGCATCCATTCAAGTACCGCTTGCGGTTGATTTAGGCACAAGTCACTACCAATTGCTAAATGCTCAACGCCATATTTATCAGCACAATCAGCAATCATGCTGCAAAAATCTTTGAGCGTGCAATCACTACCATTCGGCAGATGAAACGGATATAAGCTAAAACCTAACAGCCCGCCTGCTTTGGTCAAGGCACTAATAACGGTATCAGATTTATTACGCAGCGCATCGTGTGCAGCCGTTGGATTGGCATGACTGATACATATCGGGCGCGTAGAATGCTCAATCGCTTCAAGCGTTGAACGCTCTGCGCTATGCGACATATCAATAATCATCCCAACCCGATTCATCTCTGCTATCGCTTGCTGACCAAAGCGCGTAATACCACTGTCATTGTTCTCGTAACAACCCGTTGCTAGTAAGCTTTGGTTGTTATACGTCAGCTGCATGATCAGTAGCCCTAAGCGGCGCATCACGCTGATAAGACCAATTTCATCATCAATCGGTGAACAATTTTGCGCGCCAAAAAGGATACCGACTTTACCTTGCTGCTTTGCCCTCTCAATATCAGTAACTGAATACACTGGTAAGATAAGATCTGAGTTTTGCTCAAAGCGTGCATGCCATTCTGCAAAGCGTGTCATTGTCTGCCGCGAATCCTCGTGATAAACCAAGGTAGCATGTACCGCATTGATACCGCTGGCTTGCAGCATTTTGAAATAGTCACGATCCCAATGGCTATACTGTAAGCCGTCAATGACGATATGGTCTTGATACATGGTTAATTCCTTTTATACTTTTACGAATGCATTGTGGCAGGAGAATCTTTACCAGCCACACATCACTATTAGCACCTGTCATTAACTGACTTTTAATAAGCCTTTTGATAAGCCGTTTTGACAATGGTATAAAACTCTTTAGCATACTGACCCTGCTCACGCGGGCCAAAGCTAGACTCTTTACGACCACCAAACGGTACATGATAGTCCGTACCAGCAGTGGCTAGATTGACCATGACGCAACCTGCTTGTACTTGCTCTTTGAACATCGCGCTATTACGCAAGCTTTGGGTAATGATGCCGCCGGTGAGACCAAAGCGAGTATCATTGGTCATCGCAATCGCTTCCTCTAAACTGCTGACGCGCATGACACAAGCTAGTGGCGCGAATACTTCTTCTTGATTGATATCCCAGCTGTTATCAGTCTCAGTAAACAAGGTAGGCGACATATAATAACCCTCATGTGGCATATCTAAACGCTCGCCACCAAAGGCTAAGTTCGCACCGGCTTGCTTGGCTTTTTCAATCCAGTCTAGGTTGGATGCAAGTTGCTTATCATCAACCACAGGACCCATAAAGATACCGTCATCAAGCGCATGACCAACTTTTAGGGTTTTCATCTTTGCAATGACACCATCGACGAAAGCATCATGAATACCATCCAGGACAATCAAGCGTGAAGATGCCGTACATTTTTGTCCTGAACCCCCAAATGCACCTGCGACCGCCGCATCAATAGCGACTTGTAAATCAGCATCATCAGCGATAACCAAGGCATTCTTACTGCCCATCTCAAGCTGGCAGCGCACAAAGTTTGGCGCGGTTGCCGCAGCCACTTTACGACCGGTTGGCACAGAGCCTGTGAAGCTGACCGCATCAATGTCTTTTGAATGAATGAGTGCATCACCAACTGATGAGCCGCCCCCTAATACCAAGTTAAATGTGCCTTCAGGCAACCCTTGACGATGAATGATTTCAGCTAAGGCGACCGCACTGGCTGGTGTTAAATTAGCAGGCTTCCAAATGATGCTATTGCCAAATGCTAAGGCTGGGGCTATTTTCCACACAGCGGTTGCGGTTGGGAAGTTCCAAGGAGAGATAATCGCGACGACACCGACTGCCTCACGCGTTACTTCCACTTTAACCCCTGGACGTACTGAATCCGCAGTATCGCCCATTTGACGCAACACCTCAGCGGCATAATAATGGAAGAACTGACCTGCACGATAAATCTCACCACGACCCTCAAGAAATGGCTTGCCTTCTTCACGTGACAATAAAGTACCTAATTCATCGCAACGGGCAATCATCTCATCGCCAATCGCCTGTAGAATAGATTGCTTCTTCTCTAACGGCGTTGCCTCCCACTTTGGCTGCGCTTGGCGGGCAGCAGCAATAGCGTCCTTGACTTGATCGCTACTGGCTTGGGCGAACTCGCCGATAGTTTCAGTGATATCAGACGGGTTAATATTAGCAATAGTATCGTTACCCGCTTGCCACTCACCATTGATATAAAGTGATTGCTGCGGGTCTTGCTGTAATACTTTTTGTATGTTTTGAGCTGACATAGTAGCGTCCTCAGTTTATTAAAATTCAAGTGATAAAATGATTTAAAGAGCTGTATAAATATAGTGGAAAAATTATGGTACGTTCGCGTATACGACTAGCTCAACCAACATCTCTTCACGAGCAAGTCCTGCTATCACTAAAGCCGCGCGATTTGGATAGGGTGCTGTAAAATATTCCGCATAGACTTGATTGACCGTTTTTAGATATTCACGATCAGTAACATAAATGAGTACCTGTAAGACTGAGTCCATGCCTACATTGGCACATTCTAAAGTATGCTTTAAATTATCAAGGGTTTGCCGAGTTTGGGCTTCGATACCACCTGCAACCACATCACCGTTTTCATCAATAGGAATTTGCGCGGTGTATAACGTGCCATTACTCGTGACTGCCCATTCAAGAGGTGCTTTTGAGGCATAAAGTGAAGTCTGAACCGCTTGTTTGGTTGAGGGAGTCGTCATATCGTCATATCCTTTGAATGAATGGTTTGGCAATTTCTGTGTTATTGGTTATCCTACGCAATAAATAATGACAAATCTAACTAATTAAATATTAAATATGATAGATTTAATCTATCGCTATAATAGACAGTATCTGATCAACAGCAGCAAGCACAAAGGCACTAACGATTATGAAACTACAACAGTTACGACATTTTTTGTTTGTGGTAGAAGAAGGGGGTTTTCGTGTGGCAGCCAACCGCGCCAATAGAACACAGGCCGCATTATCCGCCTCTATAAAAGAGCTGGAAAAAACACTGGATCAGCGTTTATTCGAAAGTGGTAATAAAGCAACACTGACGCCGTTTGGGGAAAGTTGCTTGCCAAAGATTCAGCAGTTCATTAGTGTTTATCAAGCGTTTGAAGAGGACTTAAGAGCGACCGCAGCAGGCGATAAAGGGAAGATAAGAATTGCTAGCGTACCATCACTGGTGACTAAGCTACTACCTAGCGTATTGGTCGCCTATTCAAAGAAATATCCTGATATTGAAATTGTTTTGATAGATGATAACGCGGTTGGCGTTGCAAACCGGCTGCTCACGGGCGAGGTGGATTTGGCATTAGGTAATTGTACGAGTATCAATCAAACAGATATTGATTTTACCGCACTTATATCAGACCCTATCGGCGTGGTTTGTCTTAAAAGTAATGCGCTGAATCATGAATCGCGTCACTCTCAAGGGCTAAAATGGCAACAACTCATGGCAGAGCCTTTTATTTATAATGGCACCTGTCGATTACTTGAGAACACACCCGCAGAAGTGCTCAATCGCAAAGCTCGCTACACAATAGAAAATATCACCTCACTGTTCTCATTGTTAAGAAACGATCTTGGTATCACCACCCTACCGAAACTCGCCTTTCCCTCTAATGAACCCGAGCTGGTTTGGATAAACTTACTTGACCCTTCTTTAAACAGACAAATCGGCATCTTTAAACTGGCTGACAAATCTATTTCCCCGCCCGCTCAAGCTTTTTATGAGCTATGTGTGACCTATGTCCAAGAGCACTATCTATTGTGATGCATCCAACAATAAAGCCACTGATTGCGGTATTGTTGTCTTAATTAGGGAGTAGTGACAGACTTAATGAGTCATCACAGACGAAGACTTATCATCAAAGTAACGTCTAAAGATGGAGTGAACTCATTGATACCAGCGATACGTGATAGCGCTAGTTGTAACTAGCTCGAAGTGTGGCTGCAGCGCGGCATCAACTTGTGATAAATGTGATAGGTGTTAGAAATGCTGTGAGTGTGGTGAAAAGTAAATGTCGCCATCACTTTTAAACCTTATAATGCATAGCCATGTACAATATCGATGACACATAAAAAACAGCCTATAGAATCGATTCTGTAAGCTAATAAAATCAATACATATAAGATATTGTCGTATTATGATATTTGGTCGACTTACTTTGAACGATATAGGGTGTTGTCAGCAATTCAAGTCTGCTTATGCCTACCAAATATTTAGAAAGCCCCAGTCTAACGACTGAGGCTTTTTTTATTAGGGCAATATGGGATGTACCGGAAAATACTAGATTGATATCAATCAAAGCTTCGACTCTAACTCTTACGTTCTGTAAAGCACTTTAACCACATGCCAGCCAAATTTGGTTTTCACTAAGTGTGGAGTGAGGAGTTCGCCGCTGAAGCAAATTTTATCAAATGGCGGTACCATATCGCCTTGTTTAAACTCACCTAAGCTGCCGCCTTTTTTAGCTGAGGGGCAAGTTGAGTATTTCTTAGCCAACACATCAAACATGTTGCCTTTTTTAAGCTTGGCAAGGATATCTTCAGCTTGTTCTTTGTCTTTTACTAAAATGTGTAATGCGCTAGCTGTACGAGCCATAAGGTAAACCCTTTATAAAATATCGATTATCGGAGCATTATATCATTACTTACCTTAGTTGCTAACTTTACTGGTCTGCGCTACTTCATCAAAAGTCATTATCTGCCTTTTGAGTGTCAGTACCATATATCTAGCAGACGCCCATAAACAGTTTAATCTGAGCTAAAAGTAATTGGCAGCTTATGTACCCAGTGCTTATACAGTCGATTTATTAATTCGCTGCTGGCCATTGCAACTCCCTCAGTGGCAATCAATGAACTGGTACTTGTGTAAGAATTTTAGTATTTATATTACAGTATTTATATTGCTTAGTACCATAAAAAATTGCTTGGCTACTCTAGTTAGCCAAGCAATTTTAAATTTTATTATTATTGTGTGATTTCTTATCGTTATTAGCTATTAAGTACAAATGCTATTTAAACAACGGTAACATGCAAGCGCACATCAACATTGCCACGAGTGGCATTAGAGTATGGGCAAACTTGATGAGCGGTCTCGATTAGAGTTTGTGCTTGCGATTCATCAATACCAGATACTTCGACAGACAGCTCTATATCTAAGTTATAGCTATTATCAGCTTTCATACCAATACCAACTTGAGCAGATGTTTTCGAAGCGGTTACCGGTAGTTTCATTTGTTGTGCTGTCATGTTCAGGGCACTATCAAAACACGCAGCGTAACCCATCGCAAACAGCTGCTCTGGATTCACCCCCTCTTTATCTTTTTCCTGAAATGATACCAAATCAAAACCGAGCGAACCATCGTCAAGACCTGTATGTCCAGAACGACCACCAGTTGCTGTAGCACGAGTTTTATAAAATATTTTCATTATGCGTTCCTTATTTAGATTCATTGAATATGATTAAAATCAGACTTGATGCGTCGTGATAGGATTATTATAGATGCGCAACCAATAATTCGTTAGAACAGTCCTACGAAACTCTTGCCTAATTATCCAAAAATTTATATTATCAAGCAAACCTTAAAACAAGAAAAAAATTATGCAGTTAAAGACCATTGAGCAGTTACTTAAAATATTACCCAAAAATAAAACGATCGAATCTACTATTCCAAACTTATTTTTCTATTGCGCTGACAGACCAAGTAAAACCGTCAGCTATATTCAAGAGCCTAGCATCTGTATCGTCCTACAAGGCGAGCGCGAGATTTACTTAGGAAAAGATTGCCAAAAATTTGACAATAGCAGCCTTATGTTTTGCCCTGTCGATATTCCTTTAAGTATGCATATTAAGCATGCTTCGTCAGACCATCCTGTCATCGTTTTATCAATGAAATTAAATCTTGTGATGATTCAAGAAGTACTCGCTAGAATACCGCCTCAACAACAAGTAAAAGAAGGTTATTTGGGAATAAAATGGCAATTAGATGACGCTATAATGCAAGCGTTTGAGCGATTGGTAAACTTACTTGATTGTCCAAATGATACTGATTTTTTATCTTCTTTAATACAGCAAGAAATTTATTATCGCATGCTCTCGGCACAACAAGGGAATAAGTTGCGACAACTGGTTATCAACGGCAGTCATACTCACCGTATTGCACAAGCAACCGATTGGCTAAAAACGCATTTAGACGAACCTGTGGTGATTGGAGACTTGGCGAGCCGATGTGGTATGAGTATCTCAGGTTTTCACCAACACTTTAAAGAGATTACACAGTTGAGTCCGCTACAGTATCAAAAAAAATTACGATTAATGGAAGCGAGGCGTCTGATCATAACCAATGACTCTCAAATATCACAGATTGCCATGCAAGTAGGATATGAAAGCCCCAGCCAATTTAGCCGAGAATATAAACGATTATTTGGAAACAGTCCAAATAGCGATTTGAGTTAAGAGGTTGAAAAAAATGGTGAAGTTATTACTGCAAATGAGCATTTTTGAAATGGTAATCTTCCAAGTTGATGTCTTCCAAGTTAATGTCTACGAATTTGACAGCAAATGTCAGTTCAAGTCCTCACTATGAACCTGAACCTGAACCTTCGATTGCAGCACCCGTATTTTCGGTCTTTATTATTTTAAAACCCGCTAACTACACTAAGACCTGTATGTCGACTTCTTTAATATGACTTTTGAAGATAAACCCTAAACTTTACGCTGGTTAATCTTTGGCACTCTCTACCCAAGCAAACTCTTCCAAAATGCGCATCCATTGATCGTCTAATCCTGCTTTTAACAGTAATGGCTCACCGGTGACCGGATGGCTGAGCGCTAAACTCTGAGCATGTAGCAGCATGCGAGTACAATCATAGTGATTACGAAAAAATCGTGTGTGACGTATATCGCCGTGGCTGGTATCACCCACGATATGATGGAATAAATGTCTCATATGCCGACGCAGTTGATGCTTACGTCCGGTCTCGGGGGTTAAGCGCATTAGACTATAGCGGCTAGTGTCATGCTTTTTTGACACCGCAAATGGCAACTCAATTTGTGCCAAACTTTGCCAATGGGTCACCGCTTCTTGAGCAGGTTTATCCAAATTAGCGAACTTATCGGCAATAGCATCGGGCTGAAAGCTCAACGCATAATCAACGGTGCCTTGTTCTGACATATAGCCACGCACCACAGCTAAATATTGCTTGGTCACTTTGTGTTCAGTAAAAGCCTCCGTAAGGCTGCGCGCCACGGCTGAGCTCTTGGCAAACAACAACACGCCTGACGTAGGCTTGTCTAATCTATGCACCGGAAATACATGGCAACCTACCGCATCACGGGTGAGCTGCATGGCAAAGCGTGTCTCGCCTTTATCCAGCCAACTGCGATGCACCAACAGCCCAGCCTCTTTATTAATCGCCACCAGAAATTCATCTTCATAGATGATTTCTATTTGATTAGCGATTTGATTGGCGGTGTCGCTTTCGATATTCATGTTTTCAGTGCCTATATTTTAGATATCATAATTATATATCTTTTTTAGCAAACGCTACCAATTCACGTATAAAAGGTATTCCAATAATTTTGCCCATATTTCTGACCTATCCTATAACTTTCAATCTCACACGCTTTTAACCGCCTCGGTATTGCCGCTAACTTAATCCGCTAACTTCTTTAATATGCGAAGTCACCCATGCTACACTTTAGAAGATAGCTTACCAGCCTTTATCGCCTCATTACTGTGCTGATTCGCTTTTATCAAAAACACTAAGTCTCTGATAAAAGCGAATATTAATCCTATTCACTGCTCATTACTAAACATTATATTAAGCAGTATTTTTCTTTATACAAAATTACAGATTTGCTGCTTCACTATTTTTTAATTAATTTAAGGAGAAGGTCAAGGATGATAATAGATAATGACATATTACGTGAACGCATTAGTTTATTAGGCTCCTTCCTAGGGGATGCGATTTCTCGCCAGACTGGTGAACAAACGCTGCATACTATTGAAACTCTGCGCAAAGGTTTTATTCAACAGCGCCGTGAGCCCAATGAAGCTCATAAGCAGAAGCTCATCGATTTTATTGCCTCTTTGGACAATCAAGCCTTAAAAAATGTCATCCGCAGCTTTTCTATCTATTTTTTCTTAGCCAATCTAAGTGAAGAGAATTATCTACGTGAAGAGCGCCATGCATTACGTATGCAATCAGAGCAGAGCTGGGAAGGATCGTTTCGCCGTACTTTACTAGAGTGTCGTGAGCGCAATATTGAGCCAGCACAGATGCAAGAGCTCATTGAGCAACTAAAATTCATGCCTGTATTTACCGCCCATCCTACCGAAGCGCGTCGACGTACAACGATGAACTTATTACAAGGTTTATTTACGCATAGCGATGCCTTAAATAACGTTGCACAAAACAGTTTTGCCTACGAGCAAGCCAGAGAAAAAACGGCGCAAACGATTGATCTGCTATGGTCGTCTGATGAAGTGCGGACGCGTAAGCCTTTGGTCTATGACGAAATAAATAATGGCCTGCATTATTTCAATGCCAGTTTATTCAACGCCATTCCTAAGGTTTACCGTAACATTAAAAACGCCATTATTGATATCTATCCTGAGCTAACAGACTACCCTCTACCTGCTTTCATAAGCTTTGGCTCTTGGATTGGTGGCGACAGAGATGGCAATCCCTTTGTCACTCATGACACCACAGAAATGGCGGTATTGATGCATGCAGATACTGTATTGCGTCACTATCAAGTGTTGCTTAAGAAACTACGTCGTCAGCTTATTCATAGTGATACGATTGTTACTATCGAACCTGATGTGTATGCCAAGATTGAAAGTTATAGTGAGCTCGACAGACGAGTCTTTGATTACAATCTTGATGATTACGGCAATGAACCTTATCGCAGATTCCTCTCCTTAATCCTGAATAAAGTCAAAGCCACCAATCTTCTAATCCAAAGCAAAGGGAATGATAGTGCGGCTAAAAAAGATGCCTACGCCAATCCACAAGAACTATTAGAAGACTTACGCATCATCCGTCAAAGTGTGAATACTCATGATACTGCACATGGCGAAGGCTTATTACTCGATATAATACGTTTGGTAAAGACCTGTGGCTTCCATTTGGCAGCGCTCGATATTCGCCAAGAGTCGTCTTATCATAGCGAAGTGATAGCCGATATTTTTGCCAATGCTTCTAACTTGCCTGACTACCAAAGCCTCAATGAAACCGAGCGCCAAGAGTGGTTGACGCGCTTGCTTGAGAAACCAGGCACACCGCTTATTTATACCGATAATTTAACGGATAAAACCCGTGAACAATTGGCCTTGATGCACTCAGTAGCGACTTTACGCAAACTGGTTGGGCAAGATACTTTTGGCAGTTATGTTATCTCAATGACCAATAACGCCAGTCAATTATTAGAAGTATTGCTACTCATGCGCTTTGCAGGCTTATGTAGAGTGGATGACGAAGGGCGACTGTCTGCCGACTTGCCAGTAGCCCCCTTATTTGAGACGATAGAAGATCTTAAAAACATCGATAAAATTCTACCTGAAGTTTTAGACAATCCATTATATCGAGGGTTGCTACGACACTCAGATAATACCCAAGAAATCATGCTGGGCTATTCGGACTCTTCAAAAGACGGAGGCATCATTACTTCTGCATGGCAGCTTTATAGCGCACAGCAAACCATTAACCGTATCGCAGAAGAATATGGCATCAAAACCCGCCTATTTCATGGTCGTGGTGGCTCTGTCAGTCGTGGTGGCGGCTCAACGCATAAAGCGATTGCCGCGCAACCTGCCGGTACACTGCATGGGCAAATCAAAGTGACCGAACAAGGCGAAGTCCTTTATGCCAAATATGCCAACACTGATACCGCTGTATTTGAGCTAACCATGGGCATTACTGGCACGCTTAAAGCTTGCTCTTCAAGATTCGTGGTGCAACCGCCTGAACTGCCACATTATGAAGCGCTCTTTGCGCGTTTAGCAGATGCAGGTGAGCAGCGTTATCGCAAGCTAACGGATCATACCGAAGGGTTTTATCAGTTCTACTCCCAAGCGACGCCAGTAGCAGAAATCTCCTTATTAAATATTGGCTCACGCCCTGCCCATCGTAATAAAGGTCTACCAAGCAAGACGACTTTGCGCGCAATTCCTTGGGTATTTGGTTGGTCATTAGCGCGCTTTACGCTGCCCGCTTGGTATGGTGTCGGCAGTGCGTTGCACAGCGTCATCGATGATGAAGCACTGATGAAAGAAATGATTGACTGCTGGCCATTTTTTAACGTGTTTATTAGCAATATTGAAATGGCGTTTACCAAGTCTGATATGAGTATTGCTCATGCTTATAGCCAATTATGTGACGATGAGATATTACGTGAACAGATTATGACAGCGGTGACGCATGAGCACGAGCTGACCTATTCAGGTTTAAACTCCTTACTTAACCAAGAGTCGTTATTAGAGCATCAGCAGAATCTTGCCGCTTCTCTTGAATGGCGGAATGCGTATTTAGATCCAACCAACTATATCCAAATTGAGCTATTGAAGCGTGCCAGACAAAAAGACGCGACAGGCGATACCAATTATGGTGACCTCGACGTTGAAGATCCATTAATCCGTAGTATTAATGCCTTGGCAGCAGGTCTACGCAATACAGGGTAATGGATAAAACAGAAAAATATATGCAAAAAAGACAGTACTTTTAGTATTTCCTAAAGGTACTGTCTTTTAATCTGTTTATCTCAAACGGTCACTTAATTATCGATATAGGTTTAATAAACGCCTAAATAATATTGATTTCATAGCTGAACTTCTCTGCCAGCCCATAGGATTCTCTATATTCGATAGGATCGCCTTCTAGATTCTTCGCAATGCGGCATACCTTAACTAAGTTTTCTTGCTTAGTGTTGCCCAAATAATCGTCGCTGTGATCGGTTATAAAATACAGCGTCTCTACAGCAGACGACACAAACTGACCACACTTGGTATAGTAAAATGGATAGAGAAGATTCTCGAAATCTTCAGGATTTAAGGTTGCAAAAGCTTGGAAGCGACTCTTAGGTAACCAAATCTTTTCACTTAACAAGACTCTGTCTTCAACCATACGCGTACGCTCTATATAAATGAGCGCTTTGTTTTTACCTATATTTAGTTTTTTATTAATGTCATCAATACCGTCTATAACCATGATTTTTTTAATTATGCCCGTCGGTGTGACATAGCGAGCATCTTTATCACGAAACTTAAAAAACCTTAATAGTGAGCTTGCAAAATCTGGACGTTTTAAGAAGGTGCCTTTGCCTTGCTGCTTTATTAACACCCCATCTTCTACCAATTTTTCGACCGCTTTTCGGACGGTTCCTACAGATACTTCATACTTATCTGCAAACTCCTGCTCCGTCGGTAAGGGTGTGTTTTCATCCCACTTACTCTCTGTCAGTAACGTCTGTATATGCCATCGCACTTGCTCATAACGTGGCATTTTAAATTCTTTGAAATTATTTAGCATTTTTTTCACCACAGTGGAAAGGTTTTTATTAACTGTTTCAATCTCGTCAAGCACTGCTATTGCTGTAAAACTACGTTATCTCTGATCAACTTCTCTTAAACTTTCAGCGCATTTGCTAGGTATCACATTAATATTAAAGCATTATTATATTTTTATGATTAATCTTTCCTAATTAACGCCAACTTTTTTGCTATCATTCTATTCAAACAAATGCACTTTGAAGATTTATAAGCTCTTCTAGTCCAGAAAACCCTGTGTCAATATTAGCGTAATACTCTTTACTCTGTAAAAACTGCTATGGTTTTTTATAGAATTCATACAGTTAAGGTCAAGGAGTAGTCGTGACTCTTTATATTCTAGCCGCCATCGTGATATGTATCATTTTGGGCTATACCACTAAGATTAATATTGGCCTATTTGCTATTGCATTTTCATATCTAATCGGTTGTTTCGGTATGGGGATGAAGGCACATGAAATTGTTGAGCTATGGCCTCTCAAAATTTTCTTTGTTATTTTTGCGGTGACTCTTTTCTACAACTTTCCCCTAGCTAACGGTGCTTTAGAAAAGCTATCTAATCATTTAATCTATAAGTGCCGTCACTTTCCCGCATTCTTACCTTTGGTTATTTTCCTTGTGGCCACGATTATTGCGGGCTTAGGCGCTGGTTATTATACGGTCTTAGCAACGATGGCACCTATGATCCTGCTGTTGTCTAAACGCACTAACTTAAATCTTGTCATTGCTACTTTATCAGTGAACTATGGTGCCTTAGCGGGTGCTAACTTTATCACCTCACAAAGCGGTGTTATTTTTAGAGAGCTGATGCGCGGCGCAGGCGTCGCAAATGATAATACCTTTACTTATGTGTTAGGGATATTCGCTGTCACTTTTATAATGCCTATGATTGTATTGGGTGCTTATAGCTTTATCAATGCCAAAAACAGCAAAATCGCGATTCAGACGACCATACCAGAACCCTTTGACAGTAAGCAAAAACAGTCTCTTATACTGATTTTTATTATGATGGCTATTGTACTTATCGTGCCCATTTTAAATTTACTCATGCCACAAGTATCAGCGATTCAGTTTTTGAACGCTCGGATTGACATTGGTTTTATCGCCATATTTTTTGCTTTAGTGAGCTTATTTTTAAAATTAGGCGATGAAAAAGCAGTGATTGCTTTAATACCTTGGAATACCCTCATTATGATTTGTGGTGTTGGTATGTTAATCAGCCTCGGAGTAGAAATAGGCGTTATTTACGAGCTGACAGAATGGCTAAGTACCAATGTACCTATCTGGATGATACCGATTTTAGTCTTTGTGATTAGCGCCATTATGTCGATATTTGCTAGTACGCTCGGGGTAGTCGCCCCTACTTTATTCCCTATGGTCCTGCCCCTAGCCGTTGCCTCTGGACTAAGCCCTTTATTACTATTTACCTGTATTGTTGTGGGGGCGCAAAGCTCATCACTCTCGCCTTTCTCATCAGGAGGTAGTCTGATGTTAGGCGCTTCTCAAGTCGTTATAAACAAAGACAAGCTTTTTAATGCGCTATTATTCAAGGCAGTGCCCTTAGATATTGGTATTGGAATACTCGCAATTTTACTTATCCAGCTGATATTTTAACTTCTCATAGGCAAAATATACCGTGGTTTTTTAAAATTTTTACACCTGTCTGCTATATTTTGATCCCCATATATCTATTTTTCTCACTAAATTCATAACTTCTCAAATCGTTGTCATAGCTTCGTAATGGTATTGATATCAACGTGATTTTTGATACATCTAAATCATCTCCGCCATCACTAAATCATCCTATCTATCTGTTTTAGTTAAATTAAATGTTTTCTTTTGAAGGTATTCATATCATGTATTCATCCTGCATATTGCTATAACAGGAGATATTATGCCGCCTTCAATTTAATATATTACTATAAAATTCATATATACATACATATGTTTCTTGTTATTTTTAAAATATTCTGTTACTTTTGGCAAGTGATAAATCTCTACTGTTACGAAGTTTAGTCATCTCGTTAATCGAGTCTTCACTTCACCTGTAATAACTTTATATTTTGGCCAAAATTCTATTGAATTTTTATTGTAAAAATACACACAAGGAGTGTCGTGTGAAAAAACTATCCTATCTGGCTCTTGGCCTGTCTATCCTATCTTTGACCGCTTGTAACAATGCAAACGAAACTGCAAGTACAGATGCGACTACCGCAGATGGCTCAACTGAGCTCACTGCCCCTTCACGTCCAGAATGTATTGCGCCTGCCAAACCAGGTGGCGGTTTTGACTTGACTTGTAAGCTTGCCCAAGCTGGCTTAAGAGATACTGGTATCTTAAAAGATCCTATGCGCGTCACCTATATGCCAGGCGGCGTCGGTGCTGTTGCTTATAACAAAATCGTTGCCAATGATCGGGATAATGGCGATGCCATTATTGCCTTCTCTACTGGCTCTATCCTTAATTTATCGCAAGGTAAATTTGGTAAATTTACTGAAAAAGACGTGAAATGGCTAGCTGGCGTTGGTACTGATTATGGCGCTATCGCAGTCAACGCAGACTCTCCTATCAAAGATTTAGCTGGCTTAGTTACTGAACTCAAAAAAGATCCAAAAGCTATCAGCTTTGGTGCTGGCGGTAGTGTTGGCGGTCAAGATTGGATGCAAACCGCTATTTTAGCTAAAGCCGTTGGGGTTAAGCCTAGTGACATGACTTATGTTGCCATGGAAGGCGGCGGCGAGGCGATCACAGCAGTGATGGGCAATCATATTACTGTTGTTAGTGCCGGTATTGCTGAGATTATGCCGCAAGCCAATGCAGGTAAATTACGTGTATTAGCAGTATTTGCAGATGAAAGATTGGGCGGGACGATGACCGATATTCCTACTGCGAAAGAGCAAGGTTATGATGTGACGTGGCCAGTCGTTCGTGGTTACTACATGGGTCCAGACGTAAGCCCTAGTGCTTATAACTGGTGGAAAGAGGCTTTCGATAAGATGCTTGTTGATCCGAAATTCGCTGAAATACGTGAGCAACAAGAACTGCTACCTTTCTCTATGACTGGCGATGAGCTACAAGCCTACGTTTATAAACGTACGGGCGAACTACGCGAGTTATCTGCTGAATATGGTCTTGTTGAAGCAGCACCAACCAAATAGTTACATTGAGATTTAATAACCTTTAGTAATTGAATATCAAATGTTTTGGTATTTCTCAAAGGGCTGGCAGGATGTCTATCTGTCAGCCTTTTGCCCCCAAAATTCAAGGAATACTCCTTATGACAATGGAACGTTTGTTTTCCGGGCTGATGGCACTGGTCAGTATATTCTTAATATACTTAGCCATTGGTTATGTTGCCCCTATTGCTTATGACCCAATTGGTCCTCGTCCTTACCCTATTTTAATCTTTTCCCTGCTTGCCTTTGGCTGCTTAGTCGTTGCTTTTCGTCCCGCCAGTTTTACTAAAGCGATTGAATTGGGTTTAAACAAAACGATCATCCGTAATCTTATTTTATGTGCGCTTGCCTTATTGGTCTATGGTCTCATTTTTGAAGTATTGGGCTTTATTCTTGCCACTATTCTGATGTCTTTCGCCGTAGGTTTACTGTTTGCAGGTAATCCTCTAAAGAGTTTTATCTTTTCAGTGTTAATCAGTATTGGCTTATATGTCTTATTTGACCTATTTTTAGATGTCAAATTACCACTCGGATTGTTGTCAGGGATAATAGGATAGCCAATATGGATACTTTTGATTTTTTGATGCATGGCTTTGCTGTTGCATCTACCCCAAAAAACTTACTTCTTGCACTGATCGGCGCTTTTTTAGGTACGATTGTGGGTATGTTGCCGGGTCTTGGCCCGATTAATGGTGTGGCGATATTACTGCCTTTTGCTTTTGCCCTTGGTTTGCCGCCTGAGAGTGCGCTCATTCTGCTTGCAGCCGTGTATCTTGGCTGTGAATATGGTGGTCGTATTTCTGCCATTCTCATTAACGTACCCGGTGATGCCGGCGCCATTATGACGACTTTGGATGGCTATCCATTGGCAAAACAAGGCAAGGCTGGTATTGCACTGTCTTTATCTGCTGTCAGCTCTTTCGTTGGTGCCACTATCGCAACAATCGGCGTGGTGCTATTTGCGCCGTTATTAGCCAAATGGGCAATCTCATTTGGACCTGCTGAATACTTTGTACTGATGGTATTTGCGATTACCTGCCTCAGTGGTTTGGTAGGTGATCAACCAGTTAAGACGGGTATTGCCGCATTAATTGGTCTTGGTCTAGCAACTGTTGGGGTTGATGCCGTTACGGGTATCTATCGCTTTACCTTTGATTCCGTCAACCTATCTGATGGTATTCAATTTACTACCATTGTTATTGGTTTTTTTAGTGTGAGTGAAATTCTAATCTTACTCGAAAAAACCACGACGGGACACAAGGTTATTGAACAAGGTAAACGCAGTCTCTTAAACTTTAAAGAGTTTACTTTTGCCTTCGGGGCAATGCTACGCAGTGGTCTCATGGGCTTTGTCGTTGGTATCTTACCAGGTGCAGGCGCAACGATTGCCAGTGCAATGACTTATGCCAGTGAACGCAAAATCGCTGGTGATACCGGTACTTTTGGTAATGGTGATCTTCGAGGTGTTGCCTCACCAGAAGCGGCAAATAATGCCTCAGCTTGTGGCTCATTTGTGCCAATGTTGACGCTAGGTGTGCCGGGTTCTGGTACGACAGCAGTCATGATGGGTGCGTTGACGTTATATAACATCACACCGGGTCCGCAGTTATTTACTGAGCAGCCAGATATCGTATGGGGTCTGATTGCCTCACTATTTATCTGTAACGTGATTTTATTGATCATGAACATCCCTTTGGTGGGTTTGTTCGCCAAACTGCTTGACGTGCCGAACTACATCCTGATACCAGCCATTGCTGCGGTCAGTTTCGTTGGCGTATATTCTATCCATAGCACGACTTTTGACTTGGTCTTTATGGTGGCACTTGGTGTATTTGGTTACTTCTTGCGCAAACTAAATTTTCCCTTATCAGCGCTTATTTTGGGCTATGTATTGGGTGAGCTCATGGAGTCGAACTTAAGACGTGCCCTGTCTATTTCACAAGGCGAGCTTAGTATCTTATGGAGCAGCCCTATCACAGTAGTGCTATGGTTGTTGGCTATTTTGATGGTATTCATGCCTGTAATACGTAGTATCTACCGTAGAAAATTTAAGCCTGCTATTTAAGTTTTAGTTACTCTGTTCTCGAAATACTTCTCCGGTGGTGGTTATACTCTATGTATGACCACCATTTTTTTAGGTTGAATCATTGAAATACCCCAAAATTTTCCGAAGTAGATTTCATACTAATATGAAAGTAAATAGCAGTAGCTCGCCAAGACTGAGTCATTCGCATTTATAGCTTATAATTATAGGAAGTCCGTATGACTCAAATTGTTATTATGGTCGGATATTATTCAAAAGTATCTGTAGCTTGCCTTATCTCAAAGAGGATGAATGATGCAAAATAAATCTATACCAAGCCTGCCGAGTATGAATCGGCAACCTTTAGGGTTTTTCCCAACGCCGTTGATTGAGCTGACCAGATTAAGCAAAGCACTCGATGGTCCTAAAATTTATATGAAACGCGATGACAATACGGGACTGGCATTAGGCGGTAATAAAACCAGAAAGCTTGAATTTATCATTGGGGACGCCCTTGCTGAAGGTGCGGATACAATCGTGACAGCAGGTGCCGCGCAGTCAAACCATTGTCGCCAGACCGCAGCTGCCGCAGCCAGTTTGGGACTTGAATGCCATCTGGTTTTGGGTGGACAAGAACCAGAACAGTTGCAAGGCAATCTTTTACTGGATAAGATTTTTGGCTGTCATATCCACTGGGCAGGCAGCAACCGTAAAGGAGAAGACATTCCTGATATCGTAGAACAACTCAAGAAAGAAGGTAAGAAACCCTATATTGTCCCTTATGGCGGCTCAAGCGAGCTCGGTGCTTTTGCCTTTGTTGAAGCGTTTAAAGAGCTTGAATTACAACGTCAAGAGAGGGATATCTCATTCACGCATATCGTTTTTGCCTCCAGCTCCGGTGGCACACAAGCGGGCTTGATGCTGGGCAATAAAATCTTTAATTCACCTTATCAGATAGTGGGTATCAATATTGATAAAGGTGAAACCGATACGGTGCCGTTTGACCAATATATTGTCTCCCTCGCCAATAGCACGGCAGCATTGATTAAGGCAGACTACACCTTTTCAGAGTCAGATCTATTGCTTAATTCTGATTATGTGGGAGACGGTTATGGAGTGATTGGTGCACTAGAAAATGCAGCCATTGCTATGACCGCGCAAATGGAAGGGATATTATTAGATCCTGTTTATACAGGTCGTGCGATGGGCGGATTACTCGATATGATTCGTACCAGTAAAATCAAAAAAACGGACCGTGTGTTGTTTTGGCATACTGGCGGCGCGCCCGCTTTATTTGCTTATGCTAGTGATTTAGCGGTATCTCAAAGCGATAATTAATCTGTCTAGCGCTATCAAAAAGATCGGCTAACTAAGGCTAGCCGACCTTTTTAACAAGCTCTCAATCATTATAAAATCTAAACTTTAATTTTTAGATATCACTACATTCTATTCGCTAAAGAATAGCTATCACCAATCATAAACCTTGTTAAAAACAGTGAGCATATTTCACTCATCCTCACTGCAAGAAAGATATAACATTTATCTAACCTATTTAACGTCCTTAAGTATCCAGTTTCCGCTATACATCAAAGACTTAGGGCTGGATATTAAAAACATATCGAGCTTTATTACTGCCTTCTATGACCCAAGTTTAACTAACTAACCATCACGCACTAAATGTAAGTTTTAAGCATTATTTGAGTGTACAGTTGAACACATATATGTTACAATATATATACAAATACTTGAATATATATTTAGTTTATATAATAAATGTATATATATTGTTATTATCAGGTAATTGCGCTGTGCCGATAGGTTCCAAATTATTAAAAGATCTGATTTTAGATCTTACTATGGTAAATTTTAGTATTCAGTTGAATCCTAAATTTTATATTTTTGAAAACGCTAGAAAACCTAATCCTTTGGAGATTTACCATGTTATTTAAAAAATCGGTTATGACCGCGGCCGTATTTGCCGTTGGTAGTTTTGCTGTAATCTCTAGTGCGAATGCTGCCACAGATACTGGTGCTTTCGGTGTCGAACTTGCTGTTACAGAAATTTGTAAGGTAAACTCTCTAACAGATACTCACAAAATTGACTTTGGTACTTTTGCTGCTGGCGCGACTGTCACAGAAGCATCAGCTGCTGCTATCTCAGTGAACTGCTCTACCGGAACAGGCTACAATATTGGTCTACTAGGCTCAGGTTCTTTGTCTGACGGTGAAGTTTCACCTACTACGGTTGCTTATAAACTGCTAAAAGATACTGGTGGGGCTGAATGGAGTAATACTGGTACGGCGGATGTTCCAGGTACAGGTAGAGGTATGGCAGCTGAACAAGGAAATTCTCATACTGTATATGCATCCATACTTCCAGGTGCTATAGATAACCTTAAAGCTGGGACTTATACAGATACCGTTAATATCACAGTAACTTACTAATACCTATGCTAATTCTTCGGCTACGGCATATGCTAAGACCTACCCTTATTGCTACCTTGCTACTATCCTCTAGTGTGGCAGTGGCAGCGGGTTTACAGGTATCGCCCATCTCGTTAAGCTTACAAGCGCGCGAGACGGCGAGTGGTCTGACCCTCAGTAACACCAGTAACACTATGGTGCAAGCACATGTGCGGGTACAGCAGTGGACGCAGGATGGATCAGGTGACACGCTTACCCCATCGCGCGGACTGCTTGCCAGTCCGCCGATGATTGAGCTACAGCCTGGTGAGCGGCAGTTGGTACGTATCATCCGCGCCAAAGCGCCGCCGCAAGGTGCAGGCGCGGTTGAGGACGCGTACCGACTGTTGGTCAATGAGGTGCCAGTTAAGCTGCCTGAAAACACCAGCGGGCTACAGTTTGCGATGAGCTACTCGCTACCGGTTTTTGTTCAGCCGGTTGACGTGGCTAAGACCAGTCCACAATTGCAGTGGAGTACTCATCTGCAACCGGATGGTAAAGAGGTGAAACTCCGTGTCAAGAACACTGGTAATGGTCATGCCAAATTAGTAGGGCTGAGCTTTACTGATGCGGCCGGTACGAGTACGGATATTCATCAAGGTTTACTTGGTTATGTGTTACCCGGTGCGACTATGAACTGGACACTGAAAATACTGCCTTCTGTTTTAACTTCTGGGGGTAAATTCAAGGTTATGCTAAATGGTACACAGACGACACCTGACGTCACGCTGGACACAAACACTCGCTAATGCCGCTTTTTTACAAGGTGTGGCCGTCTCTATTAGCCACGCTGCGGTACCGAATAAAGATATCTCTACGAGCAGCGTTGATACCAGCGCTGCTTTTTTGCCTGCTGCGACAGCGGTAGCGCCTACCATTCAGGCTCAAACGGATACCATTGCTCAGGCTAATATAGATGCGGATTTGGCTCAGCTTGATTTGGACCGTTATAGTGATGATGACGATGCAGGGCTGGATTTATATCTGGACGTCACGCTGAATGGTGCCAGTAAGGGTCTAGTACACTTCGACTACCGTGATGAGCGCCTTTGGGCAACAGCAGCTATCTTGCAACAGCTGAGCTTTGTGTTGCCTCCATCGCTACAGGCAAGCCGTGACCCTATCGCCCTTGACAGCCTGTCTGAGCTAAAAATCGACTACGATGCGCGCCAGCAAACATTGACCCTTATCGCACCCCTAAGTATGCTTAAGCTAGATACGACTACCCATAGTACGCGTACCAATAAGCGCCCAAAAGCGAGCGCTTCGCCCGGTCTGTTATTAAACTACAACCTGTATGGCAGTCAAAACCAGAATAGCACTAAAAGTCTGAGCGCCTATACGGAGCTGCGCGCCTTTAATGCGCTTGGCGTGGTCAGCTCTACCGCTTTAACGACTGCAAAACCAGCTACTAATGACAGTCGTCACAGTCAATGGGATGGACAAACTGTGCGCCTTGATACCAGCTGGAGTCAGTCCTTCCCTGATAAACTGCTGACGGTTCGGGCAGGCGATATTCTGACCGGTGCATTATCATGGACGCGGTCGACACGATTGGGCGGTCTACAAATCGGTACTAATTTTAATCTGCAGCCTTATCGCTCGACCACACCGTTGCCATCGTTTTTTGGCTCAGCAACCCTACCCTCAAAGGTAGAGCTGTTTGTTGATGGTCTTAAACACTATAGCGGTGAGGTGCCCGCCGGTCCCTTTGAGCTGGACACCGCGCCCAGCATTAGTGGTGCAGGAACGGCGCAGCTGGTAGTCACCGATGCCTTAGGTCAAAGCAAGACGCTAACTTTTTCGTTATATGACACCCATCGTTTGCTCCAACCCGGACTGTCTGATTGGTCAGTTGAGCTTGGCGCAGTGCGTGAAAATTATGGTACAGAATCTTTTGATTATGGAGATGCGCTTGCCGCCAGTGCTACTTGGCGCCATGGGGTGTCCAACCGTTTTACCGCTGAAACCCATGCCGAAGTGACGCACGGTCTCTCCAATGCAGGGGTTGGTGGGACTTGGCTATTGGGGGGCGCTGGTGGTATTTTGTTTGCCTCGCTAGCCGCAAGCCATAGTGAGGGACAAAGCGGCATGCAGTACAGCACCAATTATTCATGGAACAATCGCCGCTTTAACATAGGTTTTAATGCGCTGGGAACTTCTGGTGTATATCGCGATGTAGGCTCGCAATATGGCAATGCCCCTGTACATCGAAGTGAGCAAATATCTACGGGTTACAGCATACCTACGCTCGGTAATTTTGGGCTAAGTTACCATCAGGTTGCGCAAGCTGAAAAAGAGGACACGCGATTTGCCCGTGTCTCTTGGTCCAAATCCTTTGGCAGACGAGTAAGTATGAACCTCAATTATAACCATGACTTTGACCAATCAGCAAAAAGTAGCCTGTCGATAGGCGCATCGCTATCACTAGATCGCAATATGTCAATGCGAAGTAGCTTGCAACACACCGCAGCGCAAGACATCATCACAGCAGATATCTCAAAATCAGCGCCAAGCGCAGGTGGCATTGATTGGCGCGCGCAGGTACGCCACAGCGCGGCTAGCCAATCAGACGACAGCTTAAATAGTAATGCTAAAGACAGTACAGGCGCGTTGGCTGAGCTAAGCTATCTTGGACGCTACGGACGGGTTCAGGCTGGTATCAGTAGTAATGATGACAGCTATGCCACTTACGCCAGTGGCACAGGGTCACTTGTGATGATGGGCGGCGGCATGTTTCCTGCGCGCCAAATTAATAGCGGATTTGCGGTGGTATCGACCGGCGGTATCGCTGATGTGCCCGTCCTATTGCAAAACAATCCCATCGGCACGACCAACCGCCGCGGGCTACTTTTGGTGACACCGCTCAATGCCTATCAAGAGAATAAGATTGGTATCGACCCCATGCAGTTGCCTGCTGACTTACGTATTAATAAAGTCAGTCTGGACGCAACCCCAACCGACCGTGCAGGGGTGATGGTTGCTTTTGATATTACCCCTGTGCGCTCAGCAACCATTGTATTAATCGATAGCGATGAGCAACCGATTGCCCTTGGCAGTCAAGTCACCTTGATCTCCAACGAAGATACGCCAACCACTGTAGTGGGTTTTGATGGTGAGGTATATTTGGATACATTGGATGCCCACAATACACTTGAGGTCACTACCCCTGCTGATGGCATTTGTACCGTGCGCTTTGAGTACACCAAGCAAGGCGATGAGATTCCGCTCCTCGGACCTTTTATCTGTAAAAAGGCACAATAATGTTACGACTCCAAAGCTATCATCTATTGATCATACTAGTAGTGGGTTTATTCTTAGCCAACCCTATAACCGCAAATGCCGCTATTAGCTGTACTCAAGCGAGTAACACCATCAGTAATTTAAACTTCGGTCCTGTCAATCCCTTCTCAAGTACAACCTCAACCTCAGCGACCATTAACTATGAATGCAGAGGCAGTGAGGGACGCGCGTCAACTGCTAGAATTTGCTATACCTTTGGTCCTTTGAACACCGATGACCACAAGCTACTTGGACCGAACAATACAACATTGGCTTTTGATTTATTTTCAAGTTTAAGCCATGGTGCGCCTATTAGTAAAGCCAATCCGCTACAACTGACACTTAGTAGTGATGGGAGTAGCACACTTATCAAAGGCAATATTACAGTATATGCGCAAACACTCGCTGGGCAGACGCAGCTGGTTTCAGGAGATTACACACTTAATAATCAGATATATATGACTGTGAACTCAGTGGATGGCAGTAGTGCGCCTAATGATTGTCTGGCGGTTACTGATACCTCAACCTACGCATTTACATATACCAGTCAGGCATCTGTTGACGCTCACTGCGCAGTTACTACGGCAGGTGTATTGGATCTTGGACGCGTTTCGGCATCAACTGTGCCCACGATAGGTTCAGCAAGCAACCTTATCAATGTCACCTGTACCAATACGACTTTTTATAATATTGGCTTAGCGCCTTCGAATAAGGATATAAATGGTCAGGGCGTTATGACAGGAACCAATGCCGAGCCTACCTTACCTTATCAACTACAATCTGATGCAAGCGGTACAGAATGGGGCAATAACGGAAATACTTATGCCGCCCTCACCAATGGTGTAACAGGTACAGGAGATGGTGCGGCGAAAGCCCATACAGTGTACGTTACTGTACCGAACACTGATGTCACCCCTGATACCTATTCTGATAGGGTGACTGTGACCGTGTATTATTAATAACCTTATAAAAGAAAGCAGCAAGAGTGAAGATAAGTCTTTTCACAAAACCGATCCACCTTTGCTTAGACCTAATACGTTCATCAGTAGATTCTCGACACTCAAATCTTAATAGATATGAAACTCTTGATGATTATTCACACTGAGGCATACATTTATCAATGCACAACAGGCGTACCCTCCGTGCTAAAAGCAAAGCCTTTATTGCTAAAATTACCAATCATGACTGCCTCAATGACAGGCGTAACGGTATCGTCTACCCCCTCTACTTCAATAATAAAGTTGGCACCAGAACCCCCTTTATCCTCTTCTTTTTCGACAATATAATTGAGAGTTGCCATCGCTGGCAGCTCAATAGGAGCTCTTAAGTAGGACTTTACTAAGGCACCATCAGTATCATAATAATCAATTTTATTGATATATAATGATTTTTTTAACGTGGTATTACGTACGCTGAGTGTCGCAGAAAGCAATACTTTGCGATTGTCTCGATCGGTATAAATGTCCGAATATATGGGCACATAAAACGTTTGTTTGTAGCCAAACTGGCTGTGATCCGTTTCTTTCGACGTTTTTTCCAGCTCTTGAATTGGGTCCTTATGCTTCTCTGAAAACATCACATTTGGATCTTGTATAGACCGATCACAGCCTGAAAACAATATCAGGGCAGTCAGACATAGCATAGATACTCGATATTTTCTCATGGCCTCTTTCCTTATTTAACGGGCTTTAACCCCAACACTACGTAAAAACTTATTAATATGTTCATTTGCACCATAAATGACCAGCACATCATTATCTTGTAGTACTTGTTCAGGTGCTGCCAAGCCTTGTATATTTGGTTTGGTTTGCATACGACCGAAGCTGTCTTCATAGTGCTCATAACGCATGGTGCTGAGCAATTTGATACTAAATCGGTGTTCAAGCTGTAGCTCGCCGATGGTTCTACCAATCAAATCAGTAGGAATACTAATCTCGACAATACTAAAGTTGTCGCTTAACTCGAACGAGTCTACAAAATAACGCAAGGACAGCCGTTTTGCCCAGCGCATTGCCGCCTCTTTCTCAGGATGAAAAATATCATCAACCCCAATCGCTTGTAGGACTTTTTCGTGTAGTGGATTGATACTACGACTGATCAAACGCCGTGCTTTTAGCGTTTTAAATAGCGCGGTCGCCATGACATTGGCACCTTGGTCTTCACCAATAGCTACCACGACAATATCGGTGTCTTTAATCGGTAGACCATTAACCGTATATTCATCGGTCGCATCCATACAGATGGTATGAGTAATCACTTCTTTATAGGTTTCAACCTTTTGCATACTGCTATCGATAGCAATGACCTCATGACCTTGACTGGTCAGCGCCATACCAAGCGAAGACCCAAAACTGCCCAAACCTGCGATAATGAATTTCATAATACTCCTTGTCACTCACTTCTATACTATAGTGGTAGTGATGGGACGGGTTAGTTAATAGTAATCTCTTCCGTTGGATAACGGTAGTTACGCTCATGTCTATTTTTGAGTAAGGCAATAAAAATCGTCAGCATACTGACACGCCCAACGAACATAATGAATGACACCACAAGTTTGCTAAAAGTAGACAGCTCTGTGGTCAGATTTAAGCTTAAGCCCACCGTGCTATAAGCCGAAAAACACTCAAATATCACTTTAATCAAATCAAGCTCAGGCTGATCATAACTGATTAAAGTCACGCCCAGCCCAATGACCAATAAGGACAGCCACATAACAGAAAACGCACGGCGAATTGAGTTATCTGCAATTTCGCGTTTGAACACTTCAACTTTGGTCTGTCCACGTGCCAAACTCAACGTATTTAGGAAAGCAATGGCAAAGGTGCTGGTTTTAATACCACCACCAGTAGAGTTTGGAGATGCCCCAATCCACATCAAAAAAATGGTCAGCATAATAGTTGGAAAAGCCAAGGCATTCATATCGATATTGTTAAAGCCTGCGGTTCGCGGTGTCGCAGCAGTAAAAAGACCCGCTACCAGCTTGCCATACCAACTGCTGTGCTCAGCCAACACACCATGATATTCAAACATCATCACCCCAATCAGCCCTACTAACAGCAAAGCGCCAGAGGTGATTAAAGTGATCCGACTATTGATACTCAGCAGCCACGGCTGGTAGGCATAGTGCTGTCCATCACGACACAACGCTCTTTGCATACGATGACGCAGATAACGGAGCAAGTTAACGACAATCAAAAAGCCCATACCACCAAATAAAAAGGTAATACTGATAATCAGCTGTAAAGGATAATTAAAGCGCAGTGATTCATCGTATAACCCTGCACTAAAAGTAGAGAATCCAGCATTACAGAATGCCGAAACGGCATGAAATATAGAGAAGAATAAACGCTCAAATATGCTCATGCCTGCCAAATCATAAACACTTATATAAATCAGTATTGCTGCCAGTGCCTCAATACCAAAGGTGACATATAAAATAGACTTTAAGGTTGTCACCATATCGCCCATACGTGGCGAATATGTCATCTCACTGATACTAAGCTGGGTCTCGTAACTGATACCACCCTTAAAGAAGTAGCTAAAATAAGTCACGAAAGTTAGGATACCAAGGCCACCAATTTGGATAAGACCTAGGATAATCACTTGCCCAAAGGTAGTGAAATGGGTAGCGGTATCGACGACGATGAGCCCCGTCACACAGACGGCACTGGTCGCGGTAAATAAGGCATCTATAAAGGAGATGGGTTGATTTGTAGCATTTGGCATCATTAGCAATAATGATCCGACCAGTATCACTGATAAAAAACTTAAGATAAAAAATTGACCGGGGTTTAAAAAGGCTCGGTTAAGACTAAAATTATTATCTGATATTTCACGGATGAAAGTGACTAGTACGGCAATCTTGATAGCAATAAAACCATCAGCGGGCGTAGACAATCCCGATTGAAACAATTCAGTAAAATGTAGGACGAGCAAGATTAAAATGGCAATGCTGGTCAGCAAATCAAAGACAGCTACTTTATTAACCGTCAGGCGTATTTTTGGACGTATATAACGTCTTAGCGTAGTGACAAAACTGAGTAAAATAATACTCATATAAAACAGGTGAAACACTTGTTGTAACCATGCGGACAATGTAAAACCACTATCAATTAAGGCAACACCGACACCAACAAGGCTTATTACAACGATAAATTTATTCAATAACCGATACGGTATGCCCACATACATAGCTTAGGTCCAGAAAAGGAATAACCAGAATACTTATACTCCTTTTTTCTGTCATATACTAAGCGTGGTTTTAGATAATCGTAACCAGTTATGTGCTCTAACATTAGCCACTACAATATTCGTCATAGTTACTTATCTAGTGGTTACTTTAACAACATTGTCTCCACCGTTTTATCAGCAGAGCACCTATGTTAACGGGCACTATTTATTATAATGTATTAACAATAAAACCACTGATTGCAGTGGCGATTATTGCCAGACTGAATAAACGATCAAGGACGAGGATTTGTTATGAAAATGACTTCTAGAGATAGCGTACACTCATTGATACCGACCATCCACTATAATACTGGCTGTACCTGCCCAAAGTGCGGCTGTAGCGCGGCATCAACTTGTGATAAATGTGATCGCTGTTCGAAATGCTGTGAGTGTGGTGAAAAATAGTCATTCTTACCATAGCCTTTTGAGCTACTGACATTAAAAAAGCAGCCTCTAGAGGCTGCTTTTTTATACTTCGAATTGCAAAATACTTAGTAAATATAGGGTCTACATTTCATTATAGTAAGGTTTAAGTATTAAATTTACTAGGATTATATTTAACTTTTATTTGCTGCAATCCAGCTTTGCATCTGCTCAATTTCAGGCTGTTGTGCATCGATTATTTCTTGCGCCAGCTTACGCATCTCAGGATTTTTACCATATTTAAGCTGCGTTTCTGCCATATCGACTGCCCCAGTATGATGAAGTAACATGCCACGAGCAAATGCCATATCTGGTACTGGGTCAGCAATACCTTTCATCATTTCACCATGCATCGCATCCATACCCTTAGCATAAGCTTGCTGCATGGCTTTGGTATCCGCTGTTGGCATTTTGCTATCAGGATTGTTGGCGAGCCATGTTTTCATCTGCTCAATCTCAGACTGCTGGGCGTCGATGATTTCTTGCGCCAGCTTACGCATCTCTGCATCGGTGCCGTATTTTAGTTCAATCTCTGCCATATCTACCGCGCCAATATGATGAGCAAGCATGCCTTGAGCAAATGCTGCATCTGGATCGTTATAATCCATACCAATCATATCTTCATTCATTTTGGTCATTGAGTCAGTGTATTCTTTGAGCATAGCCGTCATTGGTGTTCCGTCTGCTACCATAGCGCCTGCACTCATATCATGAACTGCATGCGGGTCCGCTGCAGCAGTATTTTCTTGTACAGCCTTTTGCGATGCAGCATCCTCTGGGGCAGTCACGTCAACCTTATCATTGGCTGGTTGACAGGCGCTTAGTGCCAATAAGGCACTGGTAGCGAGAGCAAAGGTACTTAATTTATTATTCATGGTACCGCCTTGTCTGATAATGATTTAATTTAGGTATTACAAAGCAAAAAAGCGCTAGCTTATAGCTGTTGCTCGGTTGAGACAATATCAGCATAAACCTCAGTAGTACCATCTTTATTAAGCTGCATAATCTGATAAGGCGCAAATTTATTTTGATACTCCATACCTGGACTACCAACTGGCATACCAGGTACCGCAAGACCTAGGGCTTGTACTGGTGGGTTTTCTAAAAACTGCGCCACATATTTGGCTGGTACATGACCTTCAAAGACGTAACCGTCGGTTGTGACAGCAGTATGGCAAGAGCGCATCTCAGTTGGTACGCCGTAGCGCTCTTTAAATACTGCCAAATCCGTAACATCGTGCGCAGTGGCGCTCAGACCATTATCTTCTGCATGACTTATCCAGTCTTTACAGCAGCCGCAATTGGCATCTTTGTAGACCGTTACTGAGACGTTTTTTAATAAATCTGGATTGCTGGCTGGCGTTGTTATTGCCGATTCCGTTTGAGCGTTTGATTCAGCAACATTTGCTGTGACTGCTGCGCCATTGTCATTTTGTAAGGAGCTTGCATTGGACGCGCTACTGTCAGGTTGGCTACAGGCGAATAAGGCGGATGCAGCAACTAACCACACTGTACTTTGCAAGAGTTTATAAGAATGACGTTTGAAGGTAGGGATAGAATCGGATGTAAAGGCGTTCATAATGCAATCTCATGTATTTTTTGCATTATACCAAATAACACTTATACTCAATCAAGACAGTCAGGCATTTAACATAGTGACTTTAACAAAACATGACATTCAGATAACAATGCTGGCAGGTTGGCATATCATTCACTTACTGACCCTTTCTCTGCTCTCATCATCTTTACGCCACCATAGCTGACCAACATCACCCCAAGTCCGATTAATGAAGCACCTAAGATTAGCCCTTCCGGTGGACTTTCATTTTGTAAAAAAATAGCAATTGGTACACCGACTACCGCCCCTACTGCCCCTAATAAGCTCAGCAGCACAGGACCGCCTGTTTTTTGCAGTAAAAACAACAGTAAAAACTGCGCAGCAAATACAAATGCTTGTAGCACAATTACACCAAGCGGTAAAAGCGCTGTCATCGGAACCGCTAAAGAATAATGAGGAACGATACTGACCAGAGCTAGCAATCCTGATGCAGCAATCAGCATACCAGGCGCAAGCGCACTAGCAGAGAGATTGGCTGGCCAATATAGCGTCCGATAAATATTACCAATGGCAAGCAAAACAGGACCACAAAGCGTCAAGACGATCCAAAATATACTGGCATCTGGCGCAGAAAACTTACGTGCTGCCAATACGCCTGCTCCCGCAAGAGCAGAAACTACGCCAAGTGCACGAAGCTTAGTAAATGGCTCGATACGCAATACGATGGCGGCAAGGTAAGTAAGCAGCGGCGGCAAGGATATAATCAAGGCGACAAAACTTGCGCCAACGTGTGGAATCGCTGAGAAAAATATTAAATTGGAACCTGCAACACTAACCAATGCTGCAACAAAATAATAGCTGAGGATAGGTTTATTTAAAGGCGGTAGCTCATGACGCCACAGTGCATAAATAAATAAAATAACTGCGGCACCTTTAATAGACCAAAACAGAAATGCCAATGGCGTCAGACCAATCTCGCCTGCATATTTTGCCAAATTGGTAGAAATACCGATTAAAGCGCCGCCAGCGAGCAGACAAAGCAGAGGAAGGAGCCATGTTTGCTTATGGCCTAAAGTCCCTTGTTGCGCTGACGACACCATAGCTTATCCTATTCATCCACCTTATTATGCCAACCACGATAGATTAGCATTCGCGCCATTGCAACCACAAACGCGTATCCAGCTCCAACTGATGATAATCAGGCTCCATATGACAGCAAAGCTGATAGAACGCTTTGTTATGCTCCTGCTCCTTAAAGTGCGCCAACTCATGAACAACAATCATCCGCAAAAACTCAGGCGGTGCCTCTTTGAATAAGCTTGCGACCGTAATGCTATTATGCGCTTTAAGCTTGCTGCCTTGCACACGAGACTGATAAGTATGAATACCCAGCGCATGTTTGAGCACGGTGAGCTTACTGTTATAAGTCACTTGAGACAATGGATTGCTTTTGCGCATATACTGATTTTTTATGTCATTAATATAATGATATAACGCTTTGTCGTTTTGGATTTGGTGTCTCTCGGGATAGTTTTTATCCAAATAATCGCCCAGTTTGCCGCTGCTAATTAACATGGCAGCTTGGCTTTGAATCTGCTCCGAATAATGAGCAATATATTTTAAGGTGGTCACTGCTTTTGTCCTTTATCTTGATGCGCGATATTTATCTATATCAATTATACGGTAAGGATATTTTTTTGCTTTAATAGTTTGCTCAAATAGATAGTGGTTGTTCTATTATTGAGTCATCAACATGTTATTAAAGTAGATAAAATAATGGTGTTATGGTCGATATTTAGACAATTATGATTAGATTTATAATTAATCTCATAATAAGGTTGACAGCTCATGACTACTTGGCTAAAATGTGCCCCACATAACGCAAACAAGACAAGCAATTGGGCATATTAAAGCCTTGCAAAACTTGACGTTATTACCAATTATTCTCCAATAGCTCAGTTGGTAGAGCAACGGACTGTTAATCCGTGTGTCCCTGGTTCGAGCCCAGGTTGGAGAGCCATATACGAAAAAACCTTCATCACTTATTTGATGGAGGTTTTTTTTGGCTTGTATTTATTAGTCCTTTATTAATATGGCTATTAATGCAGCTTCGGTGTTCTTTTGGGGACTTTTGTTGTATGGTAAGAGTACATATGACTAAGTCAGTTTTGCCTGAGTGCTTTATTCCTACTCACTAATAGTAATGGTTTATTATGATACCTGCACGTATAAAAAATAAGTTTTCTGATCATCCGCAAAAAATCATGCGCCCTATCAGTATTCGCCTCTCTGAAGAAATGATTGAGCTTTTAACGGCGACCGCATCAGAGCTTGGATTTAAGCGTATTCAAGGCTTGATTCGCCTATATATCCGTCAAGGTCTTGATCGTGACCATCAAGACTATACGCTTGCCCATGATGAAGTTTTTATTGAGACATTACGCAAAAAAGGCGTGAGCCAGCGTATTATTGATGAGGCGATTGTGGTGACTCACAATAACAATATCACCCATTCATTGTCTGATCTGCAAGAAAATAAATAGCAGTAGCATTTGAGTATTTAACCGCTTGAGTAGCTAATATTCGAAGCCTTAATAAAGACTAAGTTAACCTAACGGTGCTTGGTCTTTTTTTGCGATTGATAATACTGTACTCACCTTTATTTAGCGATAAATAAACATACACAACTGTGAGATACAATACATTAAGATAACAACTATCACGGCTCATATGGAGGTATCAGATAATGGGTTTATACAAACGTTTAAACAAAGTTGTGTTATTGACTGTGAGCTTGGGACTGCTTCCTGCCCTGTACGGTTGCTCGCAGCCGCAAGTAGATCCTAGCCAGCAAACCATACCGACCAACTCTGATCAGTGGCAAAAGACACTGGGCGATACCTTTGAGCGTCTACCTGAAGCAGATAGAAAGCTGCTAAGTCGTTATATGCTACGTATGAAGCTTAGTAGCGCCTATGAATCAGGCGCGATGCCGCGTATTACTATTAAACAAGCTTTGATCCAGCAGCGCGAATATGAGCGCCTACATCCAAACAACCCAACGGGTAAGAAAAGTCCCATTGTAACCAGTCAAAAGCTCGAAACTGCCAATCACCTCAACTATCCTGTTGCCCTATTGCCAGTCAAAACCAGCGATAGTGATAGCTTAAACCAAGTCAAGCTACAGTTTATGCTGTCAAATCATGGCAAGATTGCCATCGAGAGCTTTAAAGGCACACTGACCATGAAGGAAAAACGTTTGACCAAAAATAAACGTTTCAATGTACCACTGACCCAGTTTGAGCCGCCTATCGCTCCAGAACAATCTGGCAAGATAATCATTGAGAGCAGTATCGAAGACATCAATGTTATGCGTGCTATTAAAAATAACACAGGAGTGAGCATTGAGATCACTGAGGGTAAAATGATATTAGCAGATGGGCAGGAAATCGAGTTTGACGAATTACTAGCCAAATAAAACAAAGGTTTTAAACTCGATAGCAATATAAAACAGCAATATAAAAAAACCCCAATCATTGCTGATTGGGGATTTTCGAATTTGGCGGAGACGGAGAGATTCGAACTCTCGAAGGGCTATTAACCCTTGTCGGTTTTCAAGACCGGTGCATTCAACCGCTCTGCCACGTCTCCATTTGTGCATCATTATAGCGATCTGAAATGAGAATGCAAGCAGTTATCTAAAAAAAGTTAAATTATTTTTTAAACGGCTTATAATCATGAGTCTAAAGCTTGTTTGAAGCAAGATGCAAGCACATATCAAGCATTCGATTGGCATAGCCCCATTCATTGTCGTACCAAGCAAAAACCTTGTATTGATTGCCGACCTGCATCAGTTGTTGCCCATCGACAATCAATGATTCAGTCTGATGGATAAAGTCACTTGAGACCAGTGGCTCCTCCGTATAGTCCATGATCGTCGCTAAATGCGCCTGACTCGCTGATTTTAAAACGTCACGTATCACTTCAATACTGACATTAGGCGTCTCAAATACAAACGTCACATCAATAGCGGCGACATCAATAGTTGGCACCCTTATTGAATGACCATTTATCTTGCCCACCATATTCGGTAGCACGCGTTCCGTAGCAGCGATACTGCTTGAAGTCGTCGGAATAATGTTATAACCAGAGGCACGTGCACGCCTTAGGTCACGGTGCGCTTGGTCAAGGACGGTTTGATCAGCCGTCACTGCATGAATCTCAGTCATCATCGCCGACTCAACACCAAATGCCTTATCAAGGGTATCAATAAGCGGTACGAGCGCCTGAGTGGTACAAGAGACGCTAGAGATAATAGGCAGATCACGCGTCAAAGCATCGCTATTGACGCCCATCACGATACAAGCATCGACATGGTCAAAGGGTGCGGCACCGATAATCACTTGTTTGGCACCCGCCTCTATGTGCAAGCTTGCCTGCTCATATGAGCGATAGTGTCCGGTGCACTCAAGCACCACATCGACCTGCAACTCTTTCCATGGCAGTGTTTCTGGGTTTTCTCTTGATAATAAACGAATGCAGTAAGTAAGATTATTTTTGGTCAAGCACAGCTGAATATCATTTTTTGCTGTCGCACAGGGCTTTTGCTGATGATCGGTGAAGCCATCTTGTACGATATCCGCTGTCACGCCAAGCTGGCTCAAACGCCCATGTGTGCTATCGAACCTAAGTAAATGTAATAAGGTTTCGGCAGGCGCTAAATCATTAATCGCGACCACATGAATAGCACGTCCTAGCACCTCAAAGCGCTCTAATAACGCACGCAATACATTACGCCCAATACGACCAAAACCATTGATAGCCACTCGCAAAGGCTGAGTCTGGTCACTGGTCGTATGAAACCCTGCTGTAGCAGGATTAGACGTCAAACGGTAGGTAGCACTAGAAAAATCAGGCATAACAAGTTATCGCTGTAATAGAAATAAAAAATGAAGGCTAAAATTGAATGCCATCGGCTGATCAAAAAAGCGCCACGCAAAATATAGTCGTTCGCGAATAAAAGAAATACAAATGTTATAAGGTACTACTGGGGTTAATTTTTCTTGCTTGCTGTGCCTACGCAGACATAGGCTGCGAATAATTAACCCCAGTAGCTCTGCACCCTTTTAAAAGTGAATTAACTATATAGGCAGTCGCGAATAAAACAGTTGCAGACAAAAGAGTCATCTTTTAAAAATTATTTATGACTTAAGAATGACTACGGAGTAATAAATATCAATGCCAAACGAATGGTATTGTAATCAGCGCTTTGTTTTAAATGCTCAAATATCGGACGCAGCTTAATACTACCATCATCATTAAAATCATTTGGGTTATTAGCAACTTTAATCGCCACATAGGCATTACCCACTGCCGTCATAACCTCATCTTCTGGACGCAAATGATCACAAGCGAGGCTAAGGTCTTGAGATTTCAGTTCAGCAATATGGCGCATAATGGTAGACTGTGACAGCTGACGTGCTTGCGATATTTCCGCGATAGATAAACTTTCTTCAAGAAGTATTCGTGTGGCAAGTAAAGTACTGTCTGACTTATCAGACACTTGATTGCCAAGTTTCTGTTTTTTTCCTATTTGCGCTTGCTGCTGTTCACGGCGCTTTGTCTGTAGGTTTGCGTAGGCGTCAATCACTGACTTGCTTAATGTACCGCCTGATTTAAGAATAAACTTCTCATGCGCCTGTGTCATGCTTTCTTCATCAAGCATTGCATAATTGGTATCCGCTTCGTTAGATAACACTAAAAAGCGCTTATCTGCACCGCGTGCCAAGGGATCAAGCTGCAAGCTCATTTCATTCATACCGAGCAACTGCAGACCTGCCAGCGACTTTAGCCGTGATAACGCCACATATCCTTGACCAAGCTCAAAGGTACGTGACAGGTCAATCTCAGCAGCTTCAAGCGTCATACCTTGCGACTTATGAATGGTAATCGCCCAAGCTAGACATAATGGCACTTGCTCATAGCTTGCGAGCACATCGCCCGTCTCGTCCTCGATAATCCATTCTTCCGGTTCAGCGATAACCTCACGCCCAGTATTTAACCTAACCACTGGCATTTTTAGTGTGGTCGGCTTTTTAATTTTTGCTTTATCTTTTTTGGCTTTTTCTTTTGCGCTTTTGGCAGCCTGCTTATCGTTACCAATATCACTGTCTTTATCGCTACCAATATCATCGTCTTCAATTAAATCGTCACTACTGTCTTTGCTATCATCAATTTTGACAGCAGCAAAGCCAATCAGCTCACCCATCGTACCGTTAGAGACGCCAAGCTCGGTATTGTTTTTGATAAACATCACCTTTGAGCCAACTTTTAATACCAAGTCATCTTGAGTACGAACCGTCTTCTTTAGCGTCTCAACCAGTTTACTATCGCCAACAGACGTGGCTTCAAAGCGCATCATCTCACCAGATAAATCAGCCAACTCTTTGTCATTGATTTTATTGACGTTGAGATTGTGCGTATAAAGACGCGTACGCTTAATATCGACATTTTGATCAAAGGTAGCTTCTAAGGCAGCAATCGCCTCAAAAGTCACTTCTTGACGACGGATTTGATTGAGAATATCGTCCAAATCAAGCCCACCATTCGCCGCTTCACTGACCTGTCGATGTTGCTCAGATAAGTAGCAGATGTGAAACTTGGCATCGAGCCAAGCTTCCGACATAAAGGCAAATTTTTCACGATTACTCTCACCCTTACTGCCAATCGGTGGTAACTGAAAAAAGTCGCCGGCAACAACGACTTGGATACCACCGAAAGCTTTGTCATTTTTGCGTACATGCTTAAGCACTTGGCTGACCAAATTAATCTGCTTGGCATGCAGCATGGATATCTCATCGATGATAAGTACCGCGGTGTCCTTTAATCTATCTGCCAAAAACTGCTTACGTGATAAATTGGTTAAATCGCGATCCGTTAGCTCATCCTTAATACCAATGCCCGACCAACTATGAATGGTCGTGCCATTCATATGAGTGGCGGCAATGCCTGTACTTGCGGTCACAGCAACCGGTACACGGCGCGCGCGTAGATAATCGATATATTGATTGAGCGTATAAGTCTTACCTGAACCTGCTGAGCCCGTTAAAAAGACGTTTTGACCTGTTTTTAAAATATCAAGAGCAGAAGATTGACGCATATATCCAAACCAACCAAGAGTATAAGAAAGAAAGCTGACAGGATTAAATTAATAACCATGACGAGCTAAAAGTATTTGACCTCAATTATAACAGCTACATCCATTTTGCGAACCACTTTAACCGTCCTACCTCGCATAACTTTAAGTTATGTGATACAAAGTATATCATTATAAAAAATCATTATCGCTTGGAGCCAAAGCTCAGTACGATAGAGTCATAGCTTGGTCAGGATGGTCAAGTAAGGCTATATAACTATATTACACAACAAGGAATCGTTTATGTTATACGCTTATCCCAATACTGAAAACAGTCCCGTCCAATTCCGCGAAAAATATGATAACTTTATCAATGGTGAGTGGGTCGCGCCAATCGATGGCGAATACTTTGACAACTCAAGTCCAATCGACGGTAAAATCTTCTGCCAGATCGCACGCTCAAAAGAAGCAGATGTCGAAGCAGCGCTAGATGCGGCTCATGCTGCCAAAGATGCTTGGGGCAAAACCAGTGTCACTGAACGCTCTAATATGTTGCTTAAACTTGCCGACGGTATCGAAGCCAATTTAGAGGCTATCGCTATCGCCGAGAGCTATGAAAACGGTAAACCGGTACGTGAAACTCTAGCCGCAGATATTCCAATCGCCATTGACCATTTGCGTTACTTCGCTGGTGTGATTCGCGCACAAGAAGGCGGCATTAGCCAAATTGATGAAGATACGGTCGCCTATCATTTTCATGAGCCACTTGGCGTCGTCGGTCAAATCATTCCTTGGAACTTCCCTATTCTAATGGCGATCTGGAAAATTGCTCCTGCTCTTGCAGCGGGTAACTGTGTCGTTCTTAAGCCTGCCGAGCAAACTCCTGCTTCTGTTTTGTATATGCTGGATTTAATAGGCGCAGCGGACATTCTTCCTAAAGGTGTTCTTAACGTCATTAACGGCTTCGGTGTTGAAGCTGGTAAACCAATTGCTTCTAATCCCCGTATCGATAAAGTGTCCTTTACCGGTGAGACCACCACTGGTCGCTTAATTATGCAATATGCCAGTGAAAATATCATTCCGGTGACTCTAGAGCTGGGTGGAAAAAGTCCGAATATCTTCTTTGCCGATATCATGGATGAAGACGATGATTTCTTAGACAAAGCCGTCGAAGGTTTGGTAATGTTTGCGCTAAACCAAGGCGAAGTTTGTACTTGCCCATCACGCGCGCTCGTACACGAAAGCATCTATGATGAATTTATGAAACGCTGTATCGCTCGCGTAAAAGCCATCAAAATGGGCAACCCGCTTGATACCGACACCATGATTGGCGCGCAAGCCAGCTCAGATCAGCTAGAAAAAATTCTCTCTTATCTCGATATCGGTAAAAAAGAAGGCGCAAAAGTCCTTGTTGGCGGTGAACTTGCCAAACATGATGGCGACATGGCAAACGGTTATTATGTACAACCAACCATCTTTGAAGGCACCAATGATATGCGCGTGTTCCAAGAAGAAATCTTTGGTCCTGTGCTAGCCGTTACCACTTTTAAAGACGATGAAGAAGCGATGGCGCTAGCCAATGACACTTTATATGGTCTTGGTGCTGGTGTCTGGACGCGTAATGGTACTCGTGCATATCGCTTCGGTCGTGGCATCAAAGCCGGTCGCGTTTGGACGAATTGCTATCACCTCTATCCTGCGCATTCAGCGTTTGGCGGCTACAAACAGTCAGGTATTGGCCGCGAAAACCATCTGATGATGCTAGATCATTATCAGCAGACCAAAAATATGCTGGTATCATACAGTCCTAAAGCGATGGGCTTCTTTTAATCTAAAACTCTGTACCTATTTTAGATAAATAAATGCAATCTATCGTAAGGTAGGTTGCATTTTTGCTTTAGCAAAGCACAAGCTATCCATGAATGATAAGGAAATTACTATGAACGTCACGGCGACAGAATCCTGTAAAGAGCTAATCGAACTATTAAAATCCAAGCATGGCGAATTGATGTTTCATCTATCAGGAGGCTGCTGCGATGGCAGCTCACCGATGTGTTATCCATTGGGCGAATTTAAGGTCGGCGGGCAAGATGTGCTGGTCGGTGAGCTCAGCGGCTGTCCGTTTTACATGGGCAAACCTCAATACAAATTGTGGCAACATACCGATCTGACTATTGATGTTGTCAATGGACGTGGTGCCAGTTTTTCACTTGAGATACCCGAAGGCAAGCGATTCATTGTGCGGTCAGAAGTCTGTGCGGTCTAACATTTAATAACAGATAATAAGATATCAGGCTGACTATGCTAGCTTTTTACCACTTAAACAATTGATATATATGAAAATTTACAACAACCTTATACTTTGTAGTCATTTTTACTTCATTATTGCAGCAAAATAATAGATACTCTAAAGCGTAACCTATTTCAATAAATACGTTTTAATGAGCATGGATGCTACAGGGAATATAAAATGGAACTTGATGGAAACTTTGATTACGTCATCGTTGGTGGCGGTTCAGCTGGTTGTGTGCTTGCCAGCCGATTAACAGAAAACCCAGACATCAGTGTCTGCTTGTTAGAATATGGTGGTGAGGGCAAAAACTTGGCAGTTCGCGTACCTGCTGGACTGATTTTGATGGTGCCGGGCAAGCCACTAAAATTAAACAATTGGTGCTTTCACACTACTCCGCAAACGCATCTTAATAACCGACGCGGCTTTCAACCACGCGGCCAATGTTTGGGCGGCTCCTCCGCTATCAATGCCATGATTTATACGCGTGGCAGTGCGCTTGATTATGAACGCTGGGTTGAGCAAGGTTGCATAGGCTGGGGTTTTGATGATGTACTACCCTACTTTATCAAATCAGAAAACAATATCCACGGCGCGGACGAGCTGCATGGTGATAGTGGACCACTGCATGTCAGTGATTTACTAAGTCCACGTGATATCTCAAAAGCCTTTGTAGAAGCTGCCATTGCCAATGGTTTAGATCAAAATGATGACTTTAACGGCAAAAAACAAGACGGTGCAGGATTATATCAAGTCACCCATTTTCATGGGGAAAAACAAGGTCAACGCTGCTCTGCGGCGGCGGCTTATTTACATCCAGTACAAAGCCGACCTAATTTAACCGTTATCACCCACGCACAAGCCAATCGCGTCATCTTTGATGGCAAGCAAGCGACTGGTGTGGCCTATGAAAAGGATGGTGTCGACCATACCGTGATGGCACGTCACGAAGTCATCTTATCAGGTGGTGCTTTTGGCTCACCCAAAGTTCTGATGCTATCAGGCATTGGTCCTGCTGAACATTTGCAGTCTCATGGCATCGATGTATTGGTAGATGCACCCGACGTTGGCGGTAACTTACAAGATCATTTAGATGTCGTCTTTGATTACGAGGTCAATACTACCGATGTCATCGGTCTTGGTATAGCAACTATTTCAACCTTGACCAAAAGTATTCGGCAATGGCGAAAAGATGGCACAGGTCTGTTATCTACCAATTATGCAGAAGCAGGCGCGTTCTTTAGCGTCGGTGACGACCCACAAGAATGGCCAAATACCCAGCTGCATTTTGTGATATCTCGCGTGATTGAACACGGACGTGATCTTAGACGGGGTTTTGCCGTTTCTTGTCATACCTGCTATTTACGCCCTGAAAGCCGTGGTACGGTCAGACTCGATTCTGCCAATCCCTCTGACGCCGTATTAATTGATCCAAACTATCTCTCGCATCCGAAAGATGTAGAGTATATGGTCGCTGGTGCAGAGCGTACGCGCGCCATTATGCAAGAGTCGCCAATGGCTGAATACATCACTGAGGACTACCCTGTGCCCTATATCGAAAAAGACGGTATGCTTGGCTATATTCGCAACAAGTCGGACACTATCTACCACCCTGTAGGCACTTGCCGTATGGGCTCAGACAGCGATTCAGTCGTTGATTTAGAATTAAAAGTACGCGGCGTAAATGGACTAAGGGTCATCGATGCTTCAGTGATGCCAACCTTAATCAGTGCCAATACCAATGCACCGACGATTATGATTGCTGAAAAAATAGCAGACCTTATCAAGGCGAATCACGTGCATGCTGAGTCAGTCCCTGCCTAACATAATTTAAGATGATTAATTGAGCCCAAAATCAAGTTTCATTTGGGCTCAATTTGTATTGACTACTCCGCGACATTTTGGAAATTGGCTACAACCAAAAAAGGTCTGCCCAAGATGTGCGCCTTTTTTTGCAACGCGTTTGACCATCTCACTATTACATCTCGGGCAAGTTGGTGCTTGGATGAAATTAGCTATATTTTCTATCGCCACAAGTGTCGCAGGGTAATGCACTTGTGGCTCAGTCTCTATAACCTCAAAGGGTGTGAGAAAAACCTTATCAGTAATATCATGCGGCGAACTTATCTGCTGAGTACTCAAACTATCAATTGGTAAATTGCTAGATTCAATCTCAGTTTGACCAGACCATCGATGCACTTCTCTGCTTTTCAGCCTGGCTCGTTTAGCCGTTTCTTTTACTATCGGTTCAGATGTAGACTTATCAATAGTTGTAGCAACTGACTTACCATTAGAGTTATTGCTAGACGACTTACTTGGATTGCTATGCTTATCCTTTAGATAGGCTTTGTGCTCTCTATTAGTGCGCCACGACTTACTAAATCTATTGCTTTCAATCTGAGCAACGATGGATGTGACCTCGTCTTCAGTAAGTATCTTATCCTGCTTTCTTTTAATATAAGACACCATCCCACTCGTCAATACGTGCTCCGGTAACTCATCGCGAGTTTTTAGCTCACATTCACCGATGAACGCAATCATCGAATGAAAGTAGCTCATATCTAATGCTAATAAATCCGCGAGCGTTTTAATATGCAAATAATTCTGACGTAATGGGTTTTGGAATTTATACTTGCGACCCATAATGACTTGCGTCCACTGTCTTTGCGCCTCATTACCAAATATCCAGCCTTTATAGTTTTTGGTTTCGATGACAAAGATGCCGTATTTAGAGACAATGACATGGTCGATTTGGGTACTACCACCATTGGCTAATGGCAAAGTGATATTATTTAAACGATGATAAAGGTCTTTTTCTAGCTTTAACCACATGGCAACATTAATGACTGTTTCGCCTAAGACACCTTTGAAGCTGGACATGAGGGACATAATCGTCTTCCAATAAAAAAGATAAAAACACTTATAATTAAAATAGTATGCTGTCTGTCTTAAACCATTTATCTAACACGCCTCAAGAGCTTATAACTTTAATAGTACATTGAAATCGCTTAATTGTAGTAGGATATCGCCTTACTATAGTCGATTGATTTTAAAAAGAATAGAGCACTGATTAATTACTATAGAACTACTTGAATTAAATTATTTTAACTACTGATATACCTCCTATCTCTCTTTGGATCAGACATATGACCACACCTGTCACCTCTTTGCTGAAAATCACACTCAGCAGCTGCCTACTATTATCATTACCAGTCATGGGATTGGCGGCGACCGTTCCGCAAAAATGGAAACTGGACGTCCCAAAGACCAATGTCGAGTTCGAGGTCAATTATTTGGGTAAAGCCACGACTGACGGCAGGTTCAATAAGGTCAATGGCGCCATCAATTATGATGTCAATAAACCTGCAAGCACGACCATTAATTTTACTGTTTTTACCAATAGTATCGATACTGATCGCAGTTTGAGAGATTCATTTTTGCGCCGAAAAGAATTGCTGAATACGAAACAATATCCGACGATGACTTTTGTTTCTAAAAAAGTCAGCATGATAAATGCTAAGGAAGCTAATGTGACCGGTGATTTTACGGTATTAGGTCAAACCAAACCTTTGACGGTGAGAGTAACGTTATCAGATGTAGAGAATGATCCTGTCACCTCTAGACCTACCTTAAAATTTCGCGCGACGGGCTTGGTAGATCGTTACAACTACGGGGTTACTGCTTTTCCAAAAGTGATTAGCAATATCATCCCACTTGAGATATCAGGGAAACTGATTGCTGCTAATTAAGCTCTGAAAGACTTAAAAGAACATAAAAAAAAGAGTTGCTAGAAATCATAGCAACTCTTTTTTTTGGGCAGTCTTAAATACTTACACCAAACTATTCACCGCCTCAACTACCGCGTCAGTCGTGATACCAAACTCTTTATATAGCTCATCAGCAGGTGCTGATTCACCATAAGTCGTCATACCGATGACTTTGCCATCTAGACCAACGAACTTATACCAGTAATCGACATGTGCCGCTTCGACTGCAACGCGTGCACGGATATTGGCTGGCAATACCGCTTCACGGTAGCTAGTATCTTGCTCAACGAAGATTTCTGCACACGGCATAGAGACCACACGTACACCGACGCCATTTTCGCTCAACGTCGCGTAAGCTTGCATAGCAAGACCGACTTCTGAGCCAGTTGCGATGATAATTGCTTGTAGCTCGCCTTGCTCTTTTGCAAGTACATAACCACCTTTGGTGATGTTTGCTACTTGCTCGCTGTCACGCGCTTGGTGTGGCAAGCTTTGACGGCTGAAAATCAAGGCAGATGGATTATTTTCTGATTTAATTGCCTCAACCCAAGCGCTTGCTGATTCGGTCGCATCACAAGGACGCCATGTACGTAGATTTGGCGTGGTACGCAAGCTGGTCAATTGCTCAACTGGCTGATGCGTTGGACCATCTTCACCCAGACCGATTGAGTCATGGGTATAGACATGAATCACACGCTGCTTCATGAGCGCGCCCATACGTACCGCATTACGTGCGTATTCCATAAACATAAGGAAGGTCGCAACATAAGGAACAAAGCCGCCATGCAGTGCGATGCCGTTAGCAATCGCCGTCATACCGAATTCGCGCACGCCATAATAGATATAGTTGCCAGCGTCATCGTCTTGGATGCCTTTGGCGTCTTTAAATAGCGTGAGGTTTGAGCCTGCTAAATCCGCCGAGCCACCAAGTAATTCTGGTAGTAATGGCTGTAAGGTATTGATCGCATTTTGGCTGGCTTTACGACTGGCAACATCACCGCCCTGCTCTTGAGTTTGCTGGATATACTCTTGCGCTTTTTGCTCAAAATCAGCTGGTAAGTCACCCTCTAAACGACGAAGTAACTCAGTTGCTAACTCTGGGTAAGCCTTCTTATAAGCGTCAAAGTTCGCGTTCCAGTTTTTCTGTAAGACGTCGCCTTTCGCTTTACCATCCCACGCTTGATAGATTTCATCATCTAGCTCAAACGGCGCATGCGTCCAAGATAATGCATCACGGGTTAAAACGATTTCATCATCGCCAAGTGGCGCGCCATGACTGGCTGCTAAGCCTTGTTTATTTGGGCTACCAGCGCCAATAGTCGTTTTGCAAATGATTAAGCTTGGCTTAGTCGTTTCTTTAATCGCTTGCTCAGTTGCTTGCGTAATCTCATCAGTATCATGACCATCGACCTTGATAACTTGCCAGCCATAAGACTCAAAGCGCGCTTGCGTATCATCAGTGAACCAACCTTCGACATTACCATCGATAGAGATGCCATTGTCATCATAGAAAAATACCAATTTGCCAAGCTCTAACGTGCCAGCCAATGAGCAGACTTCATGGCTAATACCTTCCATCAAGCAGCCATCGCCTAAAAACGCATAAGTATGATGATCGACAATATTATGACCATCACGATTAAATTGCGCTGCCAACGTTTTTTCTGCAATTGCAAAACCAACCGCATTGGCAATACCCTGCCCTAATGGACCAGTGGTGGTTTCAACACCTGGCGTATAGCCAAGCTCTGGATGACCTGGCGTTTTCGAATGTAATTGACGGAAACCTTTTAGGTCATCAACGCTCACGTCATAGCCTGATAAATGTAGCAATGAGTAGATCAGCATCGAGCCATGACCGTTTGATAAGACAAAACGGTCACGGTTGTGCCAGCTTGGGTCAGCAGGATTATGCTTCAAAAACTTGCGCCACAAAACTTCGGCAATATCAGCCATGCCCATTGGTGCACCCGGGTGTCCAGAATTGGCTTTTTGAACCGCGTCAAACGACAGTACGCGGATGGCATTGGCTAATTTACGTTCGCTAATTGGAGCTGGCATAGAGTGTCCTAATATTCGGGTAGAAGTATGGAGGATAAGAGGAGAGTTTACTCAGAGGGTCATAAAATAAGGACGCAATAGGCGCCCTTAACGAATAATCTGTAAATACAGGGGTAATATTAACATATTTGCACTCTATCTAGCCAAAAATGCGCTGACAGAACCGTTCGTATTTAATAATAATTTGTATCAGTTTTATCAATTTGACCGATACTTACTGTAATAAAACACAATCGGCGAGCCTGAATACCAACTCACTAATTGCATCACTCATCAAATAACTATATGTCAAAAACCCACATATCAAAAAACTATAATAAAATGGTGTCAGCACCGCCCATAAACGGACGCAATACTTCTGGAATCGTAATACTACCATCAGCATTTTGATAATTTTCCATCACTGCCAATAATGTACGACCTACTGCTAAACCCGAACCGTTTAAGGTATGTGCAAGACTGGTTTGTTTACCATCTTTAACACGTGTACCCATACGGCGTGCTTGGAAATCGCCGCAGTTTGAGCAGCTTGAGATTTCACGATAGGTATCTTGGCTTGGCAACCAGACTTCGATATCATAAGTTTTTTGGGCGGCAAAACCCATATCACCTGTGCACAGTTTAACGGTGCGGTATGGCAAATTAAGCTGCTGTAAGATAAATTCTGCTTGTTCAGTCATCGCTTCAAGCAGCTCATCTGATTGTTCAGCTGTGGCAATATTAACCATCTCAACTTTTTCAAACTGATGCTGACGAATCAGACCACGGGTATCACGACCATGCGAGCCAGCTTCACTACGGAAACACGGCGTATGCGCGGTAAACTTTAATGGCAGCTCTTTGATGTCCAAGCGCTCACCACGTACCAAGTTGGTCATCGGTACTTCTGCAGTTGGAATCAGATAAAAATCCATGTCATCATTATTCGTATGATTGCTTAGCTTAAACAAATCATCTTCAAACTTTGGCAGCTGACCTGTACCTTTTAAACTTTCAGAATTAACAATATACGGTACATAGGTTTCAGTATAGCCATACTTCATCGTATGGGTATTGAGCATAAACTGAATCAAGGCGCGATGCATCTGCGCCAATTGTCCTTTTAAGACATTAAAGCGACTTCCTGTAAGCTTGGTTGCTGCTTCAAAATCGAGCATACCAAGTGTCTCACCAATATGCGTATGATCTTTAATCTCAAAATCAAACTCACGCGGTATGCCCCATTTGCGTACTTCGACGTTATCGTCTTCTGATGTACCAACTGGCACATCTGCTGCTGGGATATTTGGAATTTGCATTGCCGCTTGGCTAATGCGCTCTTGTAAGGTACGTAGCTCGTCTTCGGCTGTCTTAATCTCACCACTGACACTTTGCATCTCAGCAAGCAACTCACTAGCATCTTCGCCAGATTTTTTAAGCACGCCAACTTGTTTTGCGCCTGTATTACGGCGCGACTGCAACTCTTCGGTCTTTACTTGTAGCGATTTACGTTCGTTCTCAATATTTTGCCAGAACGCTATATCAAGCGTATAACCACGGGTGGCCAATTGCTGCTGTAAATCTGTCAAATCGCCGCGTAAGAGTTTTGGGTCTATCATAATAGGTGCCTGTCGCGCTAAAAGTGGATAAAAGGTGTGAAAATAATGAAAATCTGAGCTCTATAGCCTGATTTTGCTTAAAATTAGGTGGTAGACGCTATAATACCAAGCTGCGGCTGTTTTGGCCATGTTTTGGCAGTTTTTTACCCATCTCTTGACTGAGTTTTGAGTTTCTATTCTCTTAATTTTTAAATAGGAAATAGTTATTCATATTAACGTGCTAATAATATAACTTAAGGTCGCAAGCTCTCTATAAATGTGACTTACCTTTACTAATGGCTTAAATATGGTGTCTATTAGCGAACAGAGTGGCTTATATGTTTCATTTAAGGGCGATTTTCGGTAAGATAAGCGCATATCTTTATTCTATTTCCAGCCAAATATTACCTTGTTGTCGACGTTTGGCGCTTTTAATTTAACGTTTTCACTATAAGTCTTTGAGAAACCTTTATGGCTCTGTACCCCTACACGCTGCAACCTGTTGCCTTAAACCTAACCGAGGCAGAATTCCACCAAGCACAGTATGAGCTATTTTCTAGTGCCAGCCCGTCATTTGGTCTGTCGAGTATCAAGCTTAAAGAATGGATTATCATGGCATTCGCTGTGGTTTTAGCCGTTGCTGGGCTGGTTTTTTTGACCGGTTATTCGACCATTATTTTCTGGCTGATGCTAGCAGCCGTTGTTATTTACCTACTGGTTCGTACGCTTGGTTTTAAATGGTATGTGAAAAGAGAGTTTGAGAAGCAAGTCGCTGAGCAAGAGATGCCTGATGAGATGCGCCAAATGAAACTGGGTGTACAGAAGCATGGTCTGGTAATGGCAGTGCCTGTTAATCAGTCAGATATGTTTAGTAGCAATCAGATGCGCGGTATGCAGATGCGTGCAGGTAGCACCCAACAAGCGGTGATTCCTTGGAGCACTGTGAAGAGCTGGGATGAGACCGACGACTATATCTTTATGATGTTTGAGATGAAAGGTCAGCAAGGCAGTCAGATTATTCCTAAACGCTTGCAAGCTCAAAAATTCCCTATCGATACGGTACGCCAGCATTTATTAGAAGTAGTCGCAGTAAAAGGTCTGAACTCTGAAAGCTTACAGATACCTGCTAAATAGGCTTAGCGCTTTCTGTTAGACCAAGGATTTAGTTGTTTTATAAAATATATTACAAATTTTAATTTGATTAATTTAACTTATTTTTGCATGCTTGCTACAATAGTAATCATCAAAGGTTGAGTAACGCGTAGTAAGCGGTTATTTAGGCTTTAGTTTAATAATCGCTCGCTATAAATTGCTTAAGTTTAAAGGTTTAATAACTTGATGTTTGAACCCTACACTCAATGAAAAGGATAATATAATGAGTAACAATAATAACGACACTAACCAGATCGGTCTAGAAAAAGCAGATATGAGCGAAGTCATCAGCAAGTTAAATGGTCTGCTATCTAGCTATCATATGTTTTATATCAATGTTCGTGGTTATCATTGGAACGTCAAAGGTGAGCATTTCTTCACTTTACATCCAAAGTTTGAAGAGCTATATACCGCGCTGCAAATCCAAATCGATGAAATCGCTGAACGTATTTTGACCCTAGGCGGCACACCGTTACATGCTTATAGCGATTTTGCTGAGCATACCAGCATTCAAGAAGATAAGAACGTTAAAGACGGCACTACTTGTGTTAAAGGCGTTGTGACAGGTTTACAAGAGCTAATTGAAGAACAACGTCAAGTATCGACTCTAGCAGCAGAAGCAGAAGATCAGGGTTCAGCGGATCTTGTTGATGCTTATGTACAAGAGCAAGAAAAATTAATATGGATGTATAATGCTTTTTTGGGCTAAAAGCTGAATAGTCACAAAATCTAAGATATAAAAAAAGCACCTAATATAGGTGCTTTTTTTATGTGCAATCTTTTTACTTTTTTATCTCAAAGCTTACTTTTGCATCCATTGACGCATTTTTTCACGCTCAGCAGGTGTGGCTTGTAGCCAAATTTGCATAAACTGATCAAGTGAACTGGTAGATGCGTTGACACTTGTCGTTTGCGTCACAGTAGCACCTGTAGTTGCTGACTTGTTAGTACTTACGGATGGCTGATCGAGTGCAGCTATCGCACGCTGGTTTTGTAGCTCAGCATCACCGCTACCACCGAATACGCCACCTAATGCTTTACCAAGACCTGAGAATAAGCTATTGCTATTACCACCGACACTTTCTTGACTGGCAATGATGGTGTTATTACTTTGTATCGCAAGCGTTGGACGCTCAGCATACTTCTTGGCAGCTGCATAGTCTTCTGGCTGATTTGGCATGGTTAAGCGATAGGTCTGATTGTCTGCCAATTCAGCGGCAACACTGACGTTACCTGAACGCAAATAATCATGCTCATCACGGCGCAGATCATAAAGACGATCATATTTAGCGGTAATCACATGCTTACCTGGCTGCAAGGTAAATGACTTGGTCAATGGCTGAAGAAGACTCTGTGTCAGCTCTTGACCATTAATTGCCGTCACTTTAATATGATCATCGACCACTAAAGTAACTGCTGCTTGAGACAGCATAGACACAGAAGCTGCCCCAACAAACACAGCGCTGATAGACAGTTTTTTTAGCAAAGACGCATTTGATTTCATAATTTTTCCAATAGTAGTAAAAAGCATTTCGGATAGAAAGTTTGTGTTCTGACTGCTAAAAATCAAGTGGCATCGTATGCTGAGTATGATGGTCTTGATCAGCGGCATCATTGTCTACTTGCGATTCCTGTGCGATATCAGCAAGTTCAGCAGCAAGCGTCTGCTCATCAATCGTACGCAGCGCGTCAGCAATGACCGCTTTTGATATATTACTACGACCCAAGTTGGAGAACATGGGTTGAATGTAATTGAGCACCTCCATCATTGCACCAATACGATGCGGTCCTTCAGTGAGCAGATAATTGGTAATACGTTCATCAAACTGCCAACCACGTCTGCGCAATATCGACTGTAATAATGCTTCGCGGTCTGCAAAATCATGTCCTGTCGGTACTTTGAATGAGGGCGCTTGTGCCAAACGGGTGAGCAAATCTCTCAATTGAAACGGCAGCTCGGATGCAGGCTTATTAGCGGCAAATAAAAGTTGGCGCTGCCCTTCGCGGCTACGATTGATCAGATGAAATAAAGCTTCTTGCCATTGACTGTTTTGTTCAATGACTTCCAAATCATCGATCGCAATCAAAGAGAAATTTTCTAGCGATGATAATACATTGACATCGGTATGAATCAGCTCGTTTAACGACAGACAAATCGCTGACTTGTCCATCTCAATAAAAGACTCACAAATAGCGGATAATAAGTGCGATTTGCCAGTAGCAGGACTGCCAAATAGGTACAGCTGACCTATCAGGCCGACATGGAGCTGCCGTACTGCATCGATAATAGACATCCAACCCGGACCAGCGAAGTCGCTGAGACTTGCATCATGCTTTATGTCCAGATTGAGACTTAGCTGTGCTTCTGCCATGAATCATCAACTCGGTTTGCGTAGCACAATCAATAAAAAGGCTAAACGACTAATATACTTATAAACTGACTTTGGTAAAATTCATTTTAGCCAAAGCCAACCTAGTAAAGGTCAATACCGTTACTACTGCGCCTATATATAACATATTTGCAAAATGACTGACAAGTCTTTTACCCATAACACCCAATCAATCCTGTTTTATCACGCAGGCAAACGACTATGATATGCCCTGTCACATCGAGGACTTTCTGGCAGTTATACATACAACAACATTATTTTTTTTCAAACAATGCCAACTGCTTACGACCTTTATAAAAGTCAGTCGTTTGATAATGAGTATAAAAGTGACGGAATAACACGTTCAAGACAGCAGACACTGGCAGCGCAATCAGCATACCAACGAAACCGAGCAAACTTGCACCTGCCAGTACCGAAAATATTACCCATAATGGCGATAGACCAATTTTGTCGCCCAATAGTAACGGTTGCAAGATATAGCCTTCGGCAGCTTGTCCAATCAAGAATGCGCCAGCAATCAAGGATAAATACGTCCAATCTAGGCCAAACTGAAACAGACAGGCAATAATCGCGGCAACGAAGCCAATCCCAAAGCCCAAATACGGTACAAAGCTAGCAATACCTGCAACCATACCAATAATCAGCCCAAGCTCAAGCCCGATAAGCTGCAATTGCACGGCATAAATAGCACCTAGTAATACCATCACCAATAGCTGACCTTTAATAAAAGCCATCAACGCACGGTCACACTCTTGCGCAATTTGAATCACTTTTTTACAGTATGGCGCAGGTATCGCCATTTTCCATGTATGTAAGCGTTGATCCCAATTAAATAAGAAATAAAAGGTCAAAATCGGCACCAGTACAATCAGCCCAGCATTATTGATAAAGTTCATGCTAGACGCCAGTATTTGGCTCATCATGGTACCGGCATCTTCAAACTTATAATTGGTTTGCATGTATTCAACCAAGGTCTCAGAGAAGCCCTTAGACTCAAGCTCTGGTAGACGAATACGGCTATTACTAGCAAACCATTCACGGACGACTTCATTATACCAAGTTAAAAGCTGTGGCAGATAATCCCATGCTGCTTGCAGCTGATGCCACAATGTCGGTATCAACCACCAGAGTAGTAGCACCATACTCAGCGTAATCGTCGAATACACAATAATAATGGCAATCCAACGTTTGATATATTTTGATAAGCGTTTAACCAATGGATTAAACAAATAAGCCAATACAAAAGCAAAGACAAACGGCACAATGACCGGCATCATTAAATACAATAAAACCATAGCCACAACAATAGCAACGACGATAAATAGGCGTCGAAAAAAGGGGTCTATTGATTGGTTTGTCATGAAGGCTAGTCCTACGAATGGGCTTATTTAAAAGAGTGATTTGATTTAAAGTTGATGATAGATCTTATTGAACGACAACATTCCAATAGCAAACAGTTATTGACCATAATTTTAGCCTTCTATTATCGCAGAGTCCTATAAAAAAGCCGTCATTTTTTGTTTCTTAATTTTCATGTCATCTTTATTGCCGTCTTTCTGAAATATTAGATAGATATCAAGCAAATTTAGGTCAAATAAAAGCAAGTTGTTTTGCGAGTAAGGGTGATTTTTGGGTATAATGCGCGCACAATCTGCAAAATTCATATGACCGACACGCGTTTTTACTGACTGACCTTCATTCCCTATAAAATTTGTGAGATGACCATGAGTAACAAGCCTTCTTTAAGCTACAAAGATGCTGGCGTTGATATTGATGCTGGCGATGCGTTGGTGCAACGTATTAAATCCGTGGCAAAAGCCACCTCACGTCCTGAAGTGGTGGGCGGACTTGGCGGCTTTGGGGCGCTTTGTCGCATTCCGACTGGTTACACCTCACCGTTATTAGTTTCGGGTACTGACGGTGTCGGCACCAAGCTTAAACTGGCATTACAACTAAACCGCCATGACACCATCGGTATCGACTTAGTCGCTATGTGTGTCAACGACTTATTGGTTTGCGGTGCTGAGCCTTTGTTTTTCTTAGACTACTATGCAACTGGTAAGCTTGACGTCGATGTTGCAGCTACTGTTGTTACGGGTATTGGTGAAGGTTGTAAATTATCAAATTGCGCGCTTATCGGCGGCGAAACGGCTGAGATGCCAGGCATGTATCAGGACGACGATTATGACCTAGCGGGATTCTGCGTCGGTGTGGTTGAAGAAGCGGAAGTTATCACTGGCGAAAACGTGGCAGAAGGTGATGTACTGATTGCCCTTGCCTCAAGTGGCGCGCATTCTAATGGCTACTCATTGGTACGTAAAGTCATTGAAGTCAGCGGTGTGGATGTGACTAGTAGCAATGAGCAGCTAGATGGTCAGTCTATCCAAGATGCCTTGATGGCACCGACACGTATTTATGTTAAAGCGATTAAAGCGCTACAAGATACCCTTGGTAGCTCAGCCCTACATGCGATGTCACATATTACTGGCGGCGGCTTAACCGATAACCTGCCACGTGTATTACCTGAAACGCTAGCCGCTAGCATCGATACCAATAGCTGGCAGTTCTCAGAGCTATTCACTTGGTTACAAACCCAAGGTAATATCGAGCAAAGCGAGATGTATCGTACCTTTAACTGCGGCGTTGGGTTTGTTATCGTCGTACCAAAAGATAAAGCAGAAGCTGCTATCCAAACCTTGAATGATGCTGGCGAAAAAGCATGGGAATTAGGTGAAATGGTTAGTCGCGAAGCGGATGCTGTGGTGTACCGTTAATGCTAGCCAATAACACCAGTCATGCCAACAAGCCATTACGCATTGCTGTTTTGGTATCTGGTAGCGGTAGCAACTTACAAGTATTGATTGATACTATGCAAGCTGGTGCGCTACCGGTTGAGATTGTCGGCGTTATTAGTAACCGTGAAGATGCTTATGCCATCACACGCGCTAAAGATGCTGACATTCCTGTGGCGGTCTTATCTCACGTTGCTAGCGGCAAACGCATGGGAATCAAAACTTTTGAGAGTCATGCCAGCGCCCAACTAACCACATGGCAACCTGACCTGATTGTGTTAGCTGGTTTTATGCGTGTTTTAAGTGCTGGTTTTATTGATAACACGCCAGCACCAATGATTAATCTGCATCCTGCACTCTTGCCTGCTTATAAAGGTTTGGATACTCATCAGCGTGTCATTCAAGCAGGTGAGCGTCAGCACGGCTGTAGCATTCATTTCGTTACCGCTGAGCTCGACGCGGGCGCTGTTTTGACCCAAGCCTGGCTAGAAGTGCATCAAAAAGATACTGCTGACAGTTTGCAAACCCGCGTGCAAAAGCTTGAACATCAGCTGTTACCTTGGACAATTTTGCTACTAGCCAAAGGTGTATTATCGTTGAACAACGAGCAATTATTAAATCAGCAACGCACCTGTATGCCGACGCTACCTTTGAAGCTATATTTAAACAGTTAAAGCAATAGCAACAAGCACAGAAAGATAGCACTCATTTCAAAATATTGACCAAAAAGCCCAGTCACTCAATTTATGAATGACTGGGCTTTTCGCTACTTAATACTTAAAGCGTTTTAGCTTTAAAAGCTGTATACAGTCTTAGCTGTTATGAACGTGTACACCTTTGATGTTTACGAACTCTTTGATACCGAAACCACCATGCTCGCGACCATGACCCGAGTTTTTCACGCCGCCAAAGGGTAATGCTGGATTTGCAAGGCCATAACCATTGATATAGACCATACCCGTATCAAATTGCTCATTGGCTAGACGGATAGCTTTATCTTCGTCTTTAGAGAAAATAGCGCCACCTAAGCCATAACGGCTGTCGTTAGCAATACGTAACGCATCGTCTTGATCTTCAGCACGTATTAGTGATGCTACTGGACCAAACAGCTCATCATCGTAAGCTGGCTGACCTTTTTCAACATTTTCCAAGATAGTCGCTGGATAAAAGCTCCCTTTACCTTCTGGCAATTTACCACCAACAGAGATAGTAGCGCCTTTACTGACACTCTCCTCTACTTGCGCATGCAATTTTTCTTGCAGATCTTTACGCGCTAATGGACCAAGATCAGAGCTGTCATCCATAGGATCGCCGGCTTTTTTACTTGCAAACTCTTCAACGATGCGCTTACGGAACTCGTCATACAAGCTATCAACAACGATAAAGCGCTTTGCAGCAACACAAGTTTCGCCATTATTTATAAGACGCGCTAAAGTACAAGTTTGTACGGCAAGCTCCAAATCGGCATCTTCTAGAACGATAAATGCATCATTTGAGCCCAACTCTAGGACTGCTTTTTTGATTGCTTTTGCTGCTTGCTGACCGACAATGCTACCTGCACCATCACTACCAGTAAGCGTCACGCCGCGTACTTTATCATTACCAATTAACTTTTCTGACTGATCATGATCAATGAGAATCGTACGGAACAAATCGTTCGGTAAGTCAGACTCATGGAATATTTTTTCAATTAATAAGCCAGAACCAGTCACGTTTGCTGCGTGCTTAAGCAAAATACTGTTACCTGCCATCAAATTGGCGATGGTATAACGGAACACTTGATAAGCTGGAAAGTTCCAAGGCTGCATACCGTAGATAACGCCAATAGGTTGATAAGTGACAATACCCTTTTTGAGACCTTCGATATCACGTTCATCATCAGCAAGTGCTGCCACACCTTTCTCTGCCGTATAATCACAAATCGCTTTACACAGATCAATTTCTTGTAAACTCTGACTATATAGTTTACCGCGCTCCTCAGTCATAAGACGGGACAGCTCCTCTTTGTACTTCATCAAGGTCTCGCCAATAGAGTTAATGACCTTCGCACGCTCTTCATGGCTAGTTTTACGCCATTCTAGAAACGCTTGGTGCGAGGCTTCAACAATGTTGTTGACCTCATCATTACTCATATAATTATATTCTTTAATGTCTTCGCCTGTTGCTGGGTTTACAGTAGTAATATCTGCCATGATTATTATCCTTATTTATTAGAATGTCTTGAGTCTATAAAACAACCTATTCCTAACAGCTCAACTTTATAGAACAACTTAACAATAGATATTTTATTCATCATTTTTCTTAATGTTCGACTATCATAACAAAGTGCTTGGTGAGTAGGTTTACAAGTTATAAAGAATTGTGCGTAAGATGTTAAGAATGTGACGGTGTTATTAAGCAAACCTAAATCTTGTATAGAGCCTCTCATGCAGAGAGTTTTGACAACTTTAGACAAATAAAAAACCAGCACGATGGCTGGTTTGATACATAATGGAGCTTTAGAAGACCATATACATTTGTACAATAAACAACCTAAAACAAGTGATTGATTACAGGAATTTCTTGTGGTGGATTTTCTTCATCATTAACGATTTGACGTGCCACATGCATAATAAGCTGACGTAACCAGCGATGCGCCGGATGATGCTGCAATAACGGCGACCACGCCATCGTTAGTTCAAATTCTGGTATAAAAAACGGTGGCTCTTCCATAATAATACTGTCGTTATTGGCCTGCATTTTTGCGACACGGGTCGGTAAAGTCGCAATCAAATCTTTGTTTGCTGCCAGCATAGCAGGCATCTGATAGTGACGGGTAAAGACGCTGATTTGACGTTTTTGACCTAAACGCTGCAAAGCTTGATCGATAGAACCTAAGCCACCAGATTTTTCCGGATTGACACCAAAGCCCACGCCCATACCAGTTTTTGATACCCAAACGTGCTGCGCTTTAAGATAATTTTTAAGATTAAAGCGATGAGCATAAGGACTTTCAGACGATAACAGGCAGCTAAAGGTATCACGCCATACCAATACTTGATGGAAGCTTTGCGGGATCTCGTTAAAACGGTTGATTGCCAAATCTACACGTCCCTGCTCCATATCACGATAAGACACATCCGATGGCGTTAAGAAATCTAAAATGACATTGGGTGCCTCTGAGCGTAGCGCTTTCACCAACTTTGGTACCAAGGTCGCCTCAGCATAATCTGATGTCATAATACGAAAAACACGTGAGGTACTATAAGGACGAAACTCAGTACGTGGCTCTAACACTTGTGTCAAATCGGCAAGTATCTCACGGATACGAGGCTGTAATTCAAGGGCGCGCTCGGTCGGTGTCATCCCTTCTGATGAACGCACCAATAAAGGGTCGTTAAATAACTTACGCAAGCGGCGCAAAATATTACTCATCGCCGGCTGAGTAATGCCTAGCTGCTCAGCGGCGCGCGTTACGTTTTTTTCTCGCAACAACACATCCAAATGTACCAATAAATTTAAATCAACCCGCTGCAAATTCATATATGTGTCTCTTTATCTTAGAATAAATACCATCATAAACGTGATATTTTCTATCCTATAATTTATTACAATTCATCCCTAACAGCATGATATAAGGATATTTTTATGTTAATTATTTTGGAATATGCTTATTATAACTGAATATACCCATCACAAGCCATTGTTTTGTATATACTATAATTAAACGAAATACCCAAGATAATAATCATAAACTAGATAAATCAAGGTAACCTAGCTATAGTGGCTAGCAAGCGCTCATTAGAGACTATTCAACATTAGACCGTTACTACATATTTCAATGAATGAGTTACTAAGTGCATTTTATCGTATTTTCATGCTGAAATACGGACATAAAATTTATAACAGCATCTTATAGAAATTTAGTTTTTTTGTGCTTATTTTTCAGGCTTGGACAAATATCTTATATGCTTTAGGGTAATAGTTACTTCAGTAGTAAAACATACTTATAAAACAACCAATTAACTCTGAAATAATTGTTCAAAAAAGAGACTTAAAAATAAAAGCTGACCAAATAGACAGGTTTTAATTGCTTTTATCACCATTTTCTTATAGTTTAGTAGAGACTGCTCACGGAAGAAGCTTATATTTCAAATTTTTACTTCTGCCAGCATCTTTATATATAGACCAAAATTATTTTAATTTACTTATTTATTCACCACCAAGGAGACTATAGATGTCAACTGCATATAAATCAGCGATCGATTTAGTACGTGAACTAAAACAAAAACACGGTAACTGGCAGAACATCAGCGAAACTGATGCGGCACGTATGATGGCACAAAACCGCTTCAAAACAGGTTTAGATATTGCTAAGTACACCGCAAAAATTATGCGTCAAGACATGGAAGAGTATGACAATGACACGTCTCAATACACCCAGTCTCTAGGTGCATGGCATGGTTTTGTTGCACAGCAAACCATGTATGCGAAGAAAAAATATTTTGGCACAACATCTAAAACTTACATCTACCTATCTGGTTGGATGGTAGCAGCTCTACGTTCTGAGTTTGGTCCTTTGCCTGACCAATCTATGCACGAAAAAACGTCTGTACCTAAGCTGATTGCAGAGATCTACACTTTCTTGCGTCAAGCGGATGCAAAAGTATTGAACGATTATTTCCGTGAGCTAAACGCTGCTGAAGAAGCGGGTCAAGATACCTCAGCTATCTTAGAAAAAATCGAAAACTTTGATTCACATGTTGTGCCAATCATTGCAGATATCGATGCAGGTTTCGGTAACGAAGAAGCAACGTATTTATTGACCAAACAAATGATTGAAGCGGGTGCTTGTGCCATTCAGGTTGAAAACCAAGTATCTGATGCTAAGCAATGTGGTCATCAAGCGGGTAAAGTTACCGTACCGCATGAAGACTTCATCTCTAAAATAAACGCGATTCGTTATGCATTCTTAGAGCTTGGTGTTGAAGACGGTGTTATCGTTGCTCGTACTGACTCTGAAGGCGCGTCATTAACGCAAAAAATCCCAGTATCAAATGAGCCAGGCGATCTTGCTTCTCAGTACATCGATTTTATCGAGATGGAAGAAGTCACGCTAGAAAACGCCAAAGAGAACGACAGCTTACTCAAGCATAACGGCAAATTAGTACGTCCAGTTCGTTTGCCTAACGGTTTATATCAGTTCCGTGAAGACACCAATATCGACCGCGTGGTCCTTGACTGTGTAACTGCTCTAGAAAACGGCGCTGATCTACTATGGATTGAAACACCGACTCCAGACGTAGCACACATCAAAATGATGGTTGACCGTATTAAAGAGCAACAGCCAAAAGCCAAGCTTGTATACAACAACAGCCCATCATTCAACTGGACGCTGAACTTCCGTAAGCAAATCATCGCTCAGTGGGAAGAAGAAGGTAAAGACCTATCTGCCTATAATAAAGCTGACTTGATGAGTGCTGATTACGATGGTACTGAGCTTGATACAGCAGCTGACGAAGCGGCTAGAAACTTCCAACGCGATGCAGCACGTGAAGCGGGTGTATTCCATCACTTAATCACGCTACCTACTTATCACACCACAGCTCTTAGCGTACATGAACTTGCTAAAGGCTACTTCGGTGAAGATGGTATGCTTGCTTATGCAGCTGGCGTACAACGTAAAGAAATCCGTGAAGGCATCGCTTGTGTTAAACACCAAGCAATGGCGGGTTCTGACCTTGGTGATGATCATAAAGAGATCTTCTCTGGTGAAAACGCCCTTAAAGCTGGCGGCGGCAAGAACACGATGAACCAGTTCTAATGTCTAACCACTTATAAGTACATTTTATAAGTAAAAGTTTTGAGAAAAGCCGTCCTACATGGTAGGGCGGCTTTTTTGTGCGCTATAAATAACGATATCTACCCAGATAACAGAGCTATTCAGTCACTGTTTTAATTAACTGATGTTCATTTACTCAATAATTATTTGGCTCGATTTAGCCAACCAAAACGAAAGTTTTACTTGTTATTCACTGATAGCTTTCATACGATGGTAATAATATAAATTTATTAAAACAATCAGGAGCCATCATGCAAGAAATAGAGCTGAAATTCTTGGTGCCAGAGTCGCGATTAAAAGGGCTTATGCGCCAAGCGAAAGTCAAATCATCACAAGTAACACAACTGGCTGCGCATTATTATGACACCCCTGACCAGCAGCTTGCACAGGCTGGTATTGGCCTGCGTATTCGTCAGGAGGGTGATGCTTGGGTGCAGACTATCAAAGCGGGCGGCGATGGTATCGCAGCGCGCCTAGAGCACAATGCCACCTTAGATAATGAGCAGGTACAAGCCATGCTCGATAATAACGCGCTGATGCCTGATTTAACGATTTATAAAGATAGCCTTATTGCCCCAGCATTGACAGATTTTAAGCTCAAAAAATTGGCTAAAAAACTGACCCGTTTATATGTGACTGATGTAGAGCGTACTACCCGCTTATTGATAGAAGATACGAGCGATGAAGTCGTTAACAGTATTGAGATGGCTTACGACTATGGAGAAATTATCCATGGCACCGATGACACTCAAAGAGACGCCATTCAAGAAGTTGAATTTGAGCTCACATCCGGTGAGTTAGATTTTTTATTTACGACGGCTAAAACGTGGTGTCAACGTCATAAACTGTGCCTTTCTACCGTGACCAAAGCAGAGCGTGGCGGCTTGCTTATTAAGGGACAAAATTATAGCTCAGCCACTGCTGCTGACTTGAGCATCCTTAGTATCAATAAAAAAATCACTATGCCTGCTTTTTTACGCGCTGTCGTGCATAACTGCTTATTGCAAATACTCCCAAATAGCAGCGCCATCGTGGCAGGCAGTAAAGACGATAGTCACCTTTTACAGCTATCTATCGGTATAGAGCGCTTGCACACTGTACTACAAGCATTTGATAGCTTCTCAGATGAGATCAATCCGGATTGGTCAGCCATACTGCAACAAACTGCTACTTTACTCGCTGATTATCGTAAGCTTGCTCATCTTAGTATTCATATTGAACCAATGTTACAACAGCACGGTGCACCTATCGTTGATTGGACAGCGGATATTGATGCTATCAAAATTACACCAATGACTGCAATCAGTGCTAACGACTTCCAGATCGTGTTGCTTGAGCTCATCGCCTTTACTATGAGCGACCCTAGCCTTGAGCCTCAAACAGATAAGCTGGCTATCAATAAGCTTGAAAAAGTACTTATTAAATACTATGACAAATTACTTGAAGCTGAGCAATATTTAGAGGACAGCCATGATGATTCAGATAGTGAGTTAGAGGAAGAATCCATCATAAAAGCATTGCATAACCTACATGCTCATCTGAAAAATCTATGTTCTATCAGCGAATTAGTAGCACCTTTGTATAGCAAAAAGAAAACCAAGCGCTGGCTAAAACGTGCCGTAAAAGCACAGAAAGCACTGGGTCAACAGCTCGATATGATTGACTATCAGAAGTACTATCAAAGTAAAGCCAGCTCTGACTCTGCTGCTTTATATGCGGCAGGCTGGTTAAATGCTGCTTCGATACCAATCGAAAAAGCCACAGAAAAACATTTGGATAGATTTCATGAGTGCTCTGTATTTTGGTAATTGAGTATATTGTCATTTGATGTTTATCAATATTAGAGAAAAAGATAGCCCACTGAATAAGGGTTGTCTTTTTTATATCGTCGACTCAATTTATAATCCATACATTACTACTACAGCTACTTAATACTACTTTTATTGGGCGATAATATTCACTGCTGTCCCTTCCTCAACCTGCTCAAACAATTCGATAATATCTTGATTGCGCATACGTACGCAGCCATGTGAGAGTGGCACGCTCATCGGCTCACTGTCAGGCGTTCCATGAATATAGATATAACGCTGATAAGTATCGCAGCTACCTTGACTATTACTGCCTTTATTCAAGCTTTCCTCAAAACCGCTTAGCCAAAGAATGCGGCTTAGTATCCAATCACGTTTAGGGTTCAATGCCCCAAGCTCAGCATTATATATTTCTCCCGTCGCTATACGTCCAATAAATACCATATGACTTGGCGCATTGCCGCCTATTTTTTCTGCAATGATATGCTGACCAAGTGGTGTACAACCACTGTCTTGTTGACTGCCTATTCCATTTTTGGCTGTTGATATAGGATATTCAGCAATAACTTTTTGCCGCCTATAAACGGTCAAAGTTTGCTGAGCAATGCTAATCACTATCTGGGTCGTAATATTTTCGTTATCTGTCATAGCAATTTTCCGGCAGTTATTTCGATTATGGCTGTTATAGTCGATTCAATTTAAAAAGAATACAGTACTGTTTGAATAAATTTTGCGAAGCCTCTGGAGTGCGAAGCGCACAGCAAGCGAGAGAAATTTATCTCAGCATAATGCTATTCTGAACGTAACTTTTTTATATTGAACTCACCATAGCAGCATAAAAATGAGTGACTCTTTCTATTATCAAGGGATTGTATCAAGACATTTGACACCGTAATATAGGGGCACACTTTTTGATGCTAGCAGATTATGACGACTATTTCACCGACACGGGTGTCGATGTATGATTTTCTATATCAAGATACCAAGCCATTGGTGTCATTATTAGCAGATGCAGCAGCGCTGTCATTGCCGCAAGCGCGTTTGGCAATGGATGCCAGCTTGCAAGCGATTATCAGCGCCCTTCTCGCGTATCAGCAGCGCCATCAAGGACAAGCTCTAAGCAAAAAGCTATTTGGTCGCAGTGCCGTCAAAGAAATGCGCCAGTACAATTCTATGAATTTTGCCACTCTAAATACAACGTTGTATCATCGCCATGATGCCGCCGATGCGATATTCCATGATAATGCACGGGTGAGCAAAGCCAGTGAGTATATTGCAGCACAGATTGACGCGAAGGCGCCACAAGTACAAATCTTGCTTACTACCCTATGCGTCATTGTGCTACGTGAGCTTGCTATTTTGGTTGAGTATAGCCAACTTGATCATGATGAGGTGAATAAATGGTTCGCCTTACAGCCACAATTTTTGTCCAAAGCGCGTTTTGCTATCCCTGTCTCAAATTTAGCTGTTAACGAATCAGCTGATGATAGCGATGAGGCACAAACCACATTGTCAGCAATAGAAGCGGTAAAAATACAGTCAGTAGCTAGCGACGAGCGTTACTTAATAATCACTGAGCAATTGACAGAGAACCCGCCAGCTTTTGATCCTTACTGGTATGAGCTGACAGCATTCATACCCGAACAATTTGAGCCAGTAAAAGACATGCAGTTAGCGACTGGTAACTACTTAAAAGCCATTGGACGCTCAGCTGAAAACATTCAACAAGGTAAACACAATGACTTATTGATGTTTGCACCGATGACGGCTATTGGCTTGCCACATCAACGCTGGCTAGTACAACTGGCTAAAATATCAGAGATATATTTGCAGCGTAATCGATTACGCATTACTTCTGAACCTATCAACCCACCAAAGCCGCCGTTGGTTAGCTCAGGATTGCTGAGCAGTAATAGCAACAATGATAATACACCAAGCACCCTTAGCGAAAAGCCGATTGAATACGAGGCATCAGTCCCCCTATGGAAAAATCCCGTCATTCTGCTGATTATTCTCGTGATTGGTGGGCTTGGAATATTGGCAACCATCAAATATCAAACGCAAAAATCTAACGGTGTCATACTTGCTACAGAGGAAGTGTTAGAAGAGCGACAGCAGCAAGATGTGGCTATCGTTATGGTGAACGAAGATACCACTGCTGATGATAAAAAATCAAAAGCTGAATAAAACATAGCTATCTTTAAAATAGTATCGTAGAAATCGATCAGCAAAAAAAAGAGGCGCTATTTATATAGCACCTCTTTTTTGATCGGTCATTTAACAAAATGATTTAAGAAATCCTTTAGTCAAAAATACTTATTTTGACAAATCACGACCACGGCTGGCTTCAATTGCCAAACGTAGACCATTCAGACGAATAAAACCTTCTGCATCTTTTTGATCATAGGCGCCCGCATCATCTTCAAAAGTCGCAATTTTTTCATCAAATAACGAATCATCTGACTTACGACCAACCACGCTTACAGCACCTTTGTATAATTTGACACGTACCGTACCATTAACATATTCTTGTGACTTATCAATCAGCGCCTGTAGCATCATACGCTCAGGGCTGAACCAATAGCCGTTGTAGATAGTCTTAGCATAACGTGGCATTAGCTCATCTTTTAGATGCGCCGCTTCACGGTCAAGTGTCAATGACTCAATACCGCGATGCGCTTTTAACATAATGGTGCCCGCTGGCGTCTCGTAGCAGCCGCGCGACTTCATACCGACGTAACGGTTTTCAACGATATCCAAACGTCCGATACCATGCTTACCACCAATCTCATTAAGCTTAATCATTACTTCATATGGCTTAAGCGCTTCACCATCGATGGCAACGATGTCGCCTTTTTCATACTCTAATTCCAGATATTGGGCTTCATCTGGTGCTTCTTCTGGGCTTACTGACCAGCGCCACATATCATCTTCTGCTTCAGCATACGGATCTTCTAAGATACCGCCTTCATAAGAGATATGTAATAAGTTAGCGTCCATTGAGTATGGGGATTTTTTCTTATTGCCCGCATAGTCGATGGCAATATTATGCTCTTTAGCATATTCCATCAAGCTTTCACGGCTCGATAAATCCCACTCACGCCAAGGCGCGATAGTCACGACGTCTGGAGATAAAGCAACAGCACCAAGCTCAAAGCGTACTTGGTCATTACCTTTACCGGTTGCACCATGGCTGATCGCATCAGCATTATGTTCTTTAGCGATTTCAACCAAACGCTTAGCGATGAGTGGACGCGCGATAGAAGTACCAAGCAGATACTCACCTTCGTAGATGGCATTGGCACGGAACATTGGGAACACGTAATCACGAGCAAATTCTTCGCGCAAGTCTTCAATATGGATATGTTTGATACCCATGGCTTCAGCTTTGGCACGCGCAGGCTCAACTTCTTCACCTTGACCAATATCCGCAGTGAAAGTGATCACTTCTGCATCATAGGTTTCTTGTAGCCATCGAGCGATGATTGAGGTGTCAAGACCCCCCGAATATGCCAACACGATTTTATTAATAGTTTTTGGATCAAGCTGAGCCATGAAACACTCCTAGTATGAGGAATTTAATGATAGGTAAATCGACTATATCACGAGGAAGATAGATTGCTCGCTCAGTGTACATCATATTTACCATTGGCAAAAGTGGCACTGCCGTTAGGCATGAGGTTTTTACCCAAGTTTAGTTGCCACTAAATCAATAATTTTCTCACCAATAATAGAGTGAACATGGCATCTTACTTCTACAGATGAATAAATTACCTACCATTTCTGTAGAGATATTATGTATAGATATTCAGCCACATATTTAGTCAGGTAAGCAAATCTGTTATGATAGCCGCACAGCAAGACTCCCTTTTACTCCCAGATATGACGATATAGAGCGCGACGATACTATGACTGATTCAATTAGAGAATTGACCATCCTACAACCCGATGATTGGCACATTCATTTGCGTGACGATAAGGCGCTAGCAACCACAGTCCCTCATGCGGCAGAGAGCTTTAATCGCGTCATCTGTATGCCAAACCTTGTACCACCAGTCAAAAACGTCGACGACGCGCAAGCATATCGCGCGCGTATCATGCAACATCTAGAAATCAGCAATCTGAGCGCTGAGCGTAAAGCATCATTTGACCCGCGCATGACCTTGTATCTCACTGACAAAACCACTGCCCAAGATATCGAGATGGCAGCAAAGTCTGGCATCGTACAAGCGGTCAAGCTCTATCCTGCTGGTGCTACCACCAACTCTGCTGATGGCGTTACCAATATCAATGCCTGTGTCGATGTATTTGAGGCGCTTGAAAAATATAATCTACCCCTACTGCTACATGGAGAAGTCACTCACGACCACGTCGATATTTTTGATCGTGAAAAGCGCTTTTTAGATGAAGTGATGGTACAAATCATCGCAAAGTTTCCAACCATGAAAATTGTGATGGAGCATATCACCACTAGTGATGCGGCTGATTTTGTCTTGTCACAAGGCAATCAAATTGCTGCCACTATTACGCCGCAGCATTTGATGTTTAACCGCAATCACTTATTGCTTGGTGGTATTAAGCCGCACTTCTATTGCTTGCCTATCTTAAAGCGGGAAAGCCATCAAAAAGTATTACTTGATGTCGCTACCAGCGGCAACCCAAAATTCTTTTTAGGTACTGATTCTGCACCCCATGCGACCGATAAAAAAGAAGCGGCTTGTGGCTGTGCTGGCTGCTATAGCGCGGCGACTGCACTACCTTTATATGCCACAGCGTTTGATAGTGTTGGTAAAATTGACAGATTAGAAGGGTTTACCAGTCGTTTTGGTGCACAATTTTACGGTTTGCCCGTTAACGAGAGCACTATTACGATTATCAATACGCCGATGCAAATACCAGCAAATTATCCTTACTTTGATGGTAGCTCATTAACTCCACTGATGGCAGGCGAGACATTACCTTGGTCGATCAAAGGATAATTTTGATACTTTTTAATTAAAACCCTTTTTTATAAAGTAAAATTATCTGTATTTTATCCTATGATAGCAATGCTATCTGTCTATTGAAAAATAGTATGAGTGTCATAGGAAGTTTATTTTTTTATTAAACACAATAGCCCGACTGATAAAAGCGATTTAACCTGATATGACCATTAAAAAAGATACCGCTTTACCCAAAATAGATGTAGCCGTTCCTATAGATTCGACGACAGAAACGCTAGCACCCATGAAACTAAAAGAGCGTTTTCGGAAATTCCTACCAGTAGTAGTGGATGTTGAAACAGCAGGATTTAACGCGCAAACTGATGCCTTGCTAGAGATTGCCTGTATTCCTGTACTACTGAATGAGCAGGGTGTTTTTTATCCGGGTGAGGCATTTAATGCTCATATCGAACCTTTTGAAGGGGCAAATCTTGAGCCAAGTGCCCTCGCCTTTACCGGCATTGACCCTAACAATCCGCTGCGTAAAGCCATTGCTGAAGACGAAAAAACGGCGCTACGTCGTATTTTTAAAGGTTTAAAAGAAGTACGCCGTATTGAAGACTGCCGTCAATGTGTGTTAATCGGACATAATGCACATTTTGATTTGGCATTTTTAAATGCCGCGGTATTACGTACCAATAATAAGAGCCACAATCCTTTCCATAACTTCTCAGTCTTTGATACGGTGACTTTATCAGCACTTGCCTTTGGTCAAACGGTGCTAGCACGCGCCTGTAAAGCCGCAGGACTTGATTTTGATGGTAATGACGCTCATTCTGCACTCTACGACACGCAAAAAACCGCTGAGCTATTTTGTTATATCTTAAATAATTATCCTATGCTCGCTAATGCCATGCACAGCGAGCCTGAAATCACAGAAACTGCGACTGATAATAGCAAATAAATCAGTTATTACAGAGTACGTGTTGCTCGCTACCCATAATAGTGCTATTTGTAAGGTCTGCTAACTTCAACCTTACAATTTAAAAGGACAATTTAATCATTTGCGTATATCTTGCTCAAGCGATGATTAGATCTATAGATGGTTTAAGTTACCTATTGTGCTTTTAGCGTCTGTTATAGACGATTAAAGCTTATTATGAGGGACTTTATGATGGAACCACAGTTTAAATTATGGGCGACGATCATCGGTTATATGCTGCTTGCATTAACGATTAGTACTTGTACTTCGTTGTGGATTCGATATCATTTGAAGCGTAATGACCTGCATCCACGTCGCGCGCTTAAAAAAAGATATCTAATTTTAAAAAGACGTAGAAAAAGGCTTGACAGCAAGCGCAGACCCCATTAAAATACGCACCACTTCAGCATAAAGGTGAAAGCAGCTGAAGCGTTGTACTAGTCCCCATCGTCTAGAGGCCTAGGACACCGCCCTTTCACGGCGGTAACGGGGGTTCGAATCCCCCTGGGGACGCCACTATTTGGCGTCACTTATTAGCAAATATGCTTGTTAAGCATTAGATAAGACTAATAAGCGTACCACTAAAACCCCTATCACAACATACTGTGATAGGGGTTTTTTATGTGTATTAGTTTCTGCTTTTCAGCAGAAAATATATCTATTACGCCTTGTCCGTGCAGCCTAACAACCACTTAATACCTGATTGTAAAAACAAAAAAAAGCCAGCAATTTATGCTGACTTCATGAATACATATATAGACATTTAGAAAATCTTATCGGATAAAATCAGCCACAGTAGCGCTAACACAATCAATCCACCCAATATGGTTTGGATCAAGAAAAATGCTTGGTGCTGCCCTACTACTTTGCCTAATGTTAACCCTAGCGTGCTGTATTTTATCGGCTGAGAATCAGTATCACCGGTCACTTCTTGCGCTTCATAATAGCCTTGCAGAATATCTAGAAACTGCTGCCATTCGTTTGACTTCCAGCTATCAGGTCTAAAAGGCATAAAGGCTTTTAGCTTAGGCTCATTAACCATCCAGCGCTCAAGCGTAATAGAGCGTAATGACCATCCTTCAAAGCGGCGCCCATCAATCGCTGAAAAATCCAATATTTTTAAATCTTTGTGGCGATCATCTATTAACAAGCGATTTTTAAGGTTGGTCAGTGCTTGCTCAGTACCTTCGACATATTGAAAAAAGTAACCATTGCCGTAGCAAAGAATACCCGTAATATCATCAATTTTATTCAGCTTATTTGCGACTTCTGCGATATCGTTAAGCGTACTAGAGTTAGATAGACCAGTAGACGTAATGTGGCTCAGATATACAAGCTGGCAGAGATCTGGCATTACTGGATTCGTAGAATCAATCATTGGTGACAATCAGCTTCTCCCTATAATTGGGTAAATGTAGCTAAGACAACCATACTCATTTTTAGAAAAAAACATAGAAACAAGACGTTTTTAAACACAAATCGGCTTGGTATATTATTGATTTTATAAATATTTATATTAATTGTATTAAGTTGGTTACATCATAGGCTGTTTTAGTGAGCAAAGCAATATATGTTTATAGCAAATAACAAGTTGTTAATATTAAACAATACTTAAGAAATATTCATATGAAAAATATTTGAGATTATGAAAAATATTATAGTGAGAATAAACGGCTGTTTAGTAAATATAAATAGTATCAATTTAGGAATACAACTTCATTTCTCAAATTCAATACTGGCTATAGAGTTTGCGACATAAGCCTTACAGAGATAGATATAATGAATATTCGATATTTTTATGACAGAATAAAAAAGCTATACAAAATTTATAAAGTTAAAAAATACAGAAAGCAGAGTATGATAAGAATTTTATGAGCTAGGGGCAAATTGAGCCTTGAGAATGGCTGTCAGTAAAATAATATCATCAGGATAAGTCAGTTTGATGTTTTGACGGCTGCCCGTTACCAATCGAATTGGCAGTTCTAAATACTCAAAAGCACTGGCTTCGTCGGTAATAGCAAGATTATGCTCAGCGACATAGTTCAGCACTCGTTGCAATTGTCCAAGCCTAAATACTTGCGGGGTTTGTGCCTGCCACATATGGCTGCGATCAATGGTTTTTTGAGCATAAGTATGAGGCGTGTCATAACCACTTTGATTATTAGCAATCTCCGGCTGAGTGTTCAGTTGCTGATGGGATAGTCGAGTATCATGTGCTGGCGTTAATAGTGTGTTAGGTACGATGTAAGACTGCTTTAAGGTATCAGCAACCGGTGTCGCTAAAATAGCACCATAAGGCTCGAGCATCGCCGCTTGAATGACAGCATCAATATCATGACTTGGCACTGCAGGGCGCGCGGCATCATGGATCACAACCAAATCCGACTCATCTGCGCCCGCATTAATCATTGCCTCGACTCCTGCCTGCACCGATTGCCAACGTTCAGTACCGCCGATAGCATAATATATAGGAAGCGCAAAGCTCAGTGTCTGGGCAGTGCTATCATCTTGAGCCACAACCAATAGACATTGATCAATATAATTACTCTCAGCCAGACGTGCCACACTATGCTGTAATAAGGTTTGACCTTGCAGTAAGGTATATTGTTTAGCAATAGACGCGCCAAAGCGACTACCGCGTCCAGCAGCAACGATCATGGCATGGATATTAGGAGTGGTATTCATAATGCAGTACTCATGGGTTGATTCCATGAAAATAGGATAAGAAAGATGGGAATTAAGAGGTATAAAAATGAAAAAAACTATTATTATCAATAATAGCTCATTGCAACGACTTTAGAATCAATACTGACTGTACGTCAAAATCAATAACGACTATGAGTGGTAGGCGCGGTTGATACTTGTACAAAAGTCTCATTTGGCTTAATCAAACCTAAATCCAAACGAGCATGCTCCTCTACCGCTTCGAGACCAGTCTTTAGATCATTGACATCGGTACGCAGTAAGTTATTTGCTGAGACTTGGTTGTCATTTAAGCGCTGCTGCTCATCCACTTCAGTCAGAAGCTTATTGTGCTCGACGCGACCATTTTCACCCAGCCAATACTGATATTGCAGTCCTGACAGCACGGCAACGGCTAACGCAAGTAGTATAAATTGGCTAAAGTATTTCATAATATAATAACGCCAAACCATATAAAGAGAATATAAACTTGCTGGGCGATATATTTATATATCGCCCAGCGTAAGCGACAATTTTGGCTGATTAACCACGTAGACCAATGAACTCTTCGCGACCACGATAGCTTGCACGTACTTGCTGCTCGATACGAAGCAATTGGTTATACTTTGCAACGCGATCTGAGCGGCATAATGAGCCGGTTTTGATTTGTCCAGCTGCAGTACCTACCGCTAAATCAGCAATGGTGCTGTCTTCCGTTTCGCCTGAACGATGCGAAATAACCGTCGCATAACCGTTTTTCTTCGCCAGATAAATCGCATCTAGCGTTTCTGACAAGGTGCCGATTTGGTTAAACTTAATCAAAATCGCATTGGCAATTTTCTTATCAATCCCTTCTTGCAAGATAGCAGGGTTGGTTACAAACAAATCATCACCGACCAGTTGAACCTTATCACCGATTTGCTCAGTTAGGTATTTCCAGCCATCCCAATCTGACTCATCAAGACCATCTTCGATAGAGATAATAGGATATTGACGCGCAAGACCCACTAAATAATCTGAGAACCCTTGGCTATCAAAAGATTTGTTGCCCTCGCCTGCCAAGACGTATTTGCCATCTTTATAGAACTCAGTAGCAGCACAATCTAAAGCTAAGTGAATATCTTTACCAGCTGTGTAGCCTACTTGCTCAATGGCTTGCATGATAACTGTAATAGCTTCTTCGTTGCTGCGAAGGTTTGGCGCAAAGCCACCTTCATCACCAACAGCAGTATTCAAGCCTTGCGACTTTAAAACAGACTTTAAGCTATGAAAGATTTCGGTACCAGCACGTAATGCTTCTGAGAAGCTGCTAAAACCAACCGGCTCAATCATAAACTCTTGAATATCGACGGTATTGTCCGCGTGCTCGCCACCATTAATGATATTCATCATCGGTACAGGCATCGTAAGCGACGTCTGGTTGCGCAGATCAGCGATATACTGATGTAATGGCAGACTCTGTGACTTAGCAGCCGCTTTAGCAACCGCAAGTGAAACTGCAAGTATGGCATTGGCACCGAGATTGTCTTTATTTTCTGTACCGTCTAGCGCAATCATTGCATCATCAATGGCTTGCTGAGCAGTAACATCTTTGTCCATCAAAGCACTGCGGATTTGGCTATTGACGTTAGCTACCGCCTTTTTGACGCCTTTACCCATATAGCGGCTTTGATCGCCATCACGTAGCTCAAGCGCCTCACGTGAGCCAGTCGATGCGCCGCTTGGCGCAGCTGCACGGCCAATAGTGCCATCAGCTAAAATCACATCAGCTTCAATCGTTGGGTTACCACGCGAGTCTAAAATCTCACGAGCGCGAATGTCTTTAATTGCGGTGACGTTGTTGGTTTCTTCAGCGTACATAATGTCTGTTAATTCCTTTGGTCATGCCAAGTTTATGAGATAAATAACGGCAACTAGAATACAAAAAAGATAAAGCAGAATATCGTATAGTAATGCGCAAAAAAAGCTTTAGTGATTAATACAATCGGCTCATTTTAAACGTAATCAAAGATTTATTTCATCCCTTAACCATTAGCTATAGTGCTTGGTATCATAGCATAAATTTTGCCAAACTTCCCTTATCTTAAAGCAACGGACGGTCATAAAATCGCCAATCAATAGTCAAATGAGCCACTATCAATTTATCTCAGTACCTATGATATCAAACGTCATATAACTCTTACGCTTTTGTTAAACGATCTGCTTTAGTATGGGAGTCTGATACGGTATTATTCAGTTCAACCTTGGTCTTAAAACGGGTTAAGCGTAGGGCATTCATCAGTACTGAGATAGAGCTAAGTGCCATAGCAGCAGCGGCAATCATAGGATTCAAAAAGCCAAAAGCAGCGAGCGGAATACCAAGGCAATTATAGATAAAGGCAAAAAACAGATTTTGTTTGATATTACGCAGCGTGGCATTCGCAATTTTTTGCGCTGCGTCGATATGCATCAGCGACTCACCCATCAAGCGCGCAGAGGCACTATGTTGGGCGACATCCGTGCCTTCAAACATGGCAAAGCTGGCATCGGCCGTTGCCATCGCTGGTGCATCATTGACCCCATCTCCTGCCATAGCGACTTTATGACCCGCTGTTTGCAGTAGAGCAATTTGGCTGGCCTTGTCACGTGGACTCATCTTTCCATACGCTTTTTCGATACCAAGCTGTCCGGCAACGTGATCGACGACAGATTGTTTGTCACCACTCATCAAAATAACATTAATACCCGCATCTTGTAGCGCAGTAATTGCCTGCGGCGTATCTGATTTTAAGTCATCCGCTAAAGCAAATGCGCCTAGTGCTTCATCGTTAATACTAATCGCAACAGTACTGGCAATTTGCCATACCTTTGGCATCAATTTAGGCAATACAAGATTGGCAAACTCTGCTGTGCCAACCTTTACCACACCTAAGCCTTCAATATTTGCCTGTATACCTGCGCCTTTGATAACGCTGATATCAGACACATCGAATAAGGATAAACCACGTGCTGTCGCTGCATTGACCAAAGCAGTTGCAAGCGGATGACTGGCATGTACTTCAATACTTGCGGCAATCTGTAGTACATCATCAACCGCTATTGATTTATCAACCATAACTTCATCGACGATGGTCGGTTTGCCAATGGTTAAGGTACCCGTCTTATCGAGCACTACTGTATCGATATTGCCTGCCGCTTCTAGGCTTTGCGCATCTTTAAACCAAACACCGTGACGCGCAGCCACGCCCATACCTGCCATGATTGCGGCTGGTGTCGCCAAACCAAGCGCACATGGACAAGCAATGACCAATACAGATACTGCGTGCATCAAAGCCGTATCGAGCATACCGGTTAGCCACCACGTCACACCAAAGGTAACCAGTGCAATTACTACCACAACGGGCACAAAGACCGCAGTGACTCTATCAGCAAGGCGTGCCAAATTGGCTTTTGAGCCTTGGGCATCGCTGAGGGCTTGTACCATATCACCAAGTTTAGTATCGCTACCCTTGGCATTGACGCGATATAACAAGCTACCGTTTTCGACCAAGGCACCCGCTAATAATCCATCGCCTACTTCTTTCTTAAGCGGTACTGACTCACCGGTTAAATGACTTTCGACACACCAGCCAGCACCATCGATGACCGTCCCATCGGTTGCAACGCGGCTACCTTGTTTGGCACGCAAGATATCACCTACTTGTACCTCTTTGAGAGCGATATTTTTAAACTCACCATTTGGCTGCTGTTGCTCAACTTCGTCTGGTGTCAGCGCTAATAGTAAATCAATACTATTCAGACTGTGCTTTTTAGTGCGCTCTTCAAGATATTTACCGGTGCGCACAAAAGCAATGACCATCACGCCTGCTTCAAAATATACCGCAGGACTGCCACTCGCACCATGACCACCAGTATGCCCACTTTGCAACAGACTATTTAAGCTACCATCACCATGGGTCAGCCACAGATACGTTGAATATGCCCAAATGGTTACCGTACCGATGACGACCAGTACGTCCATATTGGCAAGACCGCCTCTAATAGACGCCCAAGCACTTTTATAAAACGGCAATGCAAATCCAAACTGTACAATGGTCGCTAATATGAATTGCATCCAAATCGGCGGCATCCATGCCATACCCTGCCCAAAGAGCATGCCAGCCATACCAACTAAAAACGGCACCAAACAGACCCATAGTCCAATCAAACGCCATGGATACTGAGTGCTCGCATCGTCATCTTTTTGAGCAAACAAGCTATCAGCCGCCTGTAAATTGGCGACAAAACCCGTTTTGTTGACCCATTCCGTCACCTGCTCTGCCGTCGTCTGTGTCGGATCATAATCCACATTGGCGGTCTCGCCTGCGAAGTTCACGCTGACCTCATAGACTGATGGCTTTTTATTCAAAACCTTTTCAATCCGTGATGCACAGGCCTGACACGTCATACCCTCTATCGCCAGCTGCAAGTGCGCACGCTGCGGCGTAAGCGGGGTATTAGACTGAATATCAGTCTCAACATCGTAAGAATTATGCGTATTGGTACGGGTAGAATCATTCATAAATAAAACTCGTTATGGCGTTTATAAATTTGTATGAGCTATAAAAATCTATCAGTGGAGGAATAAAAATCCAAATCAAACAAGCAGTACATTCTAAAGATTAATATCATATTGTTTTTCAGAGCATCTAAATAGTAGTCATCTTAGTGTATCAACCTATATATTAAATGGTCATGATTAGCGCCAATTCAACTATTTCAGCCGACCAATTATTTCAGATTAAAAGGACATATTGCAGAAATAAGAGATCTGAGAACACTACTCCGATAGCCATAGTTTTTAACCATTAAAAAACCAGCCACAATAGCTGGTTTGTTTATAACAAAGCATAAAATTAAGCGTTGGTAACAGTGGCATCAAAGCCTGCGTCATCAATAGCAGCAGCAATCGTCTCTGCACTGGTTTTGCTATCATCAAAGGTGACTGTCGCTTGATTGTCTGCAAGCTCGATACTGATGTCATCTAAACCATCAATATCAGCGGTGGCGTTATGGACACTTGCCACACAGCCACCACAAGTCATGCCATCAATTTTAATAATACGGGTTTGGTTTGCCATGAGAGGCTCCTTATTGTTATCTGTGAATAAATGGTTTGTATACTTTAATGGTATAAGACTTTATTAAAATAGCCAAGACCAGCATAAGAGCTATTGGCGTTGACCACAAGTCAGTTTGGTTATACTTTTATAAATCTAATCATGATAACGTGGATTTTGCGGGGCATCGATAGGAAATGGTTGAGTGACATAATCGACCATACTAATCGCAGCAGTAAAGGCATGGATACTGGTTTTGGTATCATCATAACGCACCAACGCCATACGACTGTTAGCATCTAACTCAATAGCCGTGACGCCCGTTATATTCTTCAAAGCGGTCATGACGCTATCTAAACCTTCTGAATCACTGATGTTTTCAATGCTTACTTGTGCCACTTTAATCGCCACTGTCTTATCCTCACATTACTTATGATATTAATGAGTATCCAAGGTCTCAAAGCCTTTGACCAAGTCATCAAGCTGTTTAAGCTGGCGTAAGAACGGCTCTAATTGGCTCATACGTAGCGCACACGGACCATCACATTTTGCCACTTCTGGATTTGGATGCGCCTCTAAAAACAATCCTGCAATCCCTGTTGCCATGCCAGCACGTGCCAGCGTGGTGATCTGCTCACGGCGACCACCTGCACTATCACTACGGCCGCCTGGCTGCTGCAAACTATGCGTCACATCAAAGAACACTGGTATCTCCATCTGCTTCATGGTATCAAAACCCAGCATATCAACCACTAGGTTATTATAACCAAAGGCACTACCGCGCTCACACAGTATCAGCTTGTCATTGCCGCCCTCAAGACATTTATTGACGATATGACGCATCTCATGCGGCGCTAAAAACTGGGCTTTTTTGATATTAATAATCGCATCCGTCTTCGCCATCGCATGCACCAAATCTGTTTGACGCGATAAAAACGCAGGCAACTGGATAATATCAGCTACTTCAGCGACTGGTGCCGCTTGATAAGGTTCGTGGACATCCGTAATAATCGGTACTTGGAATTTTTCTTTGATTTGCCCAAGCCAATCGATACCTTTCTCTAGCCCCGGACCACGATACGAGGTCAGACTTGAGCGATTGGCCTTATCAAAACTGGCTTTAAACACATAGCCGATACCCAAACGTTGGCAGATTTCGACATACTGTTCAGCGATCTCAAATGCCATCTCTTTAGACTCTAAAACATTCATGCCACCGAATAAGACAAATGGCTGATCATTACCGATACTGATGTTTTTATTATCAGGTGTATTAAGCTGAATATGCGACTGCGCGGTTAGTAGGTTTTCCATCGAGTAGGTATCCTCTTTATTGTTATCTCTTATTGTAACCGATAGGTCAATTAAAAAAAGGCTATAAGCGTAATTAGCCGTAAACCATTAGAAAAATCAGCATGCAAACCACTGCCAAAAAATCAGCCAAAAAAAAGACCAATCCGAAGATCAGTCTTTTCATATCAAAAGCACTTATAGCTTAACGATTATTTCGCTTCACTATAATTCTTCGCCGCTTTTACAAAGCTATTGAACAATGGATGACCACCGCGTGGCGAGCTGGTAAATTCTGGATGGAACTGTACCGCAACAAACCATGGATGATCAGCAAGTTCAACTGACTCAACTAGGTGCTGCTTAGCAGAATAACCTGATACCGTCATTCCTGCTTGCTCTAATGGCTCGATATAGCGGTTATTCATCTCATAGCGATGGCGATGACGCTCAGTTATATTGGTAGCACCGTAGATTTGTGCAAGCTTACTACCAGCGACCAGCTCAGCTTGCTGCGCGCCTAAACGCATCGTACCACCAAGGTCTGAATCATCACTACGAATCTGCAATTCGCCGCGCTCATCTAACCACTCTGTAATCAAGCCAATAATAGGCTCAGCTGTTTTACGATCAAATTCAGAAGAGTTGGCATCGATATGTAGCACGTTACGCGCATATTCAATCACTGCAAGCTGCATACCTAAACAGATACCTAAATAAGGTACGTTGTTTTCGCGAGCATAGGTAATGGCTTTGATCTTACCCATCGTACCGCGCTCACCAAAGCCGCCTGGCACCAAGATGGCATCAGCATTATGCAGTTGCGCTAGTAAGCTGTCATCGTCTTCTAAACGTTCAGCATCGATATAATCAATCTTGACGTCGGCTTTGTGAGTAATACCGGCATGTAACAATGCTTCATTGATTGATTTATAGGCATCTGGTAATTCAACATATTTACCAACCATGGCTACTGTTACCGTCGACTCAGGATTCAGCTGCGCTTCGACAACCTTATCCCAATCGCTCAAATCTGCTTCTGGTAAATCAAGACCAAAACGCTCACAGATTAAATCATCGAGATCTTGTTCATGTAAAGTACGTGGAATCTGATAAATACTTTGCGCATCTTCACACATAATGACCGCACGCTCTTCAACGTTGGTAAATAGTGCAATCTTGCGACGATTGTCTTGTGAGATATGATGATCAGAGCGGCAAATCAAGATGTCAGGCTGCAAACCGATAGAACGCAGCTCTTTGACTGAATGCTGAGTTGGTTTAGTCTTAGTTTCACCTGCACTGGCGATATAAGGCACCAGTGTAAGATGCATCAGCATGGCACGATTGCGACCAAGCTCGACTTGCATTTGACGTACTGCTTCCATAAAAGGTAACGACTCGATGTCACCTACGGTACCGCCAATCTCGATGATAGCGACATCATAGCCTTCGCCACTGGCAAGAATTTTACTCTTAATCTCATCCGTAATATGCGGAATCACCTGCACCGTACCGCCTAAATATTCTCCACGGCGCTCTTTATTTAAGACATTTTGATAGATGCGACCACTGGTGAAGTTGTTACTTTTGCTCATCTTTGAATGGCGTAAAAAACGCTCATAATAGCCCAAGTCCAAATCTGTCTCGGCGCCATCTTCAGTCACGAATACCTCACCATGCTGAAACGGGCTCATCGTGCCTGGATCAACGTTGATATACGGATCCATTTTCGTCATGGTCACGTTTACGCCACGTGCTTCTAAGACGGCAGCAAGGGAAGCTGCGGTAATACCTTTTCCTAGTGAGGACACTACCCCACCGGTCACAAATATAAACTTGGTCATAGTACTCTGTCGGTAATTGGTAAAGAAGGATTTTACTAAAAATACGTCAAAAAATATAGGGCAAAAGCACAAACTCTATTAAATTATTAAATTTCAGCAATATTATAATCTTGTAAAATTTTGCTCTATTTAGCTGAATGATGCAAAATTATTGAAACAATCTTTAATGGGACTTAGCACTGGCTCTATGTTTAAACACTACCAGACAAAAAATAATAAAGACGAGCAATGCTGCTGACGCTCCAAAACGGCTTAATGCTAGACCGCCATGATCAATAGGTTTGTCCAAAAAATCTCCTAACACTGCTCCTAATGGTCTAGTAAGAATAAAAGCTGACCAAAACAGTAGTGTTCTAGATATATTTGTCCAAAAATATGCTCCTGCAATTATCGCCAATAAGCTTCCAAATATGATCGCGCTCGTAGTATAGCCCATGCCTTTGCTATCTGCTACCCAATCTCCAAGTGCGGTACCTAATGTTTGAGAGAACATAATTGTTGTCCAATAAAACATCTCAGCCTTAGATGACACAATACTATCAACACTGATACTGCCCATAGTTTTTCGCCAAACTACTAAGCATACAATTAACATTGCAAATAATAGTGATGTTCCACCAGCATAGCCAATCCCTAAAGAGCGATCAACAAAATCTGCAATAGTAGTCCCAAGGGTCGTTGTCGCAACGATAGTACCCCAATAAAGCCATTTATTGAACTGTTTTGCTTTGATTTGTGTGGCGACTGCAACAGCAAATATGACGGCAAATATTGCTGTACTTACAATGTACCCTAAGTTCAACGACATAGATAATGCATCGCCTGCTGTTTCTCCTAAGGTAGTGGCGGCTACTTTAATTATCCAAAATAATAAGGTGACCTCAGGTACTTTCACTAATGCTTGTTTTACAGTAGCCATGTGATTATCTAATATGAGTTTGTCCATTTTTATACCCCTTTAAGTCATTACTTCAGTTTAACCAACCTAATTAATAAGTTTACTTTACAAACAACACTGATATTAGAAGAGCTAATCCATAAAACAATAACACTAAGGCCGTTAAGAAAGCATTAAGATGCACAAAAAAAGGCCTATCAATTTTGATAGGCCTTTTTTTTATGTTCTTACTTTATAATGATAGATTTAGAATTTGTATTCTAGACCAGTACCAACTACGAATACTTCAGCATCGCCTCTTACATTATTGTAGATCAAATCACCGTAACTATTTTTAACGCCAGTATTATATGCATGGTTAACATTATCTGCTTTGTTCATACCAGCATAAGCATGAGCAATGATGTTATCTTTATACATATATTTGCCACCAACAACGATCTGATTGGTATCAGCGTCATTAAAACCTTCTAGGTTGTCAGTTTTGTTGTACTGAGCATAGACAGAGGCTGGACGAGCAAAGTTAGTTAAACCCATTTCGCCACTGATTACTAAGCCTTTCTCTTTAGAAGAGCCGCCATCGTAATCAGCGACTTGATATAGTGCACCCAAAGTTACTGGAGCTGCCATGTACTTGCCTAGATCTACAGTCGCAGTACCACGGATGATATCACCGACGATGTTCTGATCTTTATCATAAGCTAGACCAGCAGTGAAGCCAGTACCTTGATCAAATAGCGCTGCAACACCAAAGCCAGCATTGTCATTACCATTTACGTCATCAGAGCTATACATTGCAGATAACTGTAATGGTAGACCGTTATATTTAGGTGCAGTCCAGATGATTGAACTTGGGATACGGTTACTATCAGCCATGTTCAGAGCTTGAACAAGATCATCATCATTGTTAGTCTTACCTAAGTTATCAAAGTAACCTTGGTTAACAACAACGTTATCAATACGAGCAAGCGTTGATTGGTTTTTACCAACACGGAACTCACCGAATTGTTTGTTGTTTACACCAAGGAATGTATCACGGTTAGTGAAACCATTCTTGTCACCATCAACCTTTGTGCCATACTCTAACTGATAGATAACATCAGTGTTAGCAGTCATAGCTTCAGAACCTTTAAAGCCTAAACGTGAAGCATGAGAGTTGATTTCAACTGTATCTTCGTTGTACTGCTTTGTACTAGGAGCATATGCATCAAAATCAGCATTAACATAGTCCATAGCAACGAAAGCTTTACCATAAACAGTTGGTGCTGCATTGGCTGCAGATACAGATAGGGCAGCGATTGCTGTAGCTAAAAGTAGTTTTTTCATGGGGTATCTCCACTTTACAATTTTAGTAATGAGCGAGCTATTATTAGCCGTTGCCCAAATGGTATCGTCACAAATCCTCAAAGATATAATGTGTAACTGGCTACCGAGATTAGTCAGAAACAAGTGTGGCGAAGTTCTATTACCGTAAGATGAAAAAAACCATGACTTACATAACTGGGATTAAAAAAGTAACTGCCATGTAAACTTTGGTCTTTATCGCTCTGTTGCGTAACATCCGTTACCAAACTCATACTTCAGCTACAAGCATAACAACTTTGACATAATTTGCAACATTTTTTTGATGCTTTATCTAGGAAAATCCTTGAAACCCACCCTCTGTATAAGGTTTTACCTTAAAGAAAATTTTGACAAAAAATACCCCTACTCGTTTAAAACGAATAAGGGTGAGAATTACAAAGGAAATCAGAAACGCTAAAAATCTTGGCGATTAACAGTGCGAAAACTTGACAGGTACTTACCTCTTTTATTGGCAGTCACTGACCTCGCTTAAAAGGTGCTTATTGCTAAATTCAGTCTTGTTTTAAATTTTAGCAGCCAACACTGGCTTTTAGATCTAGACGTGCTTGATGCAATAATGGCTCAGTATAACCACTTGGCTGTTCGCGACCTTTAAACACCAAATCACAAGCGGCTTTGAAAGCATAAGAGTTGTCCAAGTCAGTCGCCATTGGTTGATAATCAGCATCACCAGCGTTTTGCTCATCGACGATTTTAGCCATACGTTTCATAGCGTCCATCACTTGCTGCTCGCTGACCACATCATGGTGTAACCAATTAGCAATATGCTGACTTGAGATACGCAATGTCGCACGATCTTCCATCAAGCCGACATCATTGATGTCAGGTACTTTAGAGCAACCAACGCCTTGGTTTACCCAGCGTACGACATAGCCTAGGATGCCTTGAGCATTATTATCAATCTCTTGCTGTTTTTCTTCTTCAGTCCAATTGGTGTCTTTTGCCAATGGAATGGTTAAGATATCATCTACGCTAGCGCGCGCACGTGATTTTAGGCTGTCTTGAACCTCAGCAACATTGACTTGATGATAGTGCATGCTGTGCAAGGTAGCGCCCGTTGGAGATGGCACCCATGCCGTATTGGCACCTGCCTGTGGATGGGCAATTTTGGTGTCCATCATCTCCTGCATTTCATCAGGTTTTGCCCACATGCCTTTACCAATCTGCGCGTGACCTTGTAAGCCTACTTCAAGACCGATATCGACGTTCCATTGCTCATAAGCAGGCAGCCACGTTTGCGACTTCATATCGCCTTTGCGAACAAATGGACCTGCATTCATACTGGTATGCATCTCATCACCTGTGCGATCTAAGAAACCAGTATTGATGAAAATAACACGCTCTTTTGCTTGGCGAATGGCTTCTTTTAAGTTGACCGTCATACGGCGTTCTTCATCCATAATGCCGATCTTTATCGTATAACGCTCTAAGCCCAGTAGGTCTTCTGAGGCGTTAAATAAGTCATTCGCCATCTTCACCTCATCAGGACCATGCATTTTTGGTTTAACAATATACATTGAACCTTTACGTGAGTTTGATAGCTCGGTTTTACCTTTTAAATCATTCAATGATAATAAAGGCGTAATCAAACCATCCATTAAACCTTCGAAAACCTCTTCTTGACCATTGCCTAAATCTACCAAAATCGATGGATTTTGCATGAGATGTCCGACGTTACGTAGCAATAAAAGTGAGCGACCTGGCAAGGTCAGCGTATCACCCTCTGGCGTAGTATATTCGCGATCAGGATTCTGTTTACGCGTACGGGTCTTGCCGCCTTTCTCAAAGGTTTCTTGCAAATCGCCATTCATCAAGCCAAACCAATTGCGATACGCTTCAACCTTCTCTTCTGCATCAACAGCAGCGATGGAGTCTTCACAATCTTGAATCGCGGTCAGTGCCGACTCTAATAACACGTCTTTGATATGTGCAGGATCATCTTTGCCAATGGGATGATTGCCATCAATTTGAATCTCAGCATGCAAGTTATTGTTCTTTAATAACACAGCGCTAGGACTATCAGCGTCGCCTACAAAACCTGCAAACTGTCCGGCATCTTTTAGTTGCGTGCTGCTATCGCCTTGCGCAATTTCAAGCTTACCATCAACGACTCTAAAACCTGTTACATCGCTATAGGAGCCTGATGCTAAGGCAAAGTTTTCATCTAGGAATTTTTTGGCATAAGCGACGACGGCTGCGCCACGTGTTGGATTGTAGCCACCTTTTGCTTTTTGACCATTTTCATCACTGATAACATTGGTGCCATATAAAGCATCATATAAGCTGCCCCAACGCGCATTATTAGCGTTCAACGCATAGCGGGCATTACGTACTGGTACTACCAGCTGCGGTCCTGCAATGCGGGCAATCTCATCATCGACGTTTTCTGTGCTGACACTGAACGCTTCGCCTTCTGGTAATAGGTAGCCAATTTCTTGTAAAAATGCTTTGTACGCTGGATAATCAATATTGCCATTTTTGGTAGGATGTTGCAGGTGCCATTGGTCAATCTGTCCTTGAATCTTGGCACGCGTTGCAAGCAGTGCTTTATTACGTGGCGTAAACTCTTTGATGACCTTTTCAAAACCTGACCAGTAACCGTCTGAATCAATACCGACTTTCGGCAGCACTTCATTTTCGATAAAATCGAACAGCTGCTGATCAATGGCAAGAATGCCTTTTTGAACACGATTGGCATTAGAAGACTGGCTCATACTGTTATCCTTATCTGTTTGTTAGATTTGTTGATACTGGGCTGCTAAAACATACCTCGTCCATGTACACAGCCATGCAAAAGGGCGCATAAAGCAGGGTTGCAAAGTAATAAATAAGCTACAAGCCAAGTAAATTTACTGCTGCGTTACCTCGGCTGTCATTATTTGAGCGGTGTTTAACGTTGTATTATCTAGATAGGTTCTAAATAAAGATAGGCTATAAACCTTAGATTTTGAGACGCAATTGATAGTTGATATACTATTGGCTACCTGCTATCAGCTGACAAGCAATAGTAAGACAAAATACGTTAAAAGCAAAATATTATCCTACTACCAAATAAGGCAATAAACAAGGAAACCCCATTTAGTAACTAAATGCTTGTGCTGTAGATAAATGATAGTGTATATACCATATGCGCCAGCAACGATTATCTTACTATCCTATCCTCCTGAGTTACTCACAAGTATAAACTGTAAGTAATCATTACGATATTAATTTATGCGTAACGGTTATCTATCATATCAAAGTATTTTAGAGAATTTAAATACATATCGCGCGTATATATCTACTTTTTTTTATTATTTTATTCATCCACTCATCGATAAAGTCTAAGCCAACCATGACCATAAACCAAGAAAATACATCCATACCTAAAACTACTTCTAATTTGCAATCTGAGCCTTCAACTACAGTAGGGAGCCAATCTGCAATAGATTCTGAAGATAACAGTAGTAATGATAGCGTTGATATCATTTCTATCACCCAACTCAGCACGCCACTAAAGGTAGATTTATCGCCTATTTTTGATTTCTTGGGCGCACGAACCTCACAAGCTTGGGTCAACGCCGCTGTTAATAACTTACCGCTGATTATTCAAGACCATGCCAATTGTGAAAAAAAGGCCGCCGGTACCGCGATGAATCTCATCTTTCGCTATGAGTTCTCTTATGATTTACAGCGTAAATTGGCACAATTGATACGTGAGGAAATGCTGCACTATGAGCAAGTGCTCGGCATTATGAATGAGCGCGGGCAAGCATGGAACTATCTAAGTGCTGGACGCTATGCCAAAGGGATGCTAAAACACAAGCGCACTTATGAACCCGCTGCAATGGTAGATGTGCTGATTATTGGTGCATTTATCGAGGCACGTTCTTGTGAGCGTTTTGCGGCACTTTCTGAGGTTATCAATGATGAGCGTTTGGCAAAATACTATCGTTATTTATTAAAATCAGAAAGCCGTCATTTTGAGGATTATTTGGCACTGGCGCAGTCATTGTCTGAAGACAATATCGATGAGCGTGTGGCATTCTTTAAAGAAGTGGAAGCAGAGCTGATATCAACTCCAGATACTGAGCTGCGTTTTCATAGCGGTGACCCTATTGCTCTCTAATTTATTAAATCTATAGTGAGTTCAATATAAAAGAGTTACGTTTAGAATAGCATTATGCTGGGATAAATTTCTCTCACTTGCTGTGCACTTCGCACTCCAGAGGCTTCGAAAAATTTATCCCAGCAGTACGGTGTTCTTTTTAAATTGACTCGACTATGTTATCAATAAAACAAAAAAAGGTGCTGCAAGCGACGTATCGTACGTCATTACTTGCAACACATTTTTCAATGTTATCTGAATTGTCTAAATGTTTTAAAAATCTTTTTCATCTGGATTTAACACACGGGTTTGAGCATTATCAATATTTGCATAGCGATTTAAATCGTTTATGCCTTCGCTTTTAGCCCCTTGATCAATAGTGGTATGTTCATTGATACCATCATCAAAAGCATTGCCCTCTTGATCGCGGCGGTCTGGCTGACGGGCAGCATTATCGCCATCATTGACATGTTCTGAGCCTACCACACTCTCTTGGAACGTATCTGTTCCTTTATTGATAGTGGTATGATTTTCAATACTATCATCGGTAGACATCACGTTATGACTATTATGATGAATGTCTTCATGTGTATGGTCACCATGCTGGATATCATCGCTCGCATATCTAGTGCCAATAACTGTTTCTTGAAATGTCTCGGTGCTTTTTTCCGTATTATCATGAGCTGCGCTGGTGTCGACCGTGCGCGCAGGCGTATTTTCGATATGACCATCATTACTGTTGAGAAGCGTTTTGGTTAATGCCGGATCTTTCGTTTCCATCGTAATATCCTTATTTTTAATTTATCTTTCTTGTTATTTCTTTATCATCTGACAATAATCATTTGTATGTGAGTTTAGATAGTCATGACGATGAAAAACTATTCATTGCCTTTTTGCGATAAATCATAGGCGTTTAGATCGCCAACATTTTTTCCACCTGGAGGCAGATTTTCTTCTTTGCGTGGGTCAGCGTATATCTCATCCGTCTCCTGCGACTCCTGCTGAGGTCCATCAATTTCGGGTTCGTGCTTACGACCTTCATAACTGTCCGATGGATTATCTGGATGCAGCTTCGCTGGATCGTTGACGGATACGGGCTTTTCATTATTTGGGTGCATGTTGTTAGTTTGAATATTGTCTGACTGACTATCATGTGACATGGCATTTCCCTCGCTTTATTAGTATGGGGTTCAATAATTTTTTGCTAACTATTTGTCAGTACGCAAATCATCGTTGATAAAAGAGGTTTGCTCTTCTTCTGTTAATAATTCTGGTGCATCAACTGGCTTGCCATTTTCTAAATTTTTCTCAATCTGCTGGCTATCTGATTGCTCAGCGGCTTTTTTGATATCTGAGCTATTATTATTGGTGTGACTCATGGTGAAATCCTGTTTTCTTATTGAGATAATTTATATAAGAGTGAATTTTTATATCTATCTAATTATTTATATCTACCTAATTATAGGAATAAATTTGATACGCTCTCCAGTGTACTGCCGTATAAATATGTGAATAAGTGTGAGCTTACCAGACAGTTTGTAACCAGAAAGTAGAATTGGTAGGCAAAAAAACCAAGCACAGAGTAATTCCCTATGCTTGGCTGATATATTTGTTGAAAAAAGTGGATAACATTAAAAATAATAAATGAGATTAATCGATTTAATAACCGCTAATAAAAAAGACAGTTATACCGGCTCGCCAACACGATTAATCACTTTTAATAAATGCTCTTGAGCAATGTGAGGCGCTTCATCCGCCGCTGGCTTGGTTCGTTGCCAGTTACCGTCACCGCTGAGTATCCACGCTTGCTTATTGTCTTGGAGGTAACTCAACAGTCCATCCTGATAAATTTGTTTAGACAATTTTTTATCTTCAATCGGAAACGCTACCTCTACACGGTGGAACAAATTACGATCCATCCAATCGGCGCTGCCACAGTACAAGCGCTCATTACCATCATTATAGAAGTAATAGATGCGAGTATGCTCCAAAAAACGACCGATAACAGAACGTACGGTGATATTCTCAGACAGACCCTTCACTTGCGGACGCAGACAGCATATGGAGCGCAAAATCAGTTCAATTTTGACCCCTGCTTGTGACGCATCATATAGTTTATCAATCAAACGACGTTCGGTTAAGGCGTTTACTTTAACAATAATATGAGCGCGCTTGCCCGCCTTGGCATGAGTAATCTCATTATCGATAAAGCTCATCAATTTATCATGCAAGGTAAATGGTGCATGCAATAGCTTTTTGAGATTAGCAGGTTTACCCATGCCGGTCAGCTCTTGGAATATCTTGTGGACGTCTTCTGAAATATCAGGATCCGCGCTGAATAATCCATAATCAGTATAGACTTTAGCATTTGCTGCGTGATAATTACCCGTGCCTAAATGCACATAACGGCGCATTTTCCCCTCTTCGCGGCGCACGATGAGCATAAGTTTAGCGTGGGTTTTGTAGCCAACAATACCGTAGACCACTACTGCCCCTGCCTCTTGTAAATAGTTGGCAACAGCAATATTAGACGCTTCATCAAAACGCGCGCGTAACTCAATGACTGCTGTCACTTCTTTACCATTACGTGCTGCTGCGGCTAGCGCTTTGACAATTTCTGAATTGGTACCTGAACGATAAAGCGTTTGCTTAATCGCTAATACTTTTGGATCACTGGCAGCTTGCCAAAGTAAATTAATAATCGGCGAAAACGCATGGAACGGATGATGCGCCAATACATCGCCTTTACGCATGGCAGCAAACATACTGGTTGCTTTATCAAGCTTATCGACTTCGCGGCGAAATGGTTTTGGTATCACATGCGTAAAGGGCTGATAACGCAAGGATGGGATATTGAAGTCGAAAAGCAGCCGCGTTAAGTTGACAGGTCCATTGACGCGGTATAATTGGTTGTCATGTAACTCAAACTCATTAAGCAAATAATCACTAATTGGCGTTGGGCATTCAGTAGTGACTTCAAGCCGCACTTTATCACCAAAGCGTCGGTTTTCAAGCTCACCTTCTAAGGCTTTAGCAATGTCATCGACATCATCTGCCAAGTCCAAATCCGCATTACGCGTCAGCCTAAATTGATGACAGCCGGTGACATTCATACCAGGGAATAGCTCACCGATATGCTCATGGATAATCGCTGATAACATCACATGGTGCTCTTTGCCACCAGTCAATTCATCAGGCAGACGAATCACGCGCGGCAAGCTACGCGGCGCGGGTACGACTGCCAAATTGATATCGCGACCAAAGGCGTCTTTGCCCTCTAAAGTCGCAATAAAGTTCAAGCTTTTATTCACCAAGCGCGGGAATGGATGCGCAGGATCAATGCTAATAGGTGTCAATACCGGCGATACTTGCTCAGTAAAATAGCGCTTCATCCATGCAGATTGCTCGCTATTCAACTCATCGCGCTTTAAATAACGAATATCCTCAAGCGCCAGTGCTGGCAAGATATCTTCATTTAAAATACGGTATTGCTCAGCGATGGCATCATGAGTCACCGCTGATATTTCATTAAGAATTTCACTAGGACGCATACCATGTACACTGGTCGACACATCTCCCAGATTGAGCTTTTGCATGATACCAGCAACGCGAATCTCAAAAAACTCATCGATATTGGATGAAAAAATCATTAAAAAGAATAAACGCTCAAGCAAAGGATGGTGGGGATCTGCCGCTTGTGCTAAGACCCGCAGATGAAACTGCAATAAAGACAAGTCACGATTGATATAGCTGCTGGGTGAATAATTGCCATCTTCCGAGCGTTGCCAATCAATCTCGGTTAAAGCTTGGTTGCCATACGGATTAATAAGGCTTTCATCGGTAGGAGGATTGCTGGTATTAATGGCACCGTCTACTTTATCTGTGTCACTCTCTCTATTGACATCATTATTCGCATCAATATATGTCTCAATAACATCAGTGGTCTTATCACTATTACTGTGCTTATTATCCATCTCTACCACGCTCCACTCCTATGACTGTTATCAAACTGCTATCATTTTTATATCAATCTTATCCTATCAGCATTTTTATACTATACTTTTTAATTATTATTCTATTGTTACCGTTAATTCTAGCTACATTTAAGCAGACTGTGGCAATACAGCATTTTTCATACGTTTTTTGATGATACGTTGTTTATTACGCAGGCGTTTATCGCTTTGATGACTTTCATAGTATTTTGGATTGGTTAGCATGGCAATCAATAAGGCTGACTGATCACGATTGAGATTAGCAGCTGATTTATCAAAATAATACTGCGCTGCCGCTTCAACACCATAAATACCATTGCCAAACTCTGCTACATTCAAATACGCAGTCAAAATCCGCTGCTTATCCCACAATGTCTCAATCATTATGGTAAGAACAGCCTCTTCAGCTTTACGCGTATAAGAGCGATGCGAAGTCAAAAACAGATTTTTAGCCAATTGCTGAGTGATGGTTGAGCCGCCTGCCGACATCTTGCCAGTCGCTTCATTCTTTTTCTGTGCCGCCTTAATGCCTTTCATATCAAAGCCGTTATGTTGGCTAAACGTCGAATCCTCACTGACAATCGCCGCTTGCTTCGCAGATTTGGCAATCGCGTCATATTCAACCCAAGTTTGGCTAACATCACCGCCCATAATGCGATGGGTGAGCATAAACATGCTGTTATTAATCGGCTGCGTTTTCCAAATTAATAACAGCCCTGCAACCAACACATGGAATGCGACGACCAACACCATCAATGCCAATAAGAGTCGTTTGATAAATTTGCCAAAACTTGTCATGCGTGTTGTCCAAGTGATTGAAAAGATAGTTAGAGGAAGTAAGGAGCGCTTAGCCTAGCAATATAGGTCAGCAATTATAAATAGCAGCTCATCTTACCTAATCTCACAATCGCTGTCATTATTTACCCCACTTCTTTATCATGTCACATGAGTACACGTAAAAAATCAGCAAAAATGAACGTTGAATTTGTAAGCTTTGCCTTTAGGATTAATATAAGAGAGTAGCTATGTACGAGAATAATAATATAAGCACATTGCGTGCTCATATGATTGAAGAAAAACCTGAGCTTGGTTCTCCTGAAAATATAACCAAATGGTGGCTACTCGGCACCTCAGGTTGTCATTTATGTGATATTGCTGAACAGCTGATAACACAGCTACAAGTGGTGCAACGCGTTACTTACGAGTCTGTCGATATTGCCGATTTCTCTGAACCGCTTATGATGGCCTTTGCGACGACTATTCCCGTCATCTTGACACCGACAAAACGCTTAGATTATCCATTTTCAGTACTGGATTTGCAGCGTTTATTGGGACCCTGACAGCCCCTGCTCGCTTATTCAATACAGCCGCAAACAAGCTTAATTCTTACTAATTCAAAACATTACATATCATTTTATTCAGTTTTAACCAATATATTGATAGCTAATCTTTCCCTTTTTATTATAAGCTTAAGGTCATCTGTATAATAATGCAGTGAGTGTCGACAATTTAGTGAGCAAAGGAATGCCACCATGAATCAGAGCCAAAGACCTGATAAAGCTGCTTTAGTAGAGCTATTTCGCGATTTTATTGAGCCTCAGTACGTGATCAATGATGAGGAGACTCAAAAGCCTTTTGAGTGTGATGGCTTATCGGTATATTGCGATATGCCCCTCATTACGGTGCTCCCAAAAACCGTTGAGCAAGTTTGTGAGGTAATGCGAATCTGTTATCGCTATCAAATCCCTGTGGTCGCACGCGGTGCCGGTACGGGTTTGTGTGCAGGTGCAATGCCCAACCCTGATGGCATCTTATTGGTGTTGTCACGATTTAAACATATCCTTGATATTGATCCACTTGCCCGTAGCGCACGTTTGCAGCCAGGTGTCCGTAACCTTGCTATTAGTGAGGCGGCAAGTCAATACGGCTTGTATTATGGCCCAGACCCCTCCTCACAGATTGCCTGCTCCATCGGTGGCAACGTCGCCGAAAACTCAGGCGGCGTCCATTGTCTCAAATATGGTCTGACCACTCACAATTTATTAAAAGTTGAGATGGTCACAGTCGAGGGGGATCTCATTACTATTGGTAGTGAAGGTCTTGATAGCAACGGCTTTGATTTGATGGCTTTGATTACTGGCTCTGAGGGTCTACTTGGGGTGATTACTGAAGTGACGGTCAAGCTGCTACCTAGCCCTGAAAAGGCTCAGGTCATTATGGCCGCTTTTGACAATGTTCAGACCGCAGGGGACGCGGTCGGCGGCGTGATTGCCAAAGGTATTATTCCAGCCGGACTTGAGATGATGGATAGCCCTGCCATCATAGCCGCCGAAGCGTTTGCTCATGCAGGCTATCCAATTGACGCCCAAGCGTTGCTGCTGTGTGAGTTAGATGGTAGCGAGGCGGAGGTTCAAGAACAGATTGCAGAGGTTGAGCAGCTGTTTATCGAGCTTGGCGCAACCACAACACGTGTCTCGCAAAGTGAGGCGGAGCGCGCCTTATTATGGAAAGGTCGAAAATCTGCATTCCCCGCTGTCGGACGAATATCCCCTGACTACTACTGCATGGATGGCACCATTCCGCGTAGCCAACTTGCCCATGTCCTAACCGAAATGCAAAAACTCTCAGATGAATACGGTCTGCGCGTCGCCAACGTGTTTCATGCTGGGGACGGCAATTTGCACCCGCTTATCTTATTTGACGCCAATGTCCCAGGAGAGCTTGAACGTACTGAAGAGTTTGGCAGCCGTATTTTAGAGCTTTGCGTCAAGGTGGGCGGCTGCATAACTGGTGAGCATGGGGTTGGCGTCGAAAAAATCCGCCAAATGACGATTCAGTTTAACGATCAAGAGCTGACACAATTTCATGCAATCAAGCACGCCTTTGACCCAATCGGTACGCTAAATCCAGGTAAGGGCATTCCAGTGCTCAAGCGCTGTCAAGAGTACCGTACCCTTGACAGAACGCAACACAACCATGACTCTCAACCACAGCAAGGAGATCTGGCATGACAGACATCAGTCAAGAGCTGATTGCGCGAGTAATGCAAGCCAGCCATGACGGCACAGCCCTACAAATCATGGGCGGGGGCAGTAAGCAGTTTATGGGACGTGAGCCAATAGGCGACCCCATCAGTCTTAGCGAGCACAAAGGTATTCTCAGTTATGAGCCGATCGAATTGGTGCTGACTGCTCGTGCTGGAACCTCAATTACTCAGATTAATAGCGCCTTAGCAGAACACAATCAGTGCTTAGCATTTGAGCCACCGACATTTGACGGACAAGCAACCTTGGGTGGCACATTGGCTTGCCATTTATCAGGCCCAGCAAGACCTTGGAGCGGTTCAATAAGAGACCATGTCTTAGGCATTCGCCTGATTAATGGCCATGCAGAAGAACTGCGCTTTGGCGGTCAGGTGATGAAAAACGTCGCCGGTTATGATGTCTCACGGATGCAAGCAGGCGCTATGGGCACGTTGGGTATCATCACTGAAGTCAGTCTAAAAGTCATGCCTAAGCCTGCCGCCACTGTGACTATTAAGCAGGAAATGGACGCTGCAAAGGCTATTGAGACCATGAACCGTCTCTCAGGAAAATCCAAACCCTTGACAGGGGCTTGTTGGTTTGACAATCATTTGTATTTGCGCTTGGCCGGCGCGCGAAGTGCTGTAGACAGTACTGTCAACCAGTGGCAAGGCGCAATATTAGAGGATACAAATACGTTTTGGTCAATGCTTCGTGAGCAGCAATTGGATTATTTTTTAAACGCGTCCTCATTGTGGCGGTTTTCTGTAAAAAGTAGCGCGGCGCATATGCTACCAGAGGAAGATTGGCTGATTGATTGGGGAGGATCACAGCGCTGGCTTCGTGGCGAATTTACCGCGGACAAATTAGAAGCGCTCGCTGAGGCTGCAGGTGGTCAGGTCAGCCTTTATCGCGGTGGCGACAGGAATCAGGAGGTCTTTCATACTCAGCCTGAGGCGCTCCAAAAGCTCCACCAACGCCTCAAACACGCCTTTGATCCGAATGGTGTTTTCAATCCCAATCGTTTATATAGCTGGATGTAAATTAGCTCGATGACAAGGAAGTCGTAATGCGAACTCAAATCAATATAAAGTATCTGGATCACCCAGATATTCAAGAAGCCGATGATATTTTGCGCACTTGCGTTCACTGTGGATTTTGTAATGCTACGTGTCCCACGTATCAAGAGCTTGGCGATGAGCGTGACGGTCCTCGCGGTCGTATTTATTTACTAAAACAAATGCTTGAAACTGGTGATGTTAGCGAAAAATCCCAACTTCATTTAGACCGCTGTTTGACTTGTCGTAGCTGCGAAACCACTTGCCCCTCCGGGGTAAAATATGGCCGCTTGGCTGAAATCGGCCGCGATATTATGGAAGAACAGCTGTCGCGACCTGCCGATCAAAGGCTTAAACGCTGGCTTATCAGAAAGGTGTTGCCCTATCCGCACCGATTTGGGTTTCTCTTAAAACTCGGACAACTGTTTCGCTCCTTTTTGCCTCGCGACTTAAAAGCCCAAGTTCCTGTTAAGCAAATCACCCGCCCGCGACCCTCGCAGCAACACTCGCGTCAAATGCTGGTGTTAGAGGGCTGCGCCCAACCTTCTGCCACACCCAATACCAACAATGCCGCCGCCCGAGTACTTGATAGGCTAGGCATTAGCTTGATTGCTGCACCAGATGCCGGATGTTGCGGCGCTGTGAGCTATCACATACCTGCTCATGAAGAAGGGCTTGCGTTCATGCGGCGCAATATCGATGCGTGGTGGCCATATATTGAGGCTGGGGCTGAAGCCATTGTTATCAGCGCTTCAGGCTGCGGCTCGATGGTCAAGGAGTACGGCGAAAAACTCAAACATGACGACGCTTATGCAGTTAAAGCCAAGCGTATCAGTGCACTGACCCGAGACCTGAGTGAGATTTTGATCAAAGAGAACCTAGAGAAGTTGGTAGTAAAACAGACGAATCGTAAGACCGCTGTCCACTGCCCATGCTCGCTACAGCACGCTCAGCAGTTAGGCGGTCATGTTGAGCAGATATTGCAACGCGCTGGGATTGAGCTCTCTAAAACCCAAAACGGACATTTATGCTGCGGCTCTGCTGGTACTTACTCGCTCCTTCAGCCTAAGCTTAGCCAGCAACTACTCACCAATAAAATCAACGATCTTACCATCGATAACCCAGATCAGATTGTGACAGCCAATATCGGATGCCAATTGCATTTAGGCAGCCATGCGTCCGTCCCAGTCAAGCATTGGATCGAATTGTTAGACCCACAATAAAACCAACTATAATGAGTTAAGCGGATTGTAAAGGACAATCATAATCAGCTCTTAACTACCTTAATAAAGAATACAAGGTCTCAGCTAATTTTTGAAATAAGTTCTCTACTGCCATTTGAATGACGCCCGCAGCACCAAAAAACTACGGGCTTCTTTTGGCTTAATACTGATAAAGAAAAAAGAAATATCCTTCAATGATATTTCAAAGATGACTTCAACTACATATACCAAGGACGGTTTATTATGTACACTTTTTTGGCCTTAGCGCCTATTCTGGTAGTACTCGTTTTGCTTGTAATGTTGCGGCTCCCTGCCAAGATTTCTATGGGCGTTGCCTATTTAGTAACCGCGCTATTAGCGTTGTTCGTTTGGCAAGCCAGTGGCGCCCAAGTCGCAGCCGCTACTGTAAACGGCATCATCGTCGCACTCACGCTTTTATTTATTGTATTTGCGGCTATTTTATTGCTGAATACTTTGAAGGAAGGGGGCGCTATTGTCGCTATTCGTAAAGGCTTTATGGATATCTCGCCCGATAGACGCGTTCAAGTTATCATTGTGGCGTGGTTATTCGGCTCGCTGATAGAAGGCTCATCAGGATTTGGTACGCCATCTGCTATCGGTGCACCGTTGTTGTTAGCTTTAGGTTTCCCAGCGATGGCATCAGTTATGGCTATGTTAATTATTCAGTCGACGCCCGTATCATTTGGTGCCGTTGGTACGCCAGTATTACTTGGCGTTTGGACTGGTATCAATGATAAGCCAGATATAACGCAAGCGATTGCGCCACTCTCAACTGAAAACTATCTATTACAAATTGCGGGTAACATCGGTCTGATACATGCGCTGGTAGGTTTTCTAATTCCGTTACTTTTGAGTGGATTTTTGACTCGGTTCTTTGGTAAAAATCGCTCCTTCGTTGAAGGGCTCAAAGTATGGCCTTTTGCTATATTCGCTGGTCTCTGCTTTACCGTTCCTTATTATTTAGTGGCTAGATACCTAGGTCCTGAGTTCCCATCATTGGTCGGCGGTTTTATCGGTCTTATGATTGTGCTTCCTGCAGCACAGCGAGGCTTCTTGATGCCTAAAGAGATTTTTGATTTTGCGCCACGCGCTAAATGGGATAAAGACTGGCTCGGCTCGTTACCTGAAGAAAAGTTTGATGATTCCATTGCACCAAGATTTTCTTTGGTTCGGGCATTTTCTCCTTATCTCATCGTTATTGGTCTACTAATCATCACTCGAGTCATTGCACCGCTGAAGGCATTTTTGACTGGAGATTTGACCACTATACAATTTACCAATCTTTTTGGTACAACTATTTCTAGTAAAATCCAACTTGCCTATTCTCCAGGTATCATTCTAATTATTGTTGCCTTAATCTCTATCTTGTTGTTCAAAATGAACGGACAAGCCGTCAAACGTAGTTGGAGTAGTTCTGCAAAAACCATGGTAGCCGCCGCACCAGCCTTGCTGTTTTCGGTACCGATGGTACAAGTATTCATCAACTCCGGGTCAGCTGCTGAAGTCGCAAATTCGCTACCCGCTATGCCCATCTTACTGGCTGAGAGTGCTGCTGGTGCCTTTCAAAATGCATGGCCACTCGTGTCTCCGTGGATTGGCGCGTTGGGTGCGTTCATTGCAGGCTCAAATACCGTCAGTAATATGATGTTCGCTTACTTTCAGTGGTCAACCGCTAGTCAAATTGGCTTAGATGTCAATCTTGCTGCACAAGTAGTAGCACTGCAAGCGGTCGGTGGCGCAGCGGGTAATATGATTGCGGTACATAACGTCGTTGCTGCTTGCGCGGTAGTTGGTCTGATGGATAAAGAAGGCTATGTTATTCGCAAAACCTTAGTCGCAATGACATACTATGTGATTCAGGCAGGATTGATCGGTATGGGTATTATTTTCGGTCAAATGTGGTGGTGGATATTGGCTGTCATTTGGCCAATCGCATTTTTTGGCATCATGGCAATGACGAGTAAAAAAACCGTTACTTAACATGAGTTAGCTGTACTAGTAAATCTGTGAATCTGCACTCAGTACTTGAACTGACGCTATTATACTAACTATGATAGCGTCAGTTTTATGTCACGGTTAAGATAATATTATCTAATAATTAACGACAAAAAATGAATGACCGCAGCATCATAATGAATAAACGGTTACCAAATAAGCAACAAGGAAGACCTTATGAAAAATTTGAGCAAAATTACTGAAATTGAAGACTTACGACGGGTCGCTGAGCGCAAAGTACCTCGCATGTTTTATGATTATGTCGACTCAGGATCATGGACTGAGACCACCTATCGTAATAATGAAACCGACTTTGACCGTATCAAACTGCGTCAGCGAGTATTGGTTAATATGGAAGGACGCTCGCTTGCCACCGAAATGTTGGGCACGTCAGTAAAAATGCCGGTTGCGATTGCGCCAACAGGCTTTACTGGCATGATGTGGGCAGACGGAGAAATCCTCGCGGCACAGGCAGCAGAAAAGTTTGGCGTACCGTTTTCACTATCGACCATGAGTATTTGCTCTATCGAAGATGTCGCCACCCATACCAGCCAGCCGTTTTGGTTTCAGCTATATATGATGCGCGATATGGACTTTATCGCCAATTTGATTCGCCGCGCCAAAGAAGCCAATTGCTCAGCGCTCATCCTGACCGCCGACTTACAAGTACTCGGTCAACGTCATAAAGACATCAAAAATGGTCTATCTGCGCCGCCAAAGCCGACGCTTGCCAATATCTTAAATCTGATGACCAAGCCAGAATGGTGCATGAATATGCTGGGTACCAAGCGTCACACCTTTGGTAATATCGTCGGTCACGCTAAAAACGTCGAGGATATCTCATCGCTATCCGCATGGACAGCTGAGCAGTTCGATCCTGCGCTGAGCTGGGATGATGTCGCTCGTATTAAAGACATGTGGGGTGGCAAGCTGATTATCAAAGGTATTATGGAGCCAGAAGATGCTGTAATGGCCGCTCGTAGCGGTGCTGATGCGTTAGTGGTCTCAAACCATGGTGGACGCCAATTGGATGGTGCACCCTCTTCCATTTCATCTCTATCCGATATTGTACAAGCTGTGCGTGCTGAAGACAGTCAGATTGAAGTTTGGCTCGATAGCGGTATTCGTTCTGGGCAAGATGTACTCAAAGCGATGGCATTAGGAGCCAATGGCACGATGATTGGTCGCGCTTTTCTTTATGGTCTTGGCGCGTATGGCGAAGATGGTGTCCGCCGAGCGCTTGAGCTGATTTATAACGAATGTGATATCAGCATGGCGTTTTGCGGTCATACCGATATCAATGAAGTGCGCGATGATATCTTAGTCAAAGGTACCTACGAGCATCTTAAAACTGCCTTGCCATACGTAGCGCCAATGCGCTGGTAAGTGTAGACGATATAGCTACTTAGACTTGTTGGTCGCTTTCTTTATACTATCTATACCCTTTATACTGTATTGATAATTTTTTATTGATAATTAGATGTTATGACCATTCAACAATTATTAAAGACAGCGCCTGTTACCACCTTGTTATTAGTCAGCTTTATCGGGCTATTTATCATGCAGGTATTAACGGGTGTCGATGCCAATAATCCCTCAACTGCAGCGCTGATAAAATGGGGTGCCAATGCCTTGCCTTTTACTATGGATAATGAGCCATGGCGCTTGGTGAGCAGTGCGTTTTTGCATATTGGGCTGATGCATTTATTGTTTAATGGTTTTGCCATGTATTTTTTTGGTCAAATCGCCGAGCCGATGTTTGGCTCTGCGAAGTTTTTGGCGCTATTTTTACTGGCAGCAATCGGTGGCAACTTACTAAATAATTACGTCACATGGCAAGGTATTGTGGACGGGACAGGACAAGCCGGATTATCTGCGGGCGCATCGGGCGGTATCATGGGTATTGGCGCAGCGTTATTAATCGCTGCGCTGTTTAAGATATCAGTCAATGGTATGGTGCTGAATCTTAAAAGCCTGATATTTATTATGGGCATCAACTTAGTCTATGGTTTTGCGGTGCCGGGTATCGACAATGCTGGTCATATTGGCGGTGCGATTACCGGTCTTATCATTGCACTGGCTTTTGCGACTGCCTATCGTCAACGTATGGCAGCTGTCATACAGAATATTGCCACTTACGAGAATGATTATTTACCCCATTATCAAAGTGAGCAACAAAACGAATATCACACCACTTATATTAATACGCCAGTGAATAGCGACACTGACTTTGATAATGATGTTCACTCAACCAACCCTCATTTAAATCATGACAGTTTGCATAATGAGAGTCATGTGGATAATAATAGTGGTGTAAACTCAAACGTAACTGTTAACCCTACCAATCCTATTCGCCCTACTCTTAACGAAACCCTGAATGAAAAAAGCAAAGCCATTAAACCTGCGCCTATTTGGCAATTGCTGCCGTGGATTGTAATGTTATTTATTAGCATTGGCTTTATGTGGTGGTGGCAAGATATCCATCAGCAATTAATAGAAGTGCTCAATGCCATTGAGCAAAGTACTGTTTAGCCTATAGCTCTTTTATTTTTACCTGATTCTATAGTCAGTTCAAAATAAAAGCGATACGATTGTAATAACGTGCTATTGGCTATAATTTTTTCTTGCTTGCTGTTCGCAGGCGTGACAGAGGCTGCAAAAAATTTATAGCCAATAGCACTGTATCGTTTTTAAGATGAATCGACTATAACGTACAAAATCCTTACGAGTTTTACTATTTTTATCCCTTTGTTTCACCCACTTATGAGAGCACATCATGTTTACATCATCATCGCTATCCCCTACTTTTAAGCGTGCTTTGCTTAGCACGTTGACGGCTACTGCCATGCTTGGCACAGCTAGCCTATCTAATGCAGCACTCTTCAATAAAAACCTACCGAAAGATCCTGATGCTGAGCTAAGCGTCGGCGTCAACGTCATGGCAGTCAAATCTGCTTATGATTTGGAAGAAAGCACCGAGATAAAAGTATTGCCAGGCGCATTCTATGACAATAATAAAATCTACGCACGCGGTGCTCAAGCGGGTGTATACCTTATCAATGACGGCAGCAATCAGCTAGCTGCTTATGCTCAGCTTGCTGGCAATTCATTTGATCCTGATGATGCCACTGGCGCACTAAAAGGACTGGATGAGCGTAAAGCCTCTGCTGCTGCAGGCTTAAGCTATACGCGTCTGACACCGGTTGGTGGCTTTCGTGCCCAATACGCAACAGATATCTTAGACCGTAGTGGCGGTAATACTGCCCGCTTAAGCTATATTGGTAAAATTAGCAAAAACAAGCTAACGGTCTATCCAAGCGTTGGATTTGAGTACAATGATGCCGACTACAATGAATACTACTACGGCGTGAGCGATACAGAGTCAACTAGAACAGGCGTCGCTGCTTATACCGCCAACTCAAGCTTGAATCCTTATATTAATGTTAGTGCCAACTACGATTTCAGTAAGCGCTGGGCGGGCTTTGCCAATCAAAGCTTAAGTTATCTGCCAAATGAGCAATATGACAGTCCAATGGTTGACTCGCGTACTGATGCTACGACGACGCTTGGTTTGCTTTATAAGTTCTAATTGAGATTAGAAGTTTGGTTTAAAAAAGCCGAGCATTTTGCTTGGCTTTTTCTTTGATATGAGACTAATATTAGGACGTTGCATTACACGGCTATGAGCTATCTCTCAATTACTCTGAATTTATGTTTGCTTATTTTTGAGGCTGTTATTATTATGAAATTTAACTAATCTCTCAAAAATCATGGCTAATAGTCAGACTCTAAAAAATAAGACAACTTATGGAAGACGAACAAGAAAAAAATGGTTTAATATCTAAAAGAGAAAAACCTGTAGTACCAGAACCTTATTCTTTTTCAGAAGAAATAAAAAATAGGGAAAGCTGGGCAAAGATAGCAATAGCGATTATATTAACGGCTTTGGTGTCGTACAAGATAGCTACTATTGACGCTAACCTAGACTTCTCAAACTTTAATTTCAGTTTCACAGACCTACTCTCTTTAATACTTGCAATTTTTGCGATTTCTATGTCTGTAGCCCTTTATTTTAAGGCAACAGACACAAGCAATAGGTTCTACGATAACACCTTTAAATTCACAAAGGACATTTCAGAAATACTTGGACGCATAGAAGCTGGATTCGGAGCGAGGCTAAAAAATCTAGATGAAGGTTATTCAGGTCTTAGAGACAGCTTTCAAGGGAGCATAGGTAGTTCTGAAGAAATAGATGCTAGTAAAACTGAATTGGAAAGAGAGATTGCAGAAAAAAACCAGATTTTATCGGATCTTATTGACCAAACAAAATTGAGCGAAGACGAAAAAACAGAAGTGCTTCATAGCCTTCAAAGTAAAGAACGCGAAATCTTAAATTTAACTAAGGAACTCAAATTTCTTAAACACAAAATCCAGAACAACGAAAGCTCAATAGAAAGTACCTTAATTAATAAAGTACCACCTTCTATGAGAAAAATTGTTTTTAACATTTTAGAGTCTAGCGATATTTCTATTCATCGCGTTGCCGATTTACCAATAGAACTTCTCAGAAACATACTTATTTTTGATAGAAGAATGTACTCTGCACCTACTCAAAAATTATTATTTAAATACGGGATAATCGATGATAATGGGAGCTTTACAAACGAAGGTTTGCAATATATTAGAGCGCTAGCAAAAGATAGTTTACCATTCTGAACGAGCACAGCAATGAATATGTTTCTAAATACAATCATGTATGAAAACTCATATTGACTCAATTTATATTAGTTAAACGCAGATAGTTTTAGAATAGATCCAAGACCAAAAAAAGACCTTGCCACATAACGTGACAAGGTCTTTTTTATTTCTAACTTCTCAATAGAATCTAAGCATTACTTTTTAAATACGCTAACATAGTGTCTGCATCTGATACTTCAAATGGGTCTATTGGACAGTTGTCGCCAAAATCAGCTTCCTTAAACACTTTTGTAACTTCTTTATTGTCGACAACCATCGAATAACGCCATGAGCGCATACCAAAGCCAACATTACTCTTATCAACAAGCATCCCCATTTTACGAGTGAACTCACCATTACCATCAGGAAGTAAGAAAACGTTTTCACGGTTTTGCTTCAGACCCCATTGATACATGACGAACGCATCATTGACAGAAATGCAAACTATTTCATCTATGCCTAATGCCTTAAACTCATTATAAAGCGCTTCATAACGAGGGAGATGGCTGGTCGAACAAGTTGGCGTAAAGGCACCTGGTAGAGAAAACACAACCACTTTTTTATTGGCAAATAACTCATCTGTGGTCAGATCATACCATGTGAACGGGTTGTCTCCTCCAATAGAGTCATCACGAACACGAGTTTTAAAAGTCATATCAGGTACATGGGTAATCATTGTTTACTCCGATTTAGGTTATTGTCTTTTTTTCCAAAATTCTGCATGTATATGATAATAGTTATAGTAGTCTATAAGCAATCTTTGAGATTACATTCACTATATAAGATGTAGATCTAGCTTTAAAAATATAAACCAAAAAAAAACCTTGCCACATTCTCGTATAAGAAGTGACAAGGTCTTTTTATTCTAAATTTTTAGTGGAACAAATATGATGCTGCTACTAGCAGTACAAATGGTACCTATCGTACATTAAGCAAGTCTGACACCGTAGCAGGTCATTATTTGGTCTACTGCTTACTTAGGATTTACCATGTCAGCAGGAATAACCCACTCATCAAACTGCGCTTCAGTTAATAGCTCTAACTCAACTGCAACTTGCTTCAAGGTTTTGTTTTCTTTGTAAGCCGTCTTAGCGATTTTCGCGGCATTCTCATAACCAACATGACGGTTCAATGCAGTGACTAGCATCAATGAGTTATGCAAGAAGTCATCGATTTTGTCTTTTACTGGCTGGATACCAACAGCACAGTTTTCGTTAAAGCTATTGCACGCATCGCCAAGCAGTTTGATAGATTGCAGTAGGTTAAAGGCAATCACTGGCTTATAAACGTTTAGCTCAAAGTTACCTGACGCGCCTGCCATGCTGATAGTGACATCGTTACCCATGACTTGCGCAACTACCATGGTCATTGCTTCTGACTGGGTTGGGTTTACTTTGCCCGGCATGATAGAAGAGCCAGGCTCATTTTCAGGAATCGTCAACTCGCCCAAACCACAGCGGGGACCTGATGCCAACCAACGTACGTCGTTAGCGATTTTATTCAAGCTACTTGCTAGCGTTTTTAGTGCGCCTGAAGCAAATACTTCAGCATCACGAGCAGCTAGTGCTTCAAATTTATTCGGTGACGTCACAAATGGAAGACCAGACAATGTCGCCAATTGCTCAGCTGATTTTACGGCATAATCAGGATGAGCGTTTAGACCAGTACCAACCGCCGTACCACCTAATGGCAATTCATACAAGCCTTGTAGCGCATTATCAATACGTACCAATGAATGATCAAGTTGGCTAACATAGCCGCTAAACTCTTGACCTAAAGTCAAAGGCGTGGCGTCTTGCAAATGCGTACGACCGATTTTTACGATGCTATCGAATTCTTTTGCTTTCGCATCTAGCGTATCACGTAGCGCTTTTACCGCTGGAATCAATAAGCCGTTGATTTCACGAGCAGCGGCAACACGAATCGCCGTTGGAAAGCTGTCGTTGGTAGATTGAGCATGATTTACATGGTCATTTGGGTGAATCGGCGTGTAGCTACCACGCTCAGAACCAGCGATTTCATTGGCACGATTAGCCAATACTTCATTCATATTCATGTTTGACTGTGTGCCAGAACCCGTCTGCCAAACGACTAGCGGAAACTGATCGGTTAGACCACCATTGATGACTTCATCAGCCGCTTGGACGATAAGATCGCGCTTGTCTGCATCGATACGCTCAAGGCTCGCATTGGTAATCGCAGCGGCTTTTTTGACCAGTGCCATCGCTTCAATCATCGGACGCGGCAAGGTCTCGCCACCGATTTTAAAGTTTTCGCGGCTACGCTGAGTTTGTGCACCCCAATAAGCGTCAGCTGGGACTTCTACATTGCCCATGGTGTCTTTTTCGGTACGAGTTGCCTGATTCTGTGTTGACATAACTACCCTCTTTGATGGTTTGGTAATGAATGGTTTGTCATAAAAAGTGCAACAGCTGCTGCACACAAAGAAAAATACGCTGTAAAGTGGCGTTATGATAGCATGACTTATCACAAATTTCTCCACGTCCGTGAGGGTAACTGATGTCTAAGAGCACCAGCCAACAACAATCTACCAGTTCGCTACCTGAGTTATCTACCGTGAGCAGTCAAGCTACTAATAATATGCAAATAGCTGATACCATTAGCAACCCACCCAGACGCCATTTTACTCGCCAGCGTCGTAGGCTCTTGGATAATGAGCGTAAACAATATGCACGCATGGCAAGCTTGCATTTAGTCAAGCTACAGCAACGCTTACCGCCAAATGCACGTATCGGCTTATATTATGATGGCTTTGGTGAGCTGCCCACTCAGCCAATTTTGGATTGGTGTCAACACTTAGGCTATTTTTCGTATTTGCCGGTGGTCGGCTCATTTGGTCGTACTAGCAATGGCTTTGAAGATAAACGATTGCGCTTTGTGCCTATTTATCATGCAAAGTTATTAAATGTACCGACACGCATTCATAGCTTAGGGATGAAACAAAACCATCATCGAAGATTATTGTGGGCACGCGAGCTAGACGTCATTATCTGTCCATTGGTGGCGGTCGATTCGAACGGTAATCGTATGGGCATGGGTGGCGGGTTTTATGATACGACGCTTAGCAAAAGCTATCAATCAGGAGCAAAAAAACCGTTAAAGATAGGCTGGTGCTATGACTTTCAAGTGGTTGAGCAACTAGAGCGTCAATCATGGGATGTGCCTTTAGATGCCATAATTACGCCAAGTGGCTTGAGGTGGTTTCGATGAAAAATGATAAGAAATCTCTAGATACTAACTCTAGTGCAGAGAATGTCGAACAACATTTGCAAGAGTTAGAAAAAGCGGATTATGAGCGGCTCTATTATAGTCAAGAGCAGACTTTTAGCGCTGACGAGTTAGCAAATACTATCAATGAACGCCGTTTAAATGAATTAATGGCGCAAAGTGATGAGTTTTTGAGTGGGTTAAATAGTGAGATTGAGGATTTTGATGAATAGTATTAAGAAAGGCATAAATCACATCATCATATAGTTAAAATACCTTAAAAACGCTACAGTACTGCTGGTATAAATTTTTTGTAGCCTCTGTTTGCGTCTGCGTAGGCATAGCAAGCAAGAAAAATTAATATCAGCAGTACATGATGTATGGATATTACTTCTCCCTGACTATAAAAAATCAAAAAGGCGAATGATTATAAAATCACTCGCCTTTTTTATATCGACATTAAGAGTTTATATTGTTAATTAAAGCACCATCGCCGCAATCCAGCCAAAGATCAATAACGGAATGTTGTAATGGATAAAGGTTGGCACCACGCTGTCTTTGATATGGTCATGCTGTCCATCAACATTTAGACCAGAGGTGGGACCCAATGTTGAATCTGACGCTGGAGAACCGGCATCACCAAGCGCACCAGCCGTTCCAATAATAGCTACTGTTGCCAATGGCGAAAACCCAAGCGAAATACAAAGTGGGACATAAATCGCTGCCAAAATTGGAATGGTCGAAAAGGATGAGCCAATACCCATGGTCACAATCAAACCAATGAGTAACATAATAAATGCGGCCATCGCTTTGTTACCAGCAAACAACGATGCCGCTCCATCAACTAATGGCTGTATCTGCTCAGTCGCTTTCATGACTTCCGCAAACCCTTGCGCCGTAATCATAATAAAGCCAATCATCGCCATCAGCTTGATACCGTCATTAAAGACCGTATCGGCATCACGCCATTTAACCACGCCCGTTGCCATAAAGACGCCAAAACCAAACATTGAGCCTAGCAATAATGAATCAGTATAGAGCTGTACAACAAAGGCAGTGACAATCGCTGCAATCGCCACTAGCGTCTTCATTTTACTTTGTGTTTGTGCAGTAGCCGCAGTTTTGCTTAACTCGTCACTATCTAACACTTCATCATGTGCAGCTTTATCAATTGCTAGCTGCTGATACTGACGCGGTTTACGATAGCTGATAAATACAGCAATCAGTAAGCCCACGAACATACCCAAAGCGGGAATCGCCATGGCTTTGGTCACCGAGATATTACTGATATCGATACCGGCTTCACCAACGTTTTTGAGCATGATTTGATTAAGATAAATATCGCCAAACCCATAAGGAACAAACATATAAGTCGTGACAAGTCCAAAGGTAATCAAACAAGCAATCAGGCGTCTATCAATATGCATGCGGTTAAATGCTAATAATAGCGGCGGCACAAGCAAGGGAATAAAGGCAATATGAATGGGGATTAAGTTTTGACTAAAGCAGCTCATAGTGACTAGACCTGCAAACAGCATGTATTTAATCATGCCACTGGTGCCGCCTGCATCAATGCGCTTAATCACTGCCCCTGCCAAAGATTGTGGCAAGCCGGAATGCGCAATTGCCACTGCAAACGCACCTAGCAGCGCATAAGACAGCGCAATTTGCGCGCCGTTTTTAATCCCTTCTTGAAAGGCGTTCAAGGTATCAGTCATACCGAGACCAGCAATGAGCCCACCTGCCAGCGCACCGATTAACAAACTGAGTACCACGTGTACCCGCGCCAAAGACAGCCCTAGCATGATGACTACCGCCAGTAGCACCGCATTGATGGTCATATTCTCGCCCCTTATCCTATATTTTTTAGCCTACTATCGACCCATTTTGGTATGCTGCCAATTTACTTATGTCGTCTCAGCCTTTTAATCCACACAGTTGCTATTTGAACGGAGCGATTAAGACGCGCGCTATTTTACCTGATTTTACGACTAAAACCCACGCGCAAAACCAAATAGCCTGAAGAGAAAAAGTAGATAAAGGCACAATATTCTCTCAACTGTTGATAACAGAGCCTTGCAATTTTATATAGCAGCACCATTTATCTAAACATGAACCACTAACTTGACTTTACAAGTCTGGTGAACGAGGAAGAATATATGAGTGAACATAAAATTGATAAAGACAATATCGACATCGATGTCGACGTATCACCTAACGTTGCTGATGACAACAAGCAGCGAAGTGAGCTAGAAAACGAGCAACAGAACGAGCTAAAAACCTCGTCTGATAACGCAGTAGAAAACAAGTCAGCGGCTGACGCTGCTCAAGAAGATGACACTGCGAAAGACAGTAAAGAAGATGCTGTTGAAGATTATCTGCCATTATTGGCATTGCGCGATGTCGTTGTTTATCCGCATATGCAAATCGCCTTGTTTGTCGGTCGTGAGCCTTCAGTCAAAGCGGTTGAATTGGCGCAAGCTGAGTACGGCAATAAAGTATTGGTCGTTGCTCAAAAAGACTCGCTCACCGAAGACATTGATCACGATAACTTATATCAATACGGCACAGTATGTCGTATCGTCAGCACCATGCCACATGATAGCGATGAGAATTGCATCAAAGTATTGATCGAAGGTCAATATCGCGCTCGTGTTGATTCGATAGAGAGTCATGATGATTTATTGATGGCAAGCTTTGAGCGTGCAGACCTTGATGTCAGCATGGATGAAAGCCAGCAGAAAAACACGATTCAAGCTTTAACCTCGCTGTTTGAAAGCTATGCCGATGCACGTCTACGTAATGCGCGTGAGCTAACGCGCGTTGCAAAACGTATCGATGATTTGCTTGAGTTGGTCTATTTTATCTCAACTCGTGTGTCGATGGATCTTGATATCAAACAGTCATTTTTAGAGCAAAATGATATCAAAACCCATATCAACACTTTGACTGAATATTTGGTCAAGCAAAGTGCTGAGCAAAACATCGAACAAGATATCCAAGAAGCTGTCCGTCAGCAAATGGAAGACAATCAGCGCGAATACTTCTTAAACGAGAAGATGAAAGCCATTAAAAACGAGCTGTCAGATATGAATGACGGTGCGTTCGATGGTGAAGATGACGTGGCTGAGCTTGAACAACGTCTTGATGAAGCTGACTTGCCAGAAGATGTGCGCAAAAAAGCTGAGCAAGAAATGAAAAAGCTCAAAATGATGCCACCGGCTTCGAGCGAATCTTCAGTGGTGCGTAACTATATTGAATGGATTTTGGACACGCCGTGGAATGCGACGACTAAAGTTTCTATCAATTTAGATAAAGCTAAAACTGTCCTAGACGAAGACCATTATGGATTACAAGATGTCAAAGATCGCATCTTAGAATATCTCGCTGTACAATCACGAGTGAAAAAACTGCGCGGTCCGATTCTTTGCTTAGTCGGTCCTCCGGGTGTTGGTAAAACGTCATTGGGTGAGTCGATTGCACGCGCAACCGGTCGTAAGTTTGTGCGTATGGCGCTTGGCGGCGTACGTGATGAAGCGGAGATTCGTGGTCATCGCCGTACGTATATCGGTGCAATGCCAGGTAAAATCGTGCAGTCATTGGCAAAGGTAGAAGTCAAAAACCCGCTATTCTTATTGGATGAAATCGATAAGATGGCGCATGATTTCCGCGGTGATCCAGCATCAGCATTGCTTGAAGTGCTAGACCCATCACAGAATGATACTTTCAATGACCATTATTTAGATATGGACTTAGATTTGTCACAAGTGATGTTTATCTGTACCGCTAACAGTATGGATATTCCAGCCGCGCTACTTGACCGTATGGAGGTTATTCGCTTACCGGGTTATACCGAAGCAGAAAAAGTGAATATCGCGCAGAAGTATCTAGTGCCAAAAGCAATTAAAAATAATGGTCTCAAAGAAGGCGAGATTGAGATTGTAGAAGCGGCATTGCATAGCATCGTCCGTAGCTATACACGTGAAGCCGGTGTACGTAATCTTGAGCGTGAAGTGAATAAAATCTGCCGTAAAGTGGTTCGCGGTTCGGTTGAAACGCATGGTGCACGCGCTCCGAAAAAAGCAGAACGTCAGCTGGTCGTGGTCGATGACAAAAACATCGATGACTATCTAGGTGTCCATCAGTATGACTATGGTCTAGCGGAAGAAGAGCCTGAGATTGGTCGTATTACTGGGCTTGCTTGGACACAAGTCGGTGGTGAGCTACTCACTATCGAAGCGGTTGCGATGAAAGGCAAAGGTGAGCTTATCTTTACCGGTTCACTCGGCGATGTGATGAAAGAATCTATCCGTGCAGCGATGAGTGTGGTACGTGCTCGCGGCGATAGCTTAGGGATTGACTACGAGACCTTTAAAACGACTGACGTCCACGTACATATGCCAGAAGGAGCCACTCCAAAAGATGGTCCATCTGCTGGTGGTGCGCTAACGACAGCGCTGGTCTCTGCCTTAACTGGTATTGCTATTCGTCCAGATATTGCCATGACAGGTGAGATTACCCTGCGTGGTAAAATCTTACGTATCGGTGGTCTTAAAGAGAAACTGCTCGCAGCGCATCGTGGTGGTATCAAGCATGTGTTGATTCCAGATACTAACGAGCGTGACTTAGCCGACATCCCTGATAACGTCAAAGAAGGCTTAACCATTCAGCCAGTCGCGACGATTGATGAGATATTAAAAGTAGCGTTGGTCAGTATGCCAGTACCAATTAAACCTGCCAAAGTAACGGTTGATAAGACCAAAGGTAAAGCGCTACACAATTAATCAGTTAACGTAAGAAAAAGACCGTAATATTAGTTACGGTCTTTTTTTTGTTCAGGATTTTTAAATTTGCTATTTATTTTCTCTTGGATTAAATCCCTTCAAATGTGATAGGAAGATACCCTGCTTAAGTTACCTTCTTTTAAAAATCATATGATACTTACATTTATTAACTGATTGTTGCGCTTTTGGTGAATAACTCCTTCAAGCACCTAGCTATACTGATACAGTAAATCATTGATGATATCAAAAACAAAAATTTAAAACGGAGATAATAATGAATAAGACAATACTTGCAAGTGCTCTATTATGTGGTTCTGCTTTAGCAATAACGGGTTGCCAAACTGTAGAAGGTCAAATGCAAACAGGCAATCCTCTAAACCAACCTGTTTTAAAGTCGACCATTAATGCTGTTACTGGTGATAAAAATGAAGTCGGGCAAATGTTTTTACGCCCCGTTGATGGCGGTGTACAAGTATATGGTAAGCTGATGAACTTGCAGCCGGGTCAGACCGTGTCGCTACATATTCATGAAACAGGAAGCTGTGGCAATATGGGTAAAGCAGCAGGTGGGCATTTTAATCCAGATAATAAGCCACACTCTAACCCAGATGACATGAATGGTCATGCAGGCGACTTACCTAATCTAACGGCTAATGCGGATGGTGTCGCAACTATCAATTATGTGAATAAGAAAATTTCTGCCGCTGACGCTGGTAAATATAGCGTCAATCGTCTAGCCTTTATCGTGCATAACGGCGTTGATGATTATACCAGTCAGCCAGCTGGTAATGCCGGTGATCGCGTCGCTTGCGGTATCATCGAAAAAAGATAATCCATAGTCCATAATCACAGCTTCGATTTTAAATCATAAAAAAACCTCTTAGATTGTCTAAGAGGTTTTTTTATTGCCTAAAACTACTGAAAGCTTAAAGGTAAAAGAAATTTATTCCTCTACCCACTCGCCTTTACGCCAGTAAACGCCCCAACGTGTGGCTTTGCCATTTTTCTCAGAGCCGATATACTGCTCTTTTTTCTTGCGCGACCAACGTAAAATCGTTGGATTACCATCTGGATCTTCATCTGGACCTTCAAACAAATACTGGAACTTGTCTTCCATTTTATCTTTAATCTCTCGCAGCTCAGCAAGCTTTGGCGGACGTGTCTCCCGTACTTTAGGGAACTTAGAGGCGGCTAAGAACATGCCCGCTGCGCCTTCACGTAAGATAAAGTAATCTTCATGCTTAACAGATTTTAACTCTGGTAGATGGATAGGATCCATGCGCGGCGGTGCTGCTTCGCCTGTTTTCAGCACTTTACGCGTGTTATCACATTGCTGGCAAGCAAAATAAGGACCAAAACGTCCCGTCTTTAGCTCCATTTGTCCATCGCACTTATTACAGTCAATAGTTGGAGAATCAGAGCCAGGAACTTCGAACTTACCTTCTTCTAAGACATAACCATCACAATCAGGATTGTTACCACACACATGCAGCTTAAGACCGCCATCAACGATATAACCATTCATTGCCGTACCGCATTTCGGGCAGCGTTTCTTCTCCATCAAATCTCTGACTTCGGCCGCTTCGTCATCACCTTCGGCATCATCAAGATTGGCAAAAGCTTCGACTGGCATTAAGTTCTTAGTGCCTTTACAGCGTTCTTTTGGTGGTAAGTTGTAACCAGTACAACCTAAGAATACACCCGTTGAACCGGTACGTAGCTGCATTGGACGAGCACAAAGATCGCAATGGACATCTGGTACATCGGTTGGATCATTCGGGCGCATGCCGTCTTTTTCTTTAGCACGATCAAGCGTTGTTTTGAAGTCACCATAGAAATTATCAAGGACATCTTTCCAATCGGTATCGCCTTCTGCCACATGATCAAGCTTGTCTTCAAGCGCGGCGGTAAAGGTATAATCCATCAAATCAGGAAAACTTGCCGTCAGTCTATCGGTGACGATATCACCCATTTTTTCAGCAAACAGGCGCTTGTTTTCTAACTTCACATAACCGCGATCTTGAATAGTCGAGATGATAGAAGCATAGGTCGATGGACGACCGATGCCTTTTTTCTCAAGCTCTTTGACCAAACTTGCCTCAGTAAAACGCGGTGGTGGCTTAGTAAAATGCTGACTCGGATCAAGCTTATCTAGTATTAATTTATCGCCTTTTTTCACATCTGGTAATAAGTTATCGTCGGTCTTGGCGGGTGGCATAACCTTGGTAAAGCCATCAAATACCAAGGTGCGACCGCGTGCTTTTAGCTCGACATCATCAGCAGCAACGAATAAATTCACTGATAGATATTTTGCTGGTAGCATCTGACAGGCCACAAACTGACGCCAGATTAGCTCATACAAACGTATCGCATCACGCTCAACGGCTTTAAGCTGTGTTGACTTCATATTGACGTTAGACGGACGTATGGCTTCATGCGCTTCTTGTGCGCCTTGTTTATTACCATAGAAATTCGGCTTTTCTGGCACGTATTTTGCGCCATAGCTGTCTTCGATATAGCCACGTACCGCAGCAAGCGCATCACCTGATAAAAAGGTCGAATCGGTACGCATATAAGTAATATGACCCGCTTCATATAAACGTTGCGCTAAAATCATGGTTTTCTTAACTGAGAATCCCAGACGCGTGCTGGCGGCTTGTTGCAAAGTCGAGGTAATAAAAGGCGCGCTTGGTTTCGACTGCGTTGGCTTCTCTTCACGTTCTTTGACGATAAAGTCATTTGCTTTTAGGACATCTAATACTTTATCGGTCTGCTCTTTATTGACGAGTTTTAGCGTTTTGCCGCCTTGCTTGGTCGCTTCTAAACGAATACCAATTTGCTCAGCGTCTGCAGCTTTTTTGGCTTTGATATCAGCAATATGGGTATCGGCATGAATCTGCCAATACTCTTCTGGAATAAAGGCGCGAATTTCATGTTCTCTTTCTACGACCAAGCGCATGGCAACTGACTGTACGCGACCCGCCGATAGACCACGAGCGACTTTTTGCCACAATAGTGGCGATACCATAAAACCAACGACACGGTCTAAGAAGCGACGCGCTTGCTGTGCATTAACTCGGTCAATATCAAGTTTAGACGGTTGCTTGAAGGCATTTTGAATGGCAGATTTGGTAATCTCGTTAAAAACGACGCGCTCATATTTACTGTCAGCGCCGCCGATGACTTCTTTAAGATGCCAAGCAATCGCTTCCCCTTCTCTGTCCATATCCGTTGCCAGATAGATTTTGTCAGCGTCTTTGGCTAAAGCTTTCAGCTCTTTGATGACCTTGGTCTTATTTGGCAAGACTTCATAGACTGCCGCCCAATCATGCTCAGGGTCGACACCCATACGCCGTACCAATGCTTGCTGAGTTTTCTCTTCTTTGCTTAGGCTGTCATCTTTTTTGGTCGTTGCTGGTTTCTTTGCGCTTTTGCTAGCACCGACTGGCAAATCTCGGACATGACCGATACTTGAGCGCACGATAAAATCATCACCCAAGTATTTATTGATGGTTTTTGCCTTGGCGGGTGATTCAACAATCACCAAAGATTTGCCCTTTGGACTGGCTTTTGGGCTGCCTTTAGGTTTGTCAGCAGCGGGCGCTGCACTTTTTTTAGCTGCGGGTTTTGTCATAGGTGACGACACCATAATAAGTAAATTAAAATAAGAATTGTCTAGCAGCATGCCATTTATAGGTTTGGTTATAAGGGCGTGGCAAATTATTGTAGTAATGGCTGCTAGTAAAATCGGTTATAAAACAAATGATAACCATAACGAAAGGTTTCAGTTATAAAGACGTTACACTGCTAAGGCTCAAACTGTCAACTGAAAATGACTAAGCGTCTGCCAAAAGCACTTGCATATCGCTCGTTTATGGAGACGAAAAAACAATTTGCTACCTTGTGGCGATTTTTATAGGATCTTTTGCATCTGCAGCGCCCACTCTTCAAGCTTTTCTTTGAGCGCTAATAAATCGCTCTCAATCAATTTTTGCTGATAAGTAGGATTGGTCGCAGGGCGTACATAAGCGATATCTTCCCAATAAATCACGATACTATTTGCCTTAGTCAATAGCCCCTTTACGTAGGGCTCAATACTGACTGGCAAATCAAGTGGCATCTTGTCCAAACTGACATTGGGCTTCTTAATTGCCGTATGGGTATTGCTTTGATTCGCACGAATAGCCGTTGGCACGATAAGCTTATTATCATCTGTAGTCGTATCGACAAAGCTACTATCTGGTCGCCATTGCCCATCAATCACTTGATAGCGGGTAAACGGCAGATTGGTATTTTCTAATATTAAGCAATACTGACCCATCATTCCGCGACCATACTCGTTGTCTTTACCCTTTATCCAGTCAGGACAAGTGACCAGCTTTGGATTGAGCTGCAAGCGGCGCGCGGTCATACGCAGCTTATCTAAACGCTGATCGATACCGCTCGGCTTGAGCGCCATCATACTCCCTAATACGAATAGTACAATGAGAATAGCAATCCACATACCCATGACAATCTGACCTTTTAGCTAATAAGTTCGCTCATAGCAGCGATTATTTTATACGTGACTGACCTTGATAACTGTATTTATAATGCGTGTCAGCTCTCAAAAATCAAGAAGAATAGAGCGCAAGTACACAAATTACCGCATGCTAGATTATCTATCGTTATGAGACAAGCCACCAGCTAATCTACAATATCGCTGATATTTATAGTGGCATATCAAATACTTAGTACAGAAAGCTACTCGTTCGATAACAAGATACAAAAAGTCGGGCATATAAAAAAGTGCTATGATAAACCATAATTTTAAACGCGCGCAGGTTTATTATGAATAATCTTATTAAGCGAAACTCATCGAGTGCCAATTTTACTCAAAAATCGCGCAGTCCAATCATGAGTAGGTCCAACGTTGCATTAACACTAATCGGTGTTGCCTTATTTACTTTATCAGGCTGTGCTACCACCCAAAAAAGCCTGACGCCGCAGCAATGTCAAAGCAGCAACTGGCAAGAAGTGGGCTATGCCGACGGTATCAATGGGCGCTCAGGGGATTATTTCGGTCATTATGCTAATAGCTGTGCTCGTGCTGGCGCTCCCATGCCAAACCGTATTCAATGGGAACAGGGTCGCCAGCTGGGGCTAAAAAAATACTGTACCGAGCTAAATGCTTATAAGCGTGGTCGTGAAGGCTATGACTGGCAGCCTGTCTGCCCGCTTGAAGGCATTGAAAAGCTCGAAGAAGCTTACGCGCAAGGTCGCTATTACCATATCCGCCAACGTGACCTTGATTACTTGCGGTCGCCTTATCCGTTTGGTTATGGTCCTAGACGCTATGGCGGCTACGGCTATCGCCCGTTTGGCTACGGCTGGTAAGCATTTATCAAGAATAAAAGCCAAATAATACATTAATAAAATAAAGGAAACCTCACAAGATTACCTTGTGAGGTCGGAGAGAAAGTTTATTATTTTAATGGTTCTTATTATTATTCTGCTGATTTTTCTGTTAATAAGCTTGCTGATACTTCTAGCAAGTATTATGGCTTTAACGATTATTCATTAACAAAGGCTATTTTGCTTAGTCCCGCTTCACTCGCCGCTGCCAACACTTGAGCGACGGTATCATATTTACTGTCTTTATCAGCACGTAGCTGTACGGAAGGATCTTTGCCAGCGGCACTTTGCTGCTGCAAGCGTACTTCTAGCTCTTCCATACTAATAGGATCGCTGTCCCAAAATATTCCTGCATCTTTATCAATACTGATTTGAATCGCTTCGGGCGGGATTTCATTTAACATCGCACTGGTCTTTGGCAAATCTAATGGCACTGCCGGATTCAATACGCTCGCCGTCAATAAAAAGATAATCATCAATACCAGCATGATATCGATCAGCGGAATGAGGTTCATCTCATTCATGCTTTGACTACTATCATCACCCAATTGAAATGCCATAATATTCTCAATACGTTTTGTATAATCATCAAAGCTATTACTTTCTAGCTTACCTGTCGCTTCGCTTTCTTTTAATGTAAAACCCTATCAATAAATAGGGTTACGGCTGTGATGGCGCTGATTTATGATAACGTTCTGTTTGTTGAGGAGCTTGCGTCTCTTTATGATTACCTTTTACTAACTGAGCTTGAGTCACGGCAGGTTCATTATTTATTGATGATTGTTGTGTGACTGCTAGCTCAGCAGATTGCGCCAGTAAATCATGGGCGCGATCATTTGCATGGTACATGATGCTACGATTAATACGTACAGCAAGGTTATAGAACACTACCGCTGGAATCGCTACGGCTATTCCTAAACCGGTCATGATAAGTGCCTCACCGACCGGTCCCGCTACCTGCCCAAGTCCTGCTTGTCCGCTCATACCAATATTACGTAGGGCATGGAAAATACCCCATACTGTCCCAAACAGACCAATAAACGGTGCAATCGCTGCTGTCGTACCAAGGATAGGCAAACCACGCTCGCTAGCAAAACGGTAGCGACCAATGTGCTTTAGCAAGGTTTGCTCAGTAATCAAACGCCGCGTCGCTGCATCTGCCACGCTTAGATCTGAGCGCTTTGCCTGCATCTGCTGGCTCAAATCATCAGCAACAGTCGTCACCAATTTTCGACTTTGTAGCACCCGAATGATGCCCGTGACCCAAGATATGATAGATAAAGCGAGCAGTAAAAAGAACAAGGTTCTAGTCACCATGTCGCTATATTGCCAGTAAGTTGTAAAGTCCATGTCAGACTCCCTAGTAAGTTGTGCCATCACATAAACCTGCAGCGACTATCGCATTTATGCTTATCGTGAAAAGATTATAATGTATGTTTTTATAGATGGATAATCGTTAAGGTACTGCGTAGCTCACAGGCAAGGTCACATTACCAACCACTGGTACGCCAGCATTATTCGTAAAGGGTTTGAACTTGCCTGAGCGCACTTGCCGCGTCGCTTCTTTATCCAATGCCGCATTCCCCGAAGATTGAGCGATACGCACATTATCGATCCCGCCCTGCTTGTTTACCCTCAGTATCAACACAACGTTGAGCGTATCACCCGAATTTGCTCGTCGTGCAACGCGCTCAGGGAAACTGAAGTTTGGCGCTGATACCCAATTTGCCGAGCTGGCGGTAAAATTGACAGGCTCATTACTTTCAGCAGCTGCTTTAGCGGCCTCTTCTGCTTGCTTAGCCGCTCTTGCTGCTTTTTGGGCCGCGTCATTTGCTGCTTCGGCACTCGCTTTAGCATTTGCTACTCTTTGCGCTTCCTGAGCCTGCGCCTGTTGCCTCTGTGCTTCTTGCGCTGCTTTTTCCGCTTGTGCTGCTACAAGTCGACGTTGCTCAGCTTGCTGATTGTTAACCTTTTGGTTATTAGCAAGCTGCTCAGATATGGCTTTATCAATGGCGGGATGCGGCTCTTCTTGCTTAGTCTGTTTTTGTGACGGCTTTTCTTGAGCAATCGACGTTGTCTTTTCTTTTTTGACTAGCGGTGTAATATCAGGTTTGCGTTCTTGTACCACTGGTTGTTTTGGCGTCTCTGTGACCGGCTTTGGTTTTATTATAGTCTGCGGTTTTGGCGCTGGCGTGCTTTTATCTATCACAACCTTAGTCACTTCTTTTTCAACAGATTTCACAACTTTTACCGGCTCTTTAGGTAACGCAGCAGGTAATGATACCAGCTCTATTTCAATAGGCGGCGTCTGTTTGGGCAGCGCGACTTTGGGTGCAGACGGTTTCATTGCCACCAATGCCACTGCCGTGAGCACGTGAAGCCCTACTACAACTAGTATCGCTATCAAGATTGATTTAAGTGGGGGCGTCTCTAAATCCGTTGAACTCATAATACTCTAGCATTTAACCGTCATAGAATGGTGGTGATAATAATGCAAACGATAATTATTATCAATAGTAAATTTCTAATATTTCAGGCGTTATTGTGAATTTTTTAAGTTCAATCTAGGTCAGTATGCGAGTCTATTATAACCTGAATACACTTAGTTAATAAAAATCATTATCATCTTTATTGATAATACGTCTCAATTACTTTATGATGGCGGCTGAATTATTTATCCAATTTATAATAAAACACCGACTCATTTAACCTGCCGTTAAATGAAGACTTTTATCGAGCAGGTTGTATAAAACTGTCAAAACCCGTCCTATACCGAGTTATCTATGTCTACTACCTCATTCTCTAGCCACCGTGCTACTCCTGTTTTTAAACGTCCCTTAGTAGCTGCACTCATGACAGCACTGCTTACTAGTATTACTGTAACTGGCTGTAGCGCTCCTGAATCTAATGACTCAGAACCCGCAGATAGCAACACCGAAAATAAAACCGCTGATAAAGCCAAAAATGTCGCCACTAACGAGGCGGTTTCTGTGACCACTATTAGCGTTGATACCATCAAGGGATCTGTTGATTTGGCAATCAACCCATCGCCGCTAGTGGTTTATGACATGACCTTGATGCAGGATTTGGCAGCGCTCGATGTCGCTGTTGATGGCATGCCAAGCGGTCTAAAATTGAATAATCTGCATTCAAAAACTCAACCAGATCCGAAAGAAGTCGGCACGGTATTTGAGCCAGATCTTGAAGCATTAAACGCAATGCAACCACAAGCTATCTTGGTCGGCTCGCGTATGGCAGAGAAATATAATGCGCTCTCAAGCATCGCGCCAACGCTCGATATGAGTATTGATACTGCCAATATCTATGAGTCTAGCAAACAGCGCTTGCATGATTTGGGTGCGTTATTTGGCAAAAGCGATCAAGCCTTGAAGCTGCAACAGGATATCGACGGTCTTATTGATGAGACGAAAACAGCGACCAAAGATAAAGGTAATGGCTTGGTCATCATGGTTAATGGTAATAAGTTGTCTGCTTACGGTGATAAGTCACGTTTTGGCTTTATCCATACTGTACTCGGCGTACCGATGGTAGATAATCAGATAAAAGACGCCGATCATGGTCAGCCGGTTTCCTTTGAATACTTGCAAAAAACCAACCCTGACTGGTTGTTTGTAATTGACCGTAGCGCGGCTATCGGTGAAGAAAACGTTGGTGCAAAAGCCGTCTTGGACAATCCATTAGTCGCGCAAACGACAGCTTGGAAAAAATCTCAAGTGGTTTATCTAAGCCCAGATTCATACCTTGCATTTGGCGGTTATTATCAGTGGATGCAAGATTTAACCGCGATTAAAACGGCATTTAGCCAAGCAAAGTAAATATTTTTATTCGTTGAAAACCAGACGTAAGTGCCCATTCTTGCGTCTACCCTTTACGCTAATCATAAGTTAACAGTCGTTATGTCGTTATTTTCTAATCACGCTACCAATATAGATAAAGTTAATAGCGATAAACCCCTATCTTCTGCACCATCACAACGGCAGCAGAAGATAAATGGTCAGTTAAACTCTAAATCACGACACGCAAAAATAGCACCTTGGTTAATAAATACCGCAAGCTTTGTCATCATGGGAATGTTGGTATTGCTAAGTTTATCTATTGGGGTTGCTGACTTTTCATGGTCAGGTGTTTTTCATAGCCTCATCAATCATAGTGCAAACTCAGACAGCTCGCTGATGCTGGTCAGCCGCTTACCACGGACGATTGCTATTATTTTGACCGGTATCGCCATGGCAGTGGCAGGTATGATTATTCAAGTGGTACTCAAGAACCGCTTTGTAGAGCCGTCTATGGTGGGCGCAACTCAAAGCGCTGCCCTTGGCTTATTGGTGGTGAGTCTATTCTTTCCGGCCAGCGCGCTAATTGTAAAGATGAGTGTGGCAACCATTGCGGCGGTATTTGGCATGATGCTCTTTATGCTGCTGATTCATCGTATTCCGCCGACAGATTTCTTGATGATTCCGTTGATTGGTATTGTCTTTGGCGGGATTATTGATGCTATTACTACCTTTATTGCCTATCAAACGGAAACGTTACAGATGCTCAGCGTTTGGCAATTTGGTGACTTCTCAAGCGTGTTGTCAGGACGGTATGAGCTGTTATGGTTGACCGGCGTGCTGTGTATTATTGCTTATATTATCGCCGATAAGCTGACCATTATTGGATTGGGCGATAATATTGCTTTAAATTTGGGTATTAGTAAGCGTCATGTGACGTGGATTGGCGTTGGTATGGTCGCCATGATGAGTGCCGTGGTCGTGGTTACGGTTGGAATGATTCCTTTTATTGGTTTGGTCGTGCCGAATATCGTTAGTCGCATTATGGGCGATAAGCTCAGGCGTAGCTTGCCAGCGGTAGCGTTATTGGGCGCTTCAGCGGTATTGCTTTGCGATATTATCGGGCGCTCGATTCGCTATCCGTTCGAGATTCCGGTAGCGACCGTCTTTGGCGTGGTCGGAACGGTGGTGTTTTTATGGCTATTATTACGTGCGCCTGCTGAGTCATAAATGAGCTAGATTATCTAAGTTATCATTGTTTTACTTGCCATTCTCTTTTATAAGATTAGCGTATGTTTTTACCTTCTGCCTCGTCTGGTCAAACGACTGATGCTACTATTGATAGTGCTAAGAGTGCTACCGCCAACCTGAACCCATTAGCAAAATTCTGGGCAAGGCTATGGTTAGCTATCAGTCAACAGCCTAAATCTGTTGCGGCTCTTGTTTTATTAATCTCCGCCATTTTATTTTTAACCGTCAATGTCCATGGGCATTGGGATTTTACCCTGCCACTACGGGGTAAAAAACTATTGGCGCTGATGGTGGTCGGCTACGCAATTGGCGTCTCTACTCTGCTTTTCCAGACTTTAACCCATAACCCTATTCTCACTCCCTCATTATTGGGCTTTGACTCGCTTTATGTGCTATTGCAAAGTCTATTGGTATTTTTCTTAGGGGCGATTAGCTTCACCAGCCTTAATCCGATTGCCAAATTTTCGCTTGAGATCGTATTGATGTTTGGCGCGTCGTTATTGCTGTTTAAATTACTCTTCTCTAAAAGCAGTCAGGACTTAACGCGGCTGATATTGGTAGGGGTTATTTTTGGAGTCTTGTTTCGCAGCTTATCAGCCCTGATTGCGCGACTGATTAATCCAGATGATTTTGTAGTGGTGCAATCGGCAAGTTACGCGCAGTTTAATACGGTCAATCCGCAGCTATTAAGCATTAGCCTATTTATTTGTGTCGTGAGTGCGCTATTTATTTGGCGCTGGCGGTATCAATGTGATGTGCTCATGTTGGGTAAAGCGCAGGCAACTAATCTCGGTATTAACTATCAACGTTTGGCATTTGGGCTATTAACTGTCATCGCGGTATTGGTCGCTACAGCTACGGCATTGGTCGGTCCAGTGACCTTTTTTGGTTTATTGGTCTGCGCTCTAACCAATCGTATGGCGCGCCATATGTATCATAGCGAACGGCTCATTTTAGTGAGTTTAGTAGCGATGATTTGCTTGGTACTCGGTCAAACGCTCTTTGAACAAGTGCTCGGTATGGCAGGCGTATTATCCGTCGTTATCGAGCTGGCAGGCGGCTTGATATTTTTAGCATTGATATTTATGAGCCAGCGGCGCTTGAATTAAAAACTCTAAACACTTATTAAACATTCAGCTTAAAAAAGAAGCATTATGATAAAAATAACGGGTGTATCACATCATATTGGCAAGCAGCAGATTTTGCACGATATCAACTTATTATTGCCACCGTCACAAGTCATCGCTTTAATTGGTCCCAATGGTGCTGGTAAATCGACGTTATTTTCGGTGATGGCGCGGTTGCAATCCTTGCAAAGCGGACAGGTTAGCTTTGCTGTAGATAATGAGGAACGTGATATTGTTCAATGCGATGCGCGTACCCTTGCGACAACGGTAGCGATGCTCAGTCAAGACAATCAAGTGCAAGGGCGGCTGCGGGTGCATGAATTACTGATGTTTGGGCGCTATCCGTATCATCAAGGTCGTCCAACGGCAAGCGATCAGGAAAAAGTGGCTGAGATTATCGAACGCTTTGAGCTAGAGCCATTAGCGGAGCGTTTTTTATCTGCCTTATCGGGTGGACAGCGGCAACGGGTGCTGATTGCGATGATTGTTTGCCAAGATACACCGTATTTATTGCTTGATGAACCGCTAAATAATCTCGATATGTATCATTCAGGTCGCTTGATGCGTGAGCTGCGTGAGTTAAGTCATAGTCAGCAAAAAACCGTGGTCATTGTCCTCCACGACATCAATCAAGCCGCCCAGTTCGCTGATACCGTAGTGACAATGAAGGACGGTCAAGTGCAAGCTATTGGTCGTCCAGTCGAAGTAATTACCCAACAAACCATGAAAGATCTCTATAACGTTGACGTTACCGTACTCAATCACCAAGGTCGTCCGGTAATCGTGGATGCGGCTTAAAATCGTACTTGTAAACGGCTTTGTCACTTTAAGACCAATTTTATCTCAGCTTTCGCAAAGATTTTAAGCGTTGCTGTCGACCTTTCCACCACAAATATACCCCAGTACCAGACAAGACAGCAACGGCTAAGCCAATCAATGCCAAGAATATTTGATATGCCAGATGACCGACACCATGACTGATATGTCCCATATGTAAGGTGGATAGCCATTGGTCAGCTTTATGACCAAATGAGGCGTTTTGATAAGCAAAATTTACGCGCTCAACACTACCGATTGCGGCATTGACCGTGATAGATGACGCACCGCCTTTTTTACCGATGTCTTGATTGGTTTTAAAGCGCATCTGCCACTGCTTATCTTCCTCAACCCAGCGAATACCCAATAATTGCTGCACGGTCAGTCCGTTTTCTTGCGCGGCAATATTCGCTTGATTGCTTAAATAATCGATACTATTGGCTTTATTAACAATATTAGCAGTGATCATTTCAGTGCTAACTGGCGCGCTAGATTTATCTGTTTTATTTGATTTACCTTCTTTCCCTTTGTTGCCGTCAAGACCGACCACCGCTTGCATTACTGGCTTATAAACCTGCTGCAAATTAAAACCCACACTTGACCAAGCAATCACAAACAGCATCAGCCACAACCATAAACCAAACGCATGATGCGCGTCATAATTAAGCTTAAAGGTATTGGTTTTGGTGCGGATTTTCCACGCAGGCAGCCAGCGTTTTAATAAAGAAGCCCGTTTTTTAGTAGGATATTGGGGCGGTACCTGATTCTTTTTAACCGCTCTTGGAAAGGTTAAATAAAATCCAATAAAACAATTAATCGTCCAAACAAGCGCAATAATACCTAGTACTAACTTACCAATATCACCAAGCAACAACTCACGATGCAGCCAGAACACCTTCCACATGGTATTGCGCCATGCCCACTCGTCTTTATCACGCGTGCCAATAATATCCGCAGTATAGGGATTGATATAAACCTCTTGGAACAAGGGTTTAGGTTCTACTTTTATATCGCCTTTATATTTATCGACAGCAAAGACGACAGCGCGATTAGGCTCGATTGCCACGGGCATGGTCGAAAAACTGTATTCTGGATAGTGGCTAATCACCTTGTCATGCAAGGTAGCAATAGACAATGGCGGTGTCTGCACTTTCTCAACAACCGCCAAACGCTGATTAAATACCGCGTCCAGCTCATCGTGAAATGCCAATAGTGCGCCCGTTATACCAGCCATAAGTAAAAAAGCGGCCATCACAAGTCCAGTATAACGGTGAATCCATAGGCAAGTTTGGCGTGGGTTAAATGAAATCATTGATTATTATTCTTTGTTAATTTTAGCGTTAGAATTGCGCTAAATGCTGATGTGTTAAAGACGCATAAAACGATTTAAAAAAGACATCTGGTTTAAAAAAGAGGTTTCGACATAAAAAAGCCAGCTCTTATACAAAGCAGCTGGCTTTTTTGATACTCATTTTTTACGCATGATCACTATAAATTTAGAACTGATAGGTTAAAGATGCTTTGATATTGCGACCGGGTTCAAAGTCGGTGCGCAAACCATCTGCTTGTTCTGCAAGCGAACGTGACGCATGGCTGGCATAGGTTTCATCAAAGATATTATAAACCCCAACAGTCGCTTTTAAACCATCGACTTGTTTTGGCATATAACTCATAAAAATATCATGCACATCATAGTTAGACTTTTCAGGCTGGGCAGATTCAGTTTTGGGCGTGATAGCAGCCACATAGGTACTGCGCCAGCCAAGCTCAGTAGTGTCTGTTGGTACGTAGGCCAAGTTCACCATATATTTATCGCCTGAGTCGGCGCTGCCACCAGTCACTGATGGGATGCTATAGCCCGTTTTATCACCTTTACTACGTGCATGGGCATAGCTTAGACCCATGCTAAAATTATCCATTTTATAGTCAGCAGCGAGCTCAACACCCTTAATTTTATAATCTTCATCTTTATTGACCGCGCCTTGGCAAGCGCCACCCAGTTGTCCAGTGGTACAGTCTAGGCCAACGCGAGTACCACCAGAACGGACAAATTCAATAAAGTTTTCGATATCAGTTTCAAAATATTTTCCGCTAAGTTGCAGTGCATCGCCCGCTACCGTTAGATCGCGCAAGGTTTTTACGATACCAATCTCAGCATTTGACCCTTCTTCTGCTTTTAAGTCACTATTGACGTAGGTTTTGTCGCCATCTGAGTTAAAGATCGCTTGACTCAAATCAGGACCGTTAAATAACTGCGTATAACTGGCAAACACTTGCGTTAACGGTGCAATCTCATAGCTGGCAGCAAGGGCACCAACCACATTGTTATAGGTTTTGCCTGCCGATACAAATTCAGGCGACTCATAACGGTCGTAGCGTACGCCCGGCGTTAAGGTTAATTTGCCATTCTTCCACTGATCTTCTAGATAAATAGAGGTATTTTTGGCTTCATCGGTGCCCTTTTTAACGAAGTCGCGCTCTAGCTCAGATTCTTTTTTGTAGTGCTCAATACCAGCGATTAGCTTATGGCTGCCGACATTGGTATCAATAACACTGGTATTTTGAATTTTTGCGCCGGTGGTTTTTACGCCTGCTTCCCAGTTATAACCTGGCTTTGTCGTATAATCGGTATCGCGTGAAATCTGCGTTTCGGTTTGATAAACATTGGTATCGACATTGACCAAGTTACTGGCAGGATTGTAGCTATAGTCCAGCCCATAAGTATCACGCTTAACCTTTTGCGGCAGAATTTCATTCCAACTGCCAACGCCTGGGCTTGCTGGGAAATCTGGGCGTAATGGGAACATGCCTTCGTTTTCGGTACGGCTAAAGCTAGCCCCTACGTGATGGTCATTGGCAATATACGCGCCTGCCTTTAATAAAATATTCTCGCCTTTGCTATCTTCCGTTTGGATCTTACGACCTTCGCCATCTTCACCCGCATTGGCATTACGCTGACCATAATAAGCCAGTAAGTCTATATTATCCGTTGGGGCAGCAAACACAGTCGCTGAGGTGAGCAGTTCATCATTATTACTACCATAACCTGCATGCAATTTGGCACCGATTTTTTGACCCGGTTTTAGCAAATCTGCAGCATCAACGGTTTTAAAAGCAACTGCGCCACCTAGCGCATCGTTACCTAGTGTCACTGAGTTATTACCGACCGATACTTCCGCTTGTTTTAGCAAATCAGGGTCAATGGTCACATCGCCCATATGATAAAACAGCGTGCCTTCTTGGCGAGCGCCATCAATAGTGACTTTTAGATTAGTATCATCGAGTCCACGTACGCGTATACGCTGATTGACCGCTGACGTACCACCTACCGTAACACCGGGTACGACATTTAAAAAATCACTTAAGTGGCTTGCTTGCGCAGCTGGGGTATAGCCTTCAACATCAACACCGCCCTCTTGCACGCTTTCACGTACTGAGCTGTTTGCCGTCACTGTGATGGTCTGTAAGGTGGTGCTCGGCATATCTGCTGAGGTAGCAGCACTCGCCGCTTGTGCCCCTAATACTGCTGCTATGCCCATAGACAATACGGTCAATCGACTAGAAAATCTTGCTAATTTTACTTCGCGCATAACATACTCACTTTATCTAGTATAAGAATTTTAAAACTCGTTTAGGAAACCAATAATCAGTAATTTTTGCCCAAAATCACTTTCTAAAAAGCTTGATGCTTTAATAATTATTAAGTTTCATATAAGAATGACATTATTAATGTTAATGATAATGATTAGCGTTTAAATATTGACAGGCATAATAACGAAGTATTAACAATTTGGCAATATTTAAACTGAAAAATTTTCTTTTAATATCTTTGTACGCTTGTATCAGCACCTGCACATCTGATGAATACCTTTAGTCTATTGCTGTCTAGATAAGTTTCACCTATATGCGGAGGCGATTATGAGCGACTGAGTGATTATTTATAAACGCTGAATATCAAAAAAAAGTATTGCAATATACTGCCAATTACATATACCCTAAGATAGTTGACTATTTAGTCAGGTTTGTACATACGACTATCGGTCACACTGAGAAAGACTGGTTATTTGCTTGCATGTATTTGCATAAGGATCATGCGACTCTGTGTTTGATACTGTGTAAACAGCTAGTGCGATAAGGATTTATAGAGACCCTCATATGTCTCCTATTTATCAACGTAACGCTGTCTCTAAATATCTTTACAGAGCTTGGACTAAAAGTCACTTTAGGAGAAAGCCAAAATGAGTGAGCATACTCAAGGAAATCCCGATTTATTGTACGGACTGCACGACCGTCCTGCGCCTGCAAAAGCATTTTTAGGTGCGGTACAACATGTACTCGCCGCTTTCGTTGGTGTTATTACGCCCTCATTGATTATTGGCGGTGCTTTGGGTCTAGGTGAGCATATTCCCTACCTAATCAGTATGGCGCTAATGGTATCTGGGGTTTCAACCTTTATTCAAACCCGTAAATTTGGTCCTGTCGGTTCAGGGCTGATGGCTCTGCAAGGCACCAGCTTTGGTTTTTTAGCGGCCGTGTTAGCAGCAGGTTTTGTAGTAAAAAACCGAGGTGGTAGTCCTGAGGAGATTCTCTCTGTAATCTTTGGCGTGACATTCTTAGGCGCCTTTGTCGAGATATTCTTGAGTCAGTTTATTACTAAACTTAAATCCTTGATGAGCCCTATCGTCACCGGCTGTGTCATTGTCACTATTGGTTTGTCCCTAACCAAAGTTGGTCTAACCGATCTAGCAGGCGGTGTTGGTGCAGAGAATTTTGGTAGTATGGAGAATTTGCTACTGGGTGGCGGGGTCTTAATCAGTGTCGTGCTTATTAGTATCGTACCTAACAAAGTTATTCGCTCAAGCGCTATTTTTATTGGTCTGATGTTAGGCTTGCTGGTAGCAGCATTTATGGGTCGTATTGACTTCTCATTAGTCTCACAAGCCCCGCTACTGACTGTACCTGTGCCTTTCAAGTTTGGCTTTAGTTTTGATTGGCAAGCGTTTATACCGATTGCCTTTATGTATATCATTACCAGTATCGAGACTGCTGGTGATTTGACCGCAACGTCGATGATCTCAGGTGAGCCTATCAAAGGTCCACTATATGAGAAACGTATCAAAGGTGGGGTACTAGCTGACGGTGTCAACTCTGCCATTGCTGGTATCTTTAACAGCTTCCCAGTCACTACTTTTAGCCAGAATAATGGCGTTATTCAGATGACGGGTATCGCTAGTCGCTATGTGGGCTTCTATGTCGGCGGTATCTTATTTTTTATGGGTTTATTCCCTATCCTAGGTGCTATCTTCACTCAGCTACCAAAACCAGTAGTTGGTGGTGTGACACTGTTGATGTTTGCAACCGTAGCGACTGCTGGTATTCGCATACTTTCAACCGTAAACTTCACCCATCGTAATATCTTAATCATAGCCACTTCTCTAGGTTTGGCGATGGGTGTTGCCTTTGTGCCTGATGTATTTGCACAAATGCCGCAGATGTTCCGTAATATCTTTGGTTCAGCAGTGACCGTATCGGGTATTATCGCGATTACGCTTGATATGATTTTACCAAAAAGCTTTGGTGCGGAGTTTGATACGGCTGACCAGCATGCTGAGGATGACGTGAAGTCTGCTCGTGAAGCCGCTTAAGAATCAAGGGTTAGATGATTTTCTAAGACAATGTAAAAGACTTTGCTGAGTGACAAAAGAAAAGGATTGCCTTAATGATAAAGCGCTAATTAGCAGCGATATCGTTAAAGCAATCCTTTATGCGTCAAGCTATTCATTAATAGCAGTTGTTCCAATCTACCCCTACTCGAGTCCGCAACCTCGTAGTATAAAAGGTATTAAGAAGTCAGCAGCGCGGGCCTCGTCTGTCTCATCATACGCGCTCTTTTGCATTAAGCCGACGATTTCTGTTTCAAACTCTGCATAGCGCTGCGTGGTTGCCCAAATCAAAATCAATAGCTGTAAAGGGTCAGCAATGGCAATTTTGCCTTGCTCATGCCATATCTTCATGACTTGTGTCTTATCCAGTGCCCAATCTTTCATCGCCGTCGACATAAAATCATGTAAATGCGGGGCACCGCCGATGACCTCTAACGCAAATAGCTTATGGCGATTTGGGTTTGCAAATGCTTGATGCAATTTGGTGCGGACGAACTTTTCGATAACGGTTCTCGGATCGCTGTCTACTGTCATCGTCACCAAGCCATCATTCCACTCTTGAATGATGGCACGCAAAACTACTTTGTACAGATTGGTCTTACTCTTAAAATAGTAATGCACATTGGCTTTTGGCAGCCCTGCTCGATCAGCGATACCTTGCATGGTGGCACCGCGATAGCTTTTCAGCACAAACTCTTCTTCAGCGGCAGTCAAAATCACCGCTTGGTTTTGGGCACGAATATCATGCTGATTGCGATGAACCACACTCTCAGAGGCGGATGAAGCTTTTGCTTTAGAAATTTGAGTCATAGGTTGCACCATTAGACATTTATATCAGTAAGTACCATATTCTAGCGTGACTTTAAGATAAACTGTGAAGAAACACACTGATTATTAGCATATCTAGTAAAAAATAAAAATATTTTGCATAAAGTAGTTGACCATTTAGTCAGGTTTAAGCAGAATGGATATATATTAACCAATTATGACTCAATCGATACTACTTTCACCTGAGTTTTTCCCTGAGTTAAGTAATCAACAGACTAATATCAGCACACGATACTGTCTGTACCTTATAAATTCATATCACTCAAATGATAAATGTGTATCCGTCAACACTTTGTGTCAATAGATAAGGATATCACTGTGAGCTTATCACTAGCGCAACTGAACGCCCTCTCGCAAGCCGATGCGACCTCAGAATTTCTAACTTGCTGTACCAGTAGCCAATGGGCGCAAACCTTGGCAGACGCACGTCCGTTTGCAGATATAAAAGCACTATTGAGTGCAAGCGATGACGCATGGCAACAAGCTAAAGCGGATGAAGCTAACTTGCTAGAAGCCTTTGATGGTCACCCACAGATTGGCAATGTCGACTCATTAAAAGAGAAGTATCGCAATACGCAAGACAGTGCTGCTCATGAGCAATCAGGCGCCAATGACGCTGAAGATGCGGTACTTGAAGCGTTAGCACAAGGCAATCAAGACTATCTCGATAAATTCGGCTTTATCTTTATTGTCTTCGCAACTGGTAAAAGCGCGCAGCAAATGCTTGATCTATTGCAAGCTCGCCTGCCAAATGATCGCAAGACTGAATTGCTCAATGCGGCTACTGAACAAAATAAAATCACGCGTTTGCGTTTACAAAAACTGTTAGGCGACGCTTAAATCTTGCTTTGTCTCTCTCATACATAAAAGGAATTATTATGTCAGGTACTCTTTCATCACATATTTTAGACACCCATCTTGGCAAGCCTGCCGCTGACATCGCAGTGACGTTACATCGTATTAGTGCCAGTGGCGAGCCATCATTATTGGCAAACGGTGTCACCAACGCTGATGGTCGCGTGACGCCAGATAGCTGGGCATTTAACCCAGAAATTGATATTGCTGAGTATCATTTAGATATCGGTCGCTATACGCTGACCTTTGATACCCAAGCATATTTTGATACGCAAAACCTCACAGTATTTTATCCGCAAGTGGTCATCGATTTTATGATACAAGATAACGGTCACTACCATGTGCCGCTACTGCTTAGCGCACACGGCTACGGCACTTATCGCGGATCATGATTGATTCTATAGCTTTATGACTCGAAACCTTATAAAAACAAGGCTAAACGAGTGCTGGAAACTCTAAACACCTGACAATGAGGTCAGTGATTTAAGACCAAATGAATAATGCTGGTATCGCTACGTTGTATCACAATCTTTTATAATAACGAAGGTGAGCAAAAGTCGTTACGAGTTACCAAGATATAATAATATAAAAGGACATTGACAACATGGGTGCATATCTTCTCGATTGGCTAAGCTTATTTTTCCGCTGGTTTCACGTTATCGCTGGTGTAGCATGGATTGGCGCATCATTTTACTTTGTATGGCTAGATATGAGTCTTCAGAAGCCACCAGAATGGAAAGCCAAAAAAGGCATTTCAGGCGATCTTTGGGCAGTACATGGTGGTGGTTTCTATGAAATTGCCAAATACAAGCTCGAACCTGAAGAGATGCCAAAAACGCTGCATTGGTTTAAGTGGGAAGCCTATACCACATGGCTAACCGGTATGGCGATGCTCATTATCGTTTACTATATCAATGCCACGGCTTACTTGATTGATCCGAGCAAAGTTGACTTTGGTAGCAGCGTTGGTGCTATATCGACCAGTTTACTGTTCTTATTCGGTAGTTATTTTATTTATGAAGTCATTGTACGCAGCAATGTCGGCAAAAATAAACTGGCTTTTAGTATCACCATCTTTGTACTAATGATTATTGCCACTTGGGGTTCTTATCAGCTATTTAGTGATCGTGCATCTTTTATCCATGTCGGTGCCATTTTAGGTACTATCATGGCAGGTAACGTCTTCTTCGGTATTATGCCGGCTCAGCGCGCACTCGTAGATTGTGTACGCCGAGGCGTAAAACCAGGTCCAGAAGTAGCAGATTTGGCATTGATGGCCAGAAATCGCTCATTGATGAATAACTACTTTACCTTGCCGCTCATCTTTATCATGATTAGTAATCACTATCCAATGATGTATTCACATGCGCATGGTTGGTTGATATTGGTATTCATTGGTGTCATCACGGCAACAGCTCGTCATTACTTCAACGAAAAACACTTGGGTCGCCATAGACCAAAATTCTTAGTGATTCCTGCGATAGCAACCGTGCTATTGATTATCTGGATGCGTCCAGCACCTATCGAGCCATTACCAGTTTCTCCAATCAAGACGCCTGCTGTCACTGAAGTAGCACCGACAGATACACCGCCTGCTGCTGTCACTCAAGATACGAATACGGTAGCACCTGCTACTGCTACAGAGGCTGATTCCAATGTGGTTGCTGGCGGAACTGCCGCTACCGAAGTAGTACCTGTTGCTGCTTCAGCTGACGACGCTATCATGAAAGTAGTAGAAGCAAAATGTAGCGTTTGCCATGCGGCACAACCAACACAAGCTGGATTTAATGCGCCGCCAGCGGGTATTATTATCCAAACCCCTGCAGACATAAAAACTCATCAAGCTAAGATTGTGACTGCCGTACAAAGTGGTTATATGCCACTGGGTAATATCACTCAGCTGAGCGATGAAGAGCGCCAACAACTGGTCGCTTATGCTTCAGGGTTATAAATGAGCATTCTAGACAAAGAAGAGTAAACGCTGATCAAACAATTATCTTGACCAATGACCTAGACATCCTTAAAGTGTTAACAATAAACATTAATAAGTGTTAACAATGTTTATTTCGATTGATTCCAATCTAAAGGGAGAAAAGGATGTCCACTGCGAATAAGCAAGGAAGTCAGCTCAGTACTCAATCTAATAGCGCGCTCTATGATTGCAATACCTTTAATCCAGAACGCAAAAACTCAAGATTATATAATGAAGATCTTGCCCCACTACAGCCTGAACAGCGTAATTGGGGTTGGTTTGCGATATTTAATGTTTGGTCCAATGATATTCAGAGCTTATTCGGTTATACCTTAGCGGCCTCCTTATTTTTGAGTTATGGACTGAATGGGTGGTGGGTCATGGCAGCGATTATCTGCTCAGGATTCATCGTCATGCTGATGGTCAACTTAACTGGTAAACCCAGTGTCAAATATGGCATCCCTTTTCCAGTCTTGATACGTGCCAGCATGGGTATCAATGGCGCTAACTTACCTGCCATCTTACGCGCTATTATCGGTATCTTTTGGTACGGGGTGCAGACCTACTTTGCCTCAACTGCAGTTGCCATTTTGTTGACTATTGTCATAGGTAGCCCAGATACGAAATTTTTAGGCTTGAATAGTACCGCTTGGATTGCCTTTGTCATCGTTTGGGTATTTCAGATTTTACTGTTTTGGGCAGGCATCGAGCCGATCAAGCACTTTTTGAATTGGGCAGGACCGCTAGTCTATGTCGTTATGGTCATCCTGATGGCCGTCATCTGGTATCAATCAGGCTCTGAGTTGTTACCTGCGATTAACTCTATCTTCGCTAGTGGCAGCGATTATAGTGGAAATTCCATACAGGCATTTACTGCTATCGTCGGTACGATGGTTGCTTATTTCGCAGCAGTCGTCATAAACTTCGGTGATTTCTCACGATTTTTGCGTAGTGAGCGCGATATGCGCTTGGGTAACTTACTCGGTTTGCCGATTAACATGGTATTTTTCTCGTTCATCGCCTTGGTCATTACCGCTGGAACCCTAGTAATATTTGGCGAAGCATTGACCAATCCATCGGATATTGTTGATCGTGTGGATTCTCTACCCTTGACCATTATTGCAGCGCTGACCTTCTTTGCCGCAACCGTCGGTATCAATATGGTTGCAAACTTTATTCCCCCTGCTTACGATTTGGCTAACTTATTTCCTAAGCATATTAACTTTCGCATGGGCGGTTTAATTACTGCTGTTATCGCCTTTTTCGTTGGTGCATTGTGGCTATCATTCATCAGTAAGATCGGTATTGTCGGTTTTGTAAATACTATTGGTGCGGTTATCGCTCCATTCTTTGGTATCTTAGTCATCGATTATTACCTAATTAAACGTCAACATATCGATATGAATGACTTATTTTCCGCTCAACCAACTGGTGCTTATTACTACTACAAAGGCTGGAACATCCGTGCGCTTATCGCCTTTGCAATCGGCGCTTTATTCTCTATCGCCACGGTATTGATACCCGCACTGACTAAGCTTGAAGGTTATGGTTTCTTATTAGGCGCGGCAATAGGTGGCATCGTGTATTGGGTATTGATGCGCCCTTATGCAGTAGATCCTGACACCATAGTAGAATAAGGCAGTGAAGTCAGAAAGATGAAGTGCAATAGTAGAATAAAAAATAGTTATTACATTTCTAATAGATCTATTACTCTGTTTTTATAAAGGATAAAACACCATGAAAAAAAAGATAACCAGCGACTTTGATCAAGCCGCTTATCCACGCGATTTAAAAGGCTATGGCGACCATCCACCCAAAGCCAATTGGCCGGGCGGCGCTAAGATTGCCGTACAGTTTGTGCTAAATATCGAAGAAGGCGCAGAGAACAGTGTCTTGCATGGCGACGGTCAGTCAGAACGTTTTTTATCAGACGTTTTAGGTACGCCAGAATTTAACAACCGCCATCAGTCGATTGAATCCGCCTTTGAATATGGTAGCCGAGTGGGTGTTTGGCGCGTACTAGATACTTTTAAAGAATATGGTTTACCTATTACTACCTTTACTTGTGCAGCCGCTGCCGAAAAAACACCGCATATTGTCGAGCGCATTCTAGAAGATGGTCATGAGATTGCCAGTCACGGACTGCGCTGGATTACCTATCAATATATGTACCGCGAGACCGAGCGTGAACATGTACGCCGCGCCACTGAAATATTTGAGCGTATGGTCGGCAATCAGCCTCTTGGCTGGTATACCGGTCGCGATAGCCCAAATACTCGCGAGCTGGTCGCAGAACAAGGCGGCTACATTTATGACTCTGACTCTTATGCTGATGAGCTGCCGTACTGGCTCAATGTTAAAGTAGAAGAAGGCAACAAAATTGCTCGCAAACCGCATCTGGTCATTCCTTATACGCTTGAGACCAATGACATGCGTTTTTCTTCAAGTCCTGGGTTCACCAATGCTGAACCTTTTTATCAATACTTAAAAGACAGCTTTGACACTCTATATGAAGAAGGTCAAGACACTCCCAAGATGCTAACCATTGGTTTGCATTGCCGCATCATTGGTCGTGCTGGTCGCATTAAAGCGCTTAAACAGTTTTTACAATACATCACCAGTAAACCCGACGTTTGGATCTGCCGCCGCGATGAAATCGCTAAGCACTGGTATGAAAATCATCCAGCCACGGCTGATAACACCGCCAACTGGATGTAGCCGTAACAACAATCATAAGACGTATCATCATATTAATAAGCACGTACGTAGTAGCAACCACGTAAGCTAACGGATGATACGCTTGAGGTGGTAGATACCTGAGTGCTGTAATTGCTTAAAGACGACATCTTATGTCCGGTATTTTCTTATCTCAAATCGAGCTATAACTGAATAAATTGCTAGAACAAATAAATAATATTGCTAATTAATCTAAAGGTGAACTTATGAAAACCACAATCATTGCTAAACCTTTAACTAAAGCTGCTTTTGCGCCTTATGGCTCAGTGATTGAGCCTTATGATGATCAAGAAAAGTGCCCTGAAAACAGCTGGGATATCAATCGTGGCTTTGCCTGTCGTCATAATGCCATCTCAAAAGTCACTCATGATGGCGGAGAAGTCGGTTTTAGTATTTTCCGTACTAAAAGACGTGACTGCCCTATTACGTTATCGGTCATGGAATACCATCCATTTGGCACGCAAGCGTTCTTTTCTATGAATGGCACAGACTATATAGTCGTTGTGGCCAAAGCTGGCGATTCGCCTAAATCAGCTGATGATTTAGAAGTGTTTTATGCTCATTCGCATCAAGGTGTACAGTATGATGCCAATGTTTGGCATCATCCGCTACTGGCGCTAAAAGCGGATTGTGACTTTTTAGTGATTGATCGTATCAACGGCGAAGGTAACAATTGCCATGAATTCGAGATTGATGATTGGGAAGTTTGCATTGATATCTCTGTTGAGCAAGCTAAAAATCAGGCTTAATGGCTATCGTCAACTAACGAAGAATTATGCTAATGTCAGAGCATTAATCGCATAAAAAATCAAAGGTTCAGACACAAATTTATCGCGGCACCAAACCCCTAAGGAACACGAACCATGACAACAAAAAGTACTTATTACGCACCAACTGGCGGATTGCCTCCACAAACACAATTACTATCCGATCGTGCTATCTTCACCGAAGCTTATGCGATTATTCCTAAACGTGTACTAACCGACATCGTGATTAGTTATTTACCTTTTTGGACAGGCATGCGGATGTGGGTACTTGCCCGTCCTTTAAGCGGTTTTTCAGAAACCTTCTCGCAGTATATCGTCGAAGTAGCACCAAATGGCGGCTCAGAAAAACCTGAGCTAGATGCAAATGCCGAAGGCGTCGTATTCATCGTTGAAGGTGAAATGGACATGACGATTGAAGGCGTGTCGCATCATCTTGAAGCGGGTGGTTATGCATTTTTACCACCTGGCTGCAAATGGACGCTAAAGAACAATAGCGACAAGCATGTCAAATTCCATTGGATCCGTAAAGCCTATCAACACTGTGAAGGTATTGATGTGCCTGAAGCGTTTGTAACTAGCGATCACGATGTTGAAGCTATTGAGATGCCGGGTACTGATGGCGTATGGACAACCACCAGGTTTACCGAGCAGTCTGATATGCGTCACGACATGCATGTGAATATCGTGACGTTTCAACCAGGTGGCGTGATTCCATTTGATGAAACGCATGTTATGGAACATGGTTTGTATGTATTAGAAGGTAAAGCCGTCTATCACTTAAACGGTGAATGGGTAGAAGTTGAAGCAGGTGACTTTATGTGGTTACGCGCATTCTGCCCACAATCTTGTTACGCTGGTGGACCAGGTCCATTTAGATACTTACTATATAAAGATGTGAATAGACATATGCCGTTTATTCGCCCAGTAAAATAAGCAATATAAAGGCTTAGTCGTTCATTCGAATCTATCATTCATTGTTCTTTAGAACACCAGCAAAATTTTTAATAGTAAAGCCAGCTCATTACGATTAGCTGGCTTTTTATTTTTATGCTGAAGTTAATATTTTTAAACAGCGCTTTAATCAAGCAATGCTAAAACATTCATCACTTTACTTGTTTTTTATGTACTACTGTACTAGAATACTGAAACAAGATAGCCACTTACCTCTTTTTTATTAAGATTAAATATTATGAGCACTGACCCTTATCGTAGCTTGTTGACGCATTTAGCCCATTGCAATGACAGTAATGATATCGATGAGCTATTAACAGCGCTACTAACGACTAAAGAGCAACACGAGATTGCCAATCGCATCTGTATTTTTGATTTGCTCGAGCGTGGTATCACCCAGCGTGACATATCCGAACAGTTGGGCGTTGGCATCGCAACGGTCTCTCGTGGCGCCAAAGCCATGCAAATTCACGATGTAAGTGCACTGCTAGCCACCCACAGACAAGACAATTAACGCCAAGAATATTAGCTGAATTTATTTTATAAGACCTATTTGAATTACTTTGGACCTCGTTATGACCTCTCCTACACTACAATATGACCAGCCTGCTACTATTGATATTCCAAGCAAGCCGCAGCGGATAAAGCTGACGCAAGATATCGATTTTTTCGCGTTATTTAAACGCATTGAACGGGTTTTCGATACCTGTTATTTGCTCGAATCCTTGGGTGAAGACAGCCATATGTCACGTCACCATGCCATTGGTTTTGATCCGGTAATGACCATTGCTGCCATCGACCGCACTACCCTTGCCATTACCGATAATAAAACCGCTGAAACCAAAAATTATCAGACTGACAATCCTTATCAGCTTCTACGTACTATTACTCCGCAGCACGTTATTGCCCGTGAGCAAAGTGGCGGTCTTGTCGGCTATCTAGGCTACGACTGTGTCAATTTCTTTGAGCCAAGTCTCAATGCCAAGCCAAGCGATGATTTTGAACCTTTCAAATTTGGTGTCTATCTAGATGGCTTGACGCTTGACAAGATGACTGGTGAGATATTCTATTTTTATTACCCAACCGCTCAGCAAGACAATCGCATCGAGCAAATTAAAGCCTTACTTGATGTACCTATCCCAAGGTATAAACCGCCCACCGTAGAGTTTTTAGGTGATGGCATGAGTCAAGAAGAGCATGCTAAAGTCGTTATGCAAGTCAAAGAAGACATCATCTCTGGGCGTATTTTTCAATGTGAAGTCGGCTTTAAATCCAAATATCGTATTGCGGGCGATAAGATGCCAATTTATGAAAAGCTACGGGCAGTCAATCCATCACCGCATATGTATTTTATGAAATTTGCTCAGCAGTGCATCATAGGTGCCTCACCTGAATTGCTATTTCGCTTGCGTCAAGGAGAGATGGAGACCTATCCGCTCGCAGGTACAGCCAAGCGTGGCGTTGATGTTGCTGAAGACCGCAAACTTGCCCGTGCCCTACTGAATGATGCCAAAGAGATTGCCGAGCACAATATGCTGGTCGATTTGCATCGCAATGATATCGGACGCGTCGCACAATTTGGTACGGTAAAAGTGCGTAATTTGATGGATATCAAACGCTTCTCACACGTACAGCATATCTCCTCTGAAATCGTCGGTATTCTACATCCCGATGAGGATATGTTTAGCGCACTTGCCAGCAACTTCCCTGCTGGCACATTGTCAGGCGCACCAAAAGTTGAAGCGATAAAAGTGATTAATGAGCTTGAACCAGATGGTCGTGGTGCTTATGGCGGCGCATTAGGATCCTTTAACTTTAACGGCGATTGTATTTTTGCCATTCCTATTCGCAGCTTATTTATCAATGGTGAATCGGCCTATGCACAGACTTGTGGCGGCAATGTGTACGACTCCAATCCTGCTGATGAATATCTAGAAATCCAGCGTAAGCTTTCTGCTATGAAAGTGGTACTAGACAGCTTTATGAACCAATAACCACATATAATTTATCAAAGAGTTGGCTACCCATGAATGTTTTAATTATCGATAATTACGACTCATTTACCTTTAACCTTTATCAATATATCGGTGAGATCTTGCAGACGATGGACAGTGATAAACAAGCAAATGTCATCGTCAAGCGTAATAATGAAATCACCTTAGCAGACGTACAAGCGATGAGTCTTGACCGTATTATTATCTCACCCGGTCCTGGGTCACCTGATGATCCTGCCTATTTTGGCATTTGTGCCGAAGTGATTGAAGTGATGGGTAAAACGACGCCACTATTAGGCGTTTGCTTAGGCATGCAAGGCATTGCTCATGTATTTGGCGGTGACGTGATACGCGCCAGTGTGCCGATGCATGGTAAAGTTTCAGCCATTCGTCATGATAGTGCGGGCATTTATAACGATTTGCCACAGGAGTTAGAAATCATGCGCTATCACTCATTGATGGTACAAGCAGATACGCTACCAAATTGTTTGACTGTCACCGCAGTCGTCGCCAATGATGAACATAATGATTTAGATTTGACTGAATCGGCGCTGGCTGGTGATGAGATAATGGGTGTGCAGCACAAAGACTATCCGATTCAAGGCGTGCAGTTTCACCCAGAGTCATTTGCGACCGAAGGTGCCAAGCGTTTATTGACGAATTTTTTACTTCAGGTGTAAATCACGATGCTTAAGCTGGTTTGGAGGATATGAAGCTAAAGGGTAATAAGCTGAAGTGAAGCCTGCACCTAACTCAAATAAATTGCATTTTATGCCTAACTGACTTGTGTTAGTACTTAATTGACGCTTTAATGATAGACTGAAAAAACAAACAAAAGGCAGCCTTTAATCAGGTTGTCTTTTGTTATTTCAGCATATTATTAAGTAATGAGCCAGAAGGCTTGGACCGCTTATTCTTTGAACCTGGTAACAAATAAAAATAGAGAGCGATATGGCGCATACCGATAGCACAATGTCAGCACGGCAGTCATGGATAGGCACCATTCAAATCATTACAGCCGCTGTCTGCTGGGGTACTTTAGGGATATTCTCAACCTATCTCAACCAAATCGGCTTTAGTGGCTGGCAAACGACCATTTTACGTATCGTGACCGCCGCTCTTATTATCCTCGTTATGCTGCCAAAACTATGGCCACAGCTAATAAAGTTGCGTCCAAAACAGTGGCTCGGACTGGCACTACAGTCGTTGATTGGTGTACTCGGCATGTCGGTTTGCTATTTTTTTGCCGTTATCTATGTCGGTGCTGGTCCTGCCGTCGCCTTGCTATATACTGCGCCCGTTTTTAGCTTATTATTTTCAGCATTCTTACTTAATGAATCCATTACTCGGCAGTCAGCCCTACTGGCACTCATGGCAGTATTTGGTGTCGGCTTGACGATGTTAGGTGAGCAGGCGCAAGTCAACTGGGGTATTGCATTAGGTTTATTATCAGGCATATGTTATTCCCTATACGGGGTATTGGGTAAGCGCGCTATGCATGACGCGCACCCTGCTCCTTTAGTATTTTTTACCTCTATTATCATCAGTGCTGGCATACTGCTACTACTACCTGAAACCTATAACACTTATGGACAATTACTAACCTTACCCTTATCTACTTGGGGCTATGCATTAGGATTGTCTTTGATTGGAACCGTCGTACCCTTTGCACTTTATATGAAGGCATTAGAGAAGCTACCTGCCACCCGTGCATCAGTGTTTACTATCTTTGAGCCTCTAACCGCGATTGCTTTGGCAACGCTATTACTGCATCAATCATTATCTTGGATTCAATATGTTGGCGTCATACTCATTCTGCTAGCAGCCTTATTTAATGCTGTGCTAAATGGTACTACTACTCGCGTACCACGTTGGCTAGAAAGACGGCAAAGGGTTTAGTCGATATCCTATAATCACTTTTAATAGCCTTAGATTTCTTTCTGTTGAATCAAAAAAAAGCCCCTACTATGAATATAGTTGGGGCTTTTTATTTAGCATCTTTCAAACTTATTACTGTTCAATACGCTGTAAAAACGCTTGCGTACGCGGATGCTTAGAATCCTCGAATAACTGCTTAGCACTGCCCTCTTCGACAATTTTACCATCTTCAATCAAAACCACATGATCAGCGACATCGCGGGCAAAATTTATTTCATGAGTAACAACAACCATCGTCCAACCTTCTGATGCCAGCTGTTTCATGGTTTCAAGCACATCTTGTACTAGCTCAGGATCAAGCGCAGACGTTGGCTCATCGAATAGTAGTAAAGACGGCTCAATCGCCAATGCACGAGCAATACCAATACGCTGCTGCTGACCACCCGATAGCTGAAACGGATAGAGATCTGCCTTATCAGACAAACCCACTTTATCGAGTAATGCTAATGCCTGCTCGCGTGCTTGCGCTTTACTTTGCCCTTGTACCACCGTAGGTCCAAGCATTAAGTTTTCGATGGCTGTCTTATGTGGAAATAAATTATAAGATTGAAACACCATACCTGACTTACGTTGCAGCGCAAGTAAGGTTTTTTTCTTAGGTTTAGTGGCAAAATCGACCGTCAGGCTGCCATCATCAAAAGCGATGATACCTTGATCTGGAATTTCAAGCGCATTCAAACACCGCAAAAACGTCGTCTTACCAGAACCTGATGGTCCTAATATGACCACCACTTTGCCCTTTTCGATGGTCAAGTCGATACCTTTAAGCACTTGATTGCTCCCAAAGGCTTTATGAATATTGGTGACTTGAATCATAAGACGTCCACTTGCAAATTAAAAAACACATGGGTTAAAGGGGCGAGAAATATATCATGGGTTGATAGCGATATTATTTGGCAACATAACGATCAAGACGCGTTTCAAGCCTACCTTGGATAAAGGTCAAAAACAGACAAATACCCCAATAGATAACGGCCGCTTCGATATAGACCAACATAAACTCATAGTTACGCGCGGTGATAATCTGTGCTTGTTTAAACAGCTCAGTCACCAATACGAGCGATGCTAGCGAAGTATCTTTTACCAGACTGATAAAGGTATTAGATAGCGGCGGTACGGATACGCGTAGTGCCTGCGGCAAAATAACATGGCGAAAGGTCTGCAAATACGTCAAGCCGACAGTCGAACCGGCTTCCCACTGTCCTTTTGGAATAGACAAAATGGATGCGCGCACCGTCTCTGACGCATAAGCACCAATGTTGAGCGAAAAAGCGATAATTGCTGACGGAAAAGGATCAAGCTTGACCCCAACACTTGGTAACCCATAAAAGATAATAAACAGCTGTACCAGCATCGGCGTGCCGCGAATGGCAGACACATAGATGCGAGCAAGTCTATAGACAATCTCATGAACCCAACCAGCACGCGGCACAATACGAATCAGTGCCACGGTCAGCGCAATTGCCATACCGATCGCAAACGATATCAATGCCAGCGGTATCGAATAATAGATACCGCCTTTAAGCATCGGCCAAAATGAGTTGATGACAATCTGCGCCCGATCAGGACTCATAAACGGCAATAATGCCAATAAATCTGCTAACACTGACGTTATAGAAGCTAGCATTATTTTTGTTGACTTATATCAGCACCAAAGAATTCTTGGCTCAGTTTGGTGAGCGTTCCATCAGCGGCCAATGCTGCCATGGCTTCGTCTAATTTTGCCAATACCGCATCATCACCTTTTATCAACACCAAGCCCGAACCGGTTTGCTCACTGACAGGGGCCGTCAATTTAATCTCAAGCGCCGCATCTGGGAATTTTTTTAGATAATCCAAAATGGCAAGATTGTCATTCATGGTAAAGTCAGCGCGATCTTGTTTGACCAGCTGGATCGCTTGAGCCATACCATCAACAGGGATGACTTCAGCTTGATAACGCTCTGCAAGCTCACCATAGTTGCTGGTCAGTGATTGAGCGCTACGCAGACCTTTTAAAGCCTCCCACGAGCTATAACGGTTATCATCTTTTGGCGCTAAAACCACTGCGCCCGACCAGCTATACGCTTGCGCTTTATCATATTTTGCTAAACGCTCAGGCGTGGTCAAGCTGACTTGGTTGGCAACCATATCAAAACGCTTGGCGTCCAAACCTGCGAGCATTGCATCCCACTGGGTTTCTTGAAACTCAACTTTAACGCCAAGTTTGTCAGCAACGGCACGCGTCACTTCGACATCATAGCCGGTCAGTTTGCCGCTCTCATCATGATAAGTGAATGGAGGATAAGTGCCTTCGGTACCGACGTTGATAGTGCCGCCGTTATTGATACGCTGTAGCAAATCAGAACCGCCACTTGCAGCGGTATCAGTTGCCTTGATTTCAGCATCATTGGTAGGTGATTGACCACAAGCGGCAAGCAATACGGTACTTGCGGCAAGGGCTAAAAGCGTGCGACGTTTCATAAGACGTCCTTATCATAGTGAGTAAATAAAAGTGACTGAGTCAAATAAAGCAAAATATGTCCTGCCAATAAAATCGTACTGAAGAACAAGCAGATATCATCATAAATATCTGCTTGGTATTATTTGACTGTGACTGCTCAATTTGAGGATACACAGCATATTTTTCAATGCTGGTTTTATTTTATTCTTGAAAATTTGAGGCATTTTATGACAAATACTTATTCTAAATCTGCCCATTAAACATCTGCTCATGCGTATATTAACGCAATTTAGAAAGAATAAACGTACAAAAATAGTGAATATGCGTAAGGTTGTTATAGTTCCCCTGAAAACTGGTACCGCTCACCTGCATGCCACATTTTGACAAAAGTCAGTACTTGACCCGCTGAGTAAGTTTGACGACAAAGTACCAATGTAGGCGACTGCGCGGTAATCTGTAGTAACGCTGCAATCTCATCGGGTGCGGCTAGTGCTCGAATAGTATAGCTACCGCGCTCCAGTGGGCTTTTGGCAATGAGATAATCACTGGTATTGACCACGCTAAAATCTTGCTCGATAAACTCTGGAACCTTTAGAGCATCCACCCAGCGCTCTTCAAACTGTATCGGCTGACCATCCGCAAAATGGATAATCTTGACCTCATATAAAACAGCGGCTTCGCTATCAATACTTTTACCTTCTTTCGATTCAGAAGTTTCAACCACCTTCTCAAGACCAAATTTACGCCGTAGCTCATCGTTTAGCATAGCAGCAGTAATGCCACGCTTACTGACAACTTTTGCTTGATAATCACGATTGGCAGACTTTAAGTCTTGGGCAATATTACGCACTTCTACAAATGTATGATTAAACTGTTGCTGCGCAACAAACGTCCCCGACCCTTGCCGGCGCTCCAATACTCGCTCTTCGCTCAATTCTTTTAAAGCACGGTTGACCGTCATACGAGAGACACCAAACTCTTCTGCCAACGCCATTTCGGTAGAAATCGCATTGCCCGCCTGCCATTTACCTGAATGAATATTGTCCAATATCGCATTTTTAATGCGTTGATATGCTGGAATCGCCTTTATCGTATCCATTTTTAACCGTTAGTTTTACCAATAAGAATAGCGCCATAGTAACACGAGATAATCATACAAACCTCAGCAAAACCATATAGGAGCTGCACATTTGTCTAATCACTCACAAAAATAATGCTGCAACAAAGAAAAAAAACTTGCATGAAAAAATGATTCCTGATAATTTGTATATACAACTTTACGGCAGTATTAGTAAATTTAGCAAACTGACCGTACAAGACTCACTTTGATTGCCATATTGCCTCAACAGATATCACAAGGATATGATCATGACTACTGATAATGGATTGAACAAAACCCCCGAATATACTCGCCGTGACGAGAGTCGCAATATCGCGGCGCCAACTGGCAGTACGCTACACTGTAAGAGCTGGCTGACCGAAGCCCCTTATCGTATGTTACAAAACAACCTACATCCTGATGTGGCTGAAAATCCAAAGAGCTTGGTCGTCTATGGCGGTATCGGACGCGCAGCCCGTAATTGGGAAAGCTATGATCAAATTTTAGCGTCACTTAAAGAATTAGAAGACGATGAAACCTTATTGGTGCAATCTGGCAAACCAGTTGGCGTTTTTCAAACCCATGAAAATGCCCCGCGCGTATTAATCGCCAATTCCAACCTTGTACCGCGCTGGGCAACATGGGAGCATTTCAACGAGCTTGATCGTAAAGACTTGTTTATGTACGGTCAAATGACTGCGGGCAGCTGGATTTATATCGGCACTCAGGGCATCGTTCAAGGCACTTATGAAACCTTTGTCGAAGCTGGTCGTCAGCATTATGACGGTAGCTGGGCAGGACGTTGGATTTTGACTGCTGGCCTTGGTGGTATGGGCGGCGCGCAGCCACTAGCCGCGACCTTTGCTGGAGCCACCTCTTTAAACATCGAGTGTCAGCAGTCTAGTATTGATTTCCGTTTGCGTACGGGCTACGTCGATAAACAAGCTGACAATCTTGACCATGCCTATGAGCTGATTAAGCAACATACTGCCGCAGGTGAAGCCGTCTCAATCGCGCTACTTGGCAATGCAGCAGACATCTTGCCTGAGATGGTAAAGCGTGCCAATGCAGGCGAAATCAAACCTGATTTGGTTACTGATCAAACCTCCGCCCATGATTTGATTAATGGGTATCTACCAAGTGGCTGGACAGTAGAAGAATGGAAAGCTGCACAAGAAGATTCAGAGCAACATGCAGCATTAACCAAAGCTGCCGCTCAGTCTTGTGCCGTACACGTACAGGCGATGCTAGACTTGCAGGCAATGGACATTCCAACGACCGATTATGGCAATAATATCCGTCAGGTGGCGTTTGATGAAGGCGTAAAAAATGCCTTTAATTTCCCGGGTTTTGTCCCTGCGTATATTCGTCCGCTGTTTTGCCAAGGCAAAGGTCCCTTCCGCTGGGTCGCATTATCAGGTGATCCAGAAGATATCTATAAAACCGATCAAAAAATTAAAGAGCTGTTCCCTGAAAACCAACATATTCATCGCTGGCTTGATATGGCAAAAGAGCGCATTCAGTTCCAAGGTCTGCCAGCACGTATCTGTTGGTTAGGTCTAGGGGAGCGTGATAAAGCAGGTCTTGCCTTTAATGAGATGGTCAAAAACGGCGAGCTTAAAGGTCCTATCGTCATCGGTCGTGACCATTTGGATACCGGCTCTGTTGCTAGTCCAAACCGCGAAACAGAAAGTATGAAAGACGGCTCAGATGCGGTATCGGATTGGGCATTATTAAACGGTATGCTGAATGTCGCAGGCGGCGCTACTTGGGTATCATTGCATCATGGCGGCGGTGTTGGCATGGGTTACTCGCAGCACTCAGGTATGGTCATCGTCGCCGATGGTACTGATGCCGCAGCCAAGCGTTTAGCGCGAGTACTGGTCAACGATTGTGGTTCTGGCGTTATGCGTCATGCCGATGCTGGCTATGAGTTGGCGATTAAAACTGCCAAAGATTACGGTCTAAATCTTCCTATGATTAAGTAATTTTTCGTAGACCTGTAGATAACATAATTTTATCAAGGAAGATAATATGACCAAGCAAGATACCCTACAACTAGGGAAAACTGAGCAAGTTGCTAACACCGTGCCCGATACGACAACGCCAGAGACATTGCTGTCAAAACCCATTGCACTACTGCAACTGATTGTCTTTAGTATGATCGGTTTGGTGATGTTTTTTGTGCCATTTACCATTGGTGAAAAAAGCACGATTTTGTTCGACCATGGCGCAACTTATCTGGTCAATCAGCAACATACTTTATCTGTAACTTTGTTATTTATGCTGATGATATTTGGGGTAAGTAAACCGTTTATTGATGGTTCATGGCGCAAAAACATCACCCATAAAATCCTAACTGTCTTTAAAGTACTGGGACTGGTATTAGCTGTAATGTATATCACTGATAACGCTCCAGCCTTTATGATGGAAAAAGATATGCTGCCGTTTTTATTTGAAAAACTGGCGCTACCCGTTGGTATGATTGTGCCGCTTGGGGCTTTGATTCTGGCATTTTTAGTGGGTTTTGGTTTGCTTGAGATGGTTGGTGTGCTGATGCAGCCGATTATGAAACCTATCTGGAAAACGCCGGGCGCATCAGCGATTGATGCAGTTGCCTCTTTTGTTGGCAGTTATTCGATTGGGCTGCTAATTACCAATCGTGTGTATCTGCAAAAGCAATATTCTGCGCGTGAAGCCATTATCATTGCGACTGGTTTTTCAACTGTATCAGCTGCGTTTATGGTAATCGTTGCCAAAACACTGGGATTGATGGAATTTTGGAATCTGTTTTTTTGGTCAACGCTAGTGATTACCTTTATCGTCACTGCCATCACTGCCCGTATTCCACCAATTAGTCGGTTTGATAATAAGGTTGAGCGTCCAAATTTAGACTACAAAAGAGGCACGCGTCTAAAAGCGGCATATGAGCTAGGTTTGTCCACGTCACGCCGTGCATCAGATTTTAAACAAATTCTATGGACCAACTTTCGTGATGGCTTGACAATGGCAGCCGCTATTGTGCCCTCTATTATCGCCGTTGGACTCACTGGTTTATTATTGGCCAAGTACACGCCAGTATTTGACGCTTTAGGTTTACTGCTTTACCCCTTTACCTGGTTGGGCGGTTTGCCAGAGCCGCTCGTCGCTGCCAAAGGCATGTCTGCAGGATTGGCTGAGATGTTCTTACCCGCATTATTGCTCAGTGAAGCGGATATGTTGACCCGTTATGTCGCCGGCGTCATCTCTATTAGCAGTGTGCTGTTCTTTTCTGCCATGATTCCTTGTGTACTAGCAACTGAGATTCCTATCTCTGTTGGGAAAATGGTCATCGTTTGGTTCCAACGTGTAGCACTTAGTATCTTACTGGCAGCAGCTTTTGGACATTTGGCAATGTCTTTCGGCTGGATAAGTTAGGATAGATTGCACCTATTAATACAGGCACAACATCAATACTCCACCATATAATAAATACAGCTAATAACATTTAACCCTAGGATTACCACCATGACTGCTATCAAAAAATTAACCCTACAGCCACGTCAGCTTAGCTTTGAGATACTACGCGATATCTATGAGCAGCCCGTCATATTGACCTTGCCTGATAGCGCTTATGAGGCAATAGACGCCTCACACGAAGATGTACAAACGATTATCCGCCGCGATAAAAGCGCTTATGGTATCAATACCGGTTTTGGTCTGTTGGCAAAAACCCGTATCAGCGATGATCAGTTAGAACTATTACAGCGTAATCTTATCGTGTCTCACTCGGTGGGTACTGGTGAAGCATTACCAGCCAACGTGGTTCGACTGATTATGGTAATGAAGGTCACCAGTTTGGCACAAGGTGTTTCTGGCGTCCGCCGCGCCGTGGTCGACAGCTTACTGGGCTTAATTAATAACCAAATTACCCCAAACATCCCTGCCAAAGGCTCAGTTGGCGCTTCAGGAGATCTCGCACCTTTATCGCATATGACACTGGCGATGATGGGCGAAGGTCATGTTTATGTTGATGGTAACAAAGTACTGGCCGCTGATGCTTTAGCACAGCATGGTCTTGAGCCAATCACCCTTGCGGCAAAAGAAGGTCTTGCCCTGATTAACGGCACTCAAGTGTCTACCGCACTGGCACTACGGGGTTATTTCTTAGCACGTGATTTGCTTGAGACGGCAACCATCGTCGGCTCACTGTCTATCGATGCGGCTAAAGGCTCAGATGCGCCATTTGATGCGCGTATTCATGAAGTACGTGGTCATCATGGTCAAATTGAAATCGCCAAAGCACATCGTCAGCTCATTAAAGGCAGTGCCATTCGCGCCTCACACGATGGCGAGCAAGACGACAGAGTACAAGATCCTTACTGCCTGCGTTGCCAGCCGCAAGTGATGGGTGCATGCCTCGATATCATCAATCAAGCAGGCAAAACGCTATTGATTGAATCTAATGCTGTAACCGATAATCCACTTATCTTTAACAATGAAGACGGTCCAGTTGCCATCTCAGGTGGTAACTTCCATGCTGAGCCAGTGGCTTTTGCTGCTGATATTTTAGCTTTGGCCATTGCTGAGATTGGTTCTATGTCTGAGCGCCGTATCGCTTTGCTGATCGATGCTACTTTGTCAGGTGGTTTACCACCATTCTTAGTGGATAATGCTGGAGTCAACTCAGGCTTTATGATTGCCCATGTCACTGCAGCGGCGCTCGCCTCAGAGAATAAATCTATCGCCCATCCCGGTAGTGTCGACAGCATTCCAACTTCTGCCAATCAAGAAGATCATGTGTCGATGGCAACTTATTGCGCCCGTCGCTTATATGAGATGGCGCAAAATACCGCCACCATTATCGGTATTGAGCTCTTGGCTGCTGGTCAAGGTATCGACTTCCATCGTGGGTTAGAGACCTCAGAGCCTTTGACTATGGCACATCAGAAACTTCGCGAGCAAGTAACCTTTTATGATAAAGATCGCTATCTAGCCCCTGATATCGAAGCGGCCAAGCAGTTAGTATTAGACGGTACGCTTGCTGAGCATTGGCAGTCATTGCGTAGTAATTGGTACGACTCTAAATAAAGGCTGATTGCAAAAAGGAATCTGGCGATGACATCTCTAACAAATAAAGCAGCAAGCACGATTACCCATACAGAAGCCGTGAGCCACACGGTAGCTGATATGAGTCGCTGGACAGGACGTGCGGAGCCGTTTGAGACAGCTCGCGCTCGCTACTGGTATCAGTTGGCTCAGCCTTATGCCTTTGATAGCACCAGTCAGCAAAACGGCCAGCGTATTGGGCTGGTCGGTTTCGCTTGTGACCAAGGTGTCAGGCGCAATCAAGGACGTGTGGGCGCAAAAGCCGCACCGCCATTGATTCGTCAGGCGTTTGCTGCACTGCCAGTCATCGCTGAGCTACAGCAGCGCTTTGACAATCAACTGCCAACCTTACTGGGTGATGCGGGTGATATTCACTGCCATGATCATGATGAATTTGCCGCAAACATGCTAGAACAAGCACAACTCAATTATGCCGATAAGGTAAGCCAGATTATCAAGCAAGGCGGCTTACCCATCGGTCTTGGCGGTGGTCATGCTATTGCTTATGGTAGCTTTTTAGGATTGTGGCAAGCGCTACAGCAGACAGACACTAATAGTGATACAGATGCGCTACCGCGTATTGGCATTATCAATTTTGATGCGCATCTGGACATTCGTCAGTCTGATGTCGCTACCTCGGGTACGCCATTTCGACAAATTGCCGAGCATCTTGACGAGCAAGGTCAGCCATTTAATTATTGTTGTATTGGCGTCAGTCGTTTCTCTAACACTGCTGCGCTCTTTGATCGTGCTGAGCAATTGGGCGTGGATATCATCAGTGATGAAGATTGTACCAATAAAAAATGGAAGAAAATCGCAGCTCAAATTGCAGATTTTATCGAGAGCGTTGATATTATTTATTTAACCATTGATATGGATTGCTTACCATCAAGCGTCGTACCCGGCGTTAGTGCGCCAGCCGCCTACGGTATTGAGCTCAGTTTCGTTGAGCGCGCGGTCAAACTTATCTTGTCCTCTGGTAAGGTAAAAGTAGCCGATATTGCTGAGATTAACCCTACTTTTGATATTGATTCGCGTAGCTGCAAAGTTGCCGCTCGTCTTTTGGCTACTATTATCGAGCAGCATTTACTAAATTTATAGATAAAGGCTTATAAGTTTAACTTTAGAAATGAATTTTATATATTTACCTGATTATCAGTGTTAAGCAGGAGCTTATTATGAACAACTCTAGCGAACAGATACTTGACGACTCTATCAATACTACCGATGCTATGGATGACTTAACAACGTTTGACCATATTATTATCAATGCCAATCTTGCGACTTTTTCAGCGCAATATGGTTTCGATACTTATGCTAACAATAAAGACAGTATATCCGCAGCCGCAAAAAGCACGCCTTATGGTCAATTAGAAAACGCTGCTATCGGCATCAAAGACCGCAAAATTGCATGGATTGGGGCGCATACGCAAATAACACCCTATCTCACCCATTATCAGCGTCAGCAAATCACAGACGCTGATGGTCATTGGATAACGCCTGGATTGATAGATTGCCATACTCATATCGTCTATGGCGGCAACCGCAGCAATGAGTTTGAAGCGCGTCTACACGGTGCCAACTATCAAGATATTGCTGCCCAAGGTGGCGGTATTGTCTCAACAGTTCGTTCCACTCGCGAAGCCAATACCGAAGAATTGTTTGCACAGAGTGAAAAACGTCTGCTGGCGCTTATCAAAGAAGGTGTGACCAGTATCGAGATTAAATCTGGTTATGGACTAGACTTAGAAACTGAACGCAAAATGCTAAAAGTTGCCCGCGCACTCGGTGACAAACACAACATTCATGTCAGCACCACTTATTTAGCTGCTCATGCCTTACCACCTGAATACAAAGATCGTGTCGATGACTATATTGAGCAAGTTTGCCAGTGGTTACCAATCTTGCATAGCGAGGGCTTGGTCGATGCAGTCGATGGCTTTTGTGAAAACATTGCCTTTACTGCTGAGCAGATTAAGTGCGTCTTTGAAGTCGCACGCTCATTAAACTTACCAGTGAAACTGCATTCTGAACAACTATCAAATATAGGCGCTAGCGCCTTAGTTGCTGAATATCAAGGATTATCAAGCGACCATCTTGAGCACTTAGTAGAAGACGATATCAAAAAAATGGCAGCAAGTAATACGGTGGCTGTACTGTTGCCAGGCGCGTTTTATACCCTACGTGATACCAAGTTGCCACCGATCGAAGAACTGCGTAAACATCAAGTACCAATGGCAATTTCGACTGACTGTAATCCAGGTACCTCACCGCTGACCTCACTGCTATTAGCGATGAATATGGGCTGTACTCTGTTTTATTTAACTCCTGAAGAAGTCTTGTCAGGGGCAACGGTTCATGCTGCTCAAGCATTAGGTCTAACTTTTAAGGGGCGTATAGAAGTTGGCTGTGATGCGGATTTGGCGCTTTGGGATATCACTCGCCCTGCTGATTTAGCCTATCAAATGGGGCTAAATCCTATTGAAGGTATTATGGCTAAAGGTGAATGGCGCTAAACCTTATAGCCTCACCATTTTCTTTTAAATCGTAAAAAGCCCCAATCAATGAATGATTGGGGCTTTTGGTTTATGAAAAGAATTTATGACATTAACAACTTATGTCTTATAGTGAGTTCAATATAAAAGAGTTACGTTCAGAATAGCATTATGCTGGGATAAATTTCTCTCGCTTGCTGTGCGCTTCGCACTCCAGAGGCTTCGCAAAATTTATCCCAACAGTACTGTATTCTTTTTAAATTGAATCGACTGTAGTATGATCTATAAACCGTTCTTAGTTCAAGATACCATAAGCAACTAAGGCATCGGCAACACGTTTAAAGCCGACGATATTAGCGCCAGTCATATAATCGATATAACCTTTATCAGTTTGATGGTATTTTTCTGAGGCTTCAGCAGCGCCGTCATGAATATTTTTCATAATAACTTTTAAACGCGCATCAATCTCTTCAAAAGTTTTGTACTGACGTACTGAGTTCTGTGACATCTCAAGACCAGATACTGCCACGCCGCCTGCATTTGCCGCTTTACCTGGAGCATAGTGCACACGATGCAAGCGAATATGATCAATCGCTTCTGCAGTCAATGGCATATTAGCGCCTTCAACCACATACTTAATGCCGTTCTCAACCATCAGCTTGGCGTCGTCTTCATTCACTTCGTTTTGCGTGGCTGATGGAATAGCGATATCGCCTTTGATATGCCAAGGTTTTTGACCAGCGAACCATTCGCCACCATAGACCGCAACGTAATCTGCTAATGGTTGGCTTTTTGCTTTTTGCGCTTTTAACCAGTTGATTTTTTCTTGATTTAGACCCGTCTCATCATACAAGGTACCTTGCGAATCAGATACGGTGACCACAACACCGCCCAGCATATGAGCTTTTTCAGCAGCATGTAGAGAGACGTTACCCGCGCCTGAAACCAGTACTCGCTTACCATCTATGCGCTCATTTTGAGCCGTTAGCATATTTTCTAAGAAGTAAACCGCGCCATAGCCCGTCGCTTCCGTACGCATCAAACTGCCACCAAACCCTACGCCTTTACCAGTCAATACACCGCCGTATTCGCGGGTTAGGTTTTTATACATGGCAAACATATAGCTGATTTCGCGTCCGCTAACGCCGATATCACCTGCCGGTACATCCGTATCTTTATTGATATAGGGATGCAGCTCACGCATGAAAGCATAGCAAAAACGACGGATTTCGTTGTCTGACTTGCCCTTTGGATCAAAATCAGAACCACCTTTAGCGCCGCCCATTGGCAAACCGGTCAAGGCATTTTTAAAAATTTGCTCAAAACCTAAGAACTTTAAAACCGATTGATTGACGGTTGGGTGAAATCTAATACCGCCCTTATAAGGTCCTAACGCGTTACTAAATTGGACACGCCAGCCGCGATTTACTTGTACTTCGCCCTTATCGTTTTCCCAGTTGATACGGAAACCCATCACGCGGTCAGGCTCAACCAAGCGCTCAAAAACTTTGAAAGCATCATATTCAGGATGAGAGTCATATAGTGGCGCAATCGTGATTGCAACTTCTTTTACTGCCTGAATAAACTCAGGTTGATGGGCGTAACGTGCTTCGATTTTTTCGATTGCCTGACTGATACTCATATAGGTTCCTTAGGGTAGAAATTGTAATCGTGCTGATTTACACCGGCGCACTATCGCATACCCGAAAATGATAGGATGGTGAACACAGATGTAGGATTGATGTCGCTGCTATACGCTATTTGGTATGACAACTGGTGGGATTAGAATCCAAAGGTTTGGGTCGCTAAATTATGATAAAGAAGCCCAGACTATTTTTATCTCGTAATTGTATATCATTCTTTTGATGTATACGTCTAGTAAATATCGGCATCATCAAAAGTTATGGATAATTTTTTATCATTAAAATATCTGAAAATAGTGCGTAGTAAAAATTTAATAATTAAAAAAAAGGTGATTACTTCAGAAAGCTTTAGACGACTGAAGCAAATATTGAAGCATTTGCCTTTAACACTGAATGAATAATGAATAATGGTTTCATTAGCCCTATCAAAAGGCGTCGATGAAGAGCGCATTCGAGCTATGCAGCTTTTATTGTCACTGGGTGATCGTATTGGTCGCGAATTGGCTCGTGGTAGCACCGACCGTATTATGATTCAAGGTGTGAAAAACTATGTGATCATGACTTCATCAGGTTACAAGACTGCAATGAATATTAGGGCTAAACTGAATGATAAACTTGGCTCAATATTCTTAGATATTGAATGTGCTTTGGAGGCATTGATGAAATTAATGGGATAAGTGGTGTTAAAGGACCATCAACGCTGTTTGATACCTCATCTAGCTATCAATCGCTTTATCAATAACACTTTAAATGAAAATAGGCACCTTGTCTTATAAAAATTATTTAAGGCATTGCACACTGTTTATATGCAATGAGTCATTAGTACATTTAAATAATGGAAATAGCCATTCACAATGAGATGGTAATACATTAAGGTATTCTCTTCTGATGTGGCAACGCTCATTCTAAAGCTACTTAAACTGCCTGCCACTGCTGCCGAGTGATCTTATATAGCACATGTTCAGCGAGTAGATGATTTGACTCAAGTGCAGGATGATAAAAATTGTTTTGCGTATCAGTCATCCTGATACGCTTCATAAGCAGTTGAGAGCGCTTATTAATCACAGTAGTGAATGCAACCACCTCATCAAGCGCTAGCTCGCTGAAAGCAAAATCTAAAGACGCACGAGCAGCTTCAGTTGCATAGCCTTGTCCCCAAAACTCCTTACGCAGTCGCCAAGCAATCTCAACACAGGGAGCAAAAGACATATCAGCATGCGTCTGATTTAAGCCAACAAAACCAATAAAGGCATCATTTTTTTCTGAACCCTCTTTTAAACTGAGCGCCCAAAATCCCCAACCATTATCTTCAATCAGCTGCTGGCATTTACTCGCAATAATATCGCTCACTTTAGCTGATAAAAGCTTGGGGAAATACCTCATAACCTCTGGATCGGCATTCATAGCAGCAAATATTGCAAAATCGCTTGCTTGCCACTGTCTAAGATAAAGACGCTCTGTTTCTATATAAGGTTTCATTTGGTACTCTATAAAGCTCATTAAATTGCCTATTTACATAATTTCTCAAGCCATTCTTATGATGGCTACCCAGTTTAAGCCGCCATAATTAATAGTTGGCTTATGATTATGGCTGGTAGTTATCATTAGTAACTTATCCGCCATTGTAATCACCTAGCCTTTCTCTTAGTATCGTTTGATAAGTATCGTTTGATAAGTATCGTTTGATAAGTATTGTTTGATAAGTATCGCTTAATAAGCATATTGATTACAGTCAGCTTCAGGTAAGAAAGCTTACTTCAAATGGTACTTCATTAGATAAAAACAGACAATAAATTAGGTGAAACATATGGAAAACTCAGAGCAGTTAACATCAGAGCAGCCACTACGTATCGATATCGTATCAGACGTCGTCTGCCCTTGGTGTGTCGTCGGCTATCGCCAACTAGCAGCAGCACTAGAGCAAACCAATACTGATCATGTGATACATTGGCATCCGTTTGAGCTAAATCCTAATATGCCAAGCGAGGGTCAAAACATGCGTGAGCATATCATGGAGAAATATGGCTCAAGCAAAGCCGAGTCAGACGCTAGCCGCACTAGAATAGCCGAGGCAGGTTCTGAGGTCGGCTTTGAGTTTAATTTTAATGATGACTTGCGTATGCACAACACCTTTAATCTGCATCAGCTTTTGCATTGGGCTGAGCAGCAAGGGCGAATGCATGAGTTAAAGCAGGCATTATTTATCGCGCACTTTACCGATAATAGAAACCTCTCTGATATCAGGGTACTTGCCGATATTGCTGCAGAGATTGGGTTAGATGGTAAAGAAGCGTTGACGGTTTTAGAAGACCAGCGGTTTGCCAATGACGTACGTGAAGTAGAGCAGCATTGGCAAAGGCAAGGTATTCAAAGCGTCCCTGCTATCATTTTTAATGAGCAGCACTTGGTTAGTGGCGCACAAGGCATGGACAATTATGTCAATATTTTAGAGCAGCTATCCAATATGAAAGAATAAATTAAGATTTTTTAGTAGGACCATTTGTATGAATAAAGATAAACCAATCACCCTATCAGATGAAACTGAGATCCTTATCTTAGATCAACTACGGGTTTATATGAATGAGGAATTCGATATCGATATTGGCAATTTGCCCGCTAAGTTCTTATTGGATTTTATCATCGAAACCGTAGGTCCGCATTTTTATAATCAAGTGGTCGATGATATGGAGCCATGGCTATACGAGAGGTTTACGGGGATGTTAGAAGACATGCATAGCTTTAAAAAGGACTAAAAGATAGACAGAAAAAAGCCGCTCCTATGATACCTATGATAGGAGCGGCTTTTTTCTGTCTATAGTGCTAATTTTATAACTGCTTCAAGTTAAAAATGAATAACCGTACGAATACTCTCGCCTTTATGCATCAAATCAAACGCTTCATTAATGTCCTCTAATGGCATCGTATGAGTGATAAAGTCATTTAATGGAATATCACCTTGCATATAACGATCGACATAGCCGGGCAGCTCTGAACGTCCTTTGACGCCGCCAAAAGCTGAACCACGCCAGACGCGACCAGTCACTAGCTGGAATGGGCGAGTTGAGATTTCTTTGCCGGCACCAGCGACACCGATGATGACCGACTCGCCCCAGCCTTTATGACAGCACTCAAGCGCTGAACGCATAACATCGACATTACCGATACACTCAAATGAGTAGTCAACGCCGCCATCGGTCATCTCAACGATAACCTCTTGGATAGGCTTGTCATAATCTTTAGAATTGATGCAATCAGTTGCGCCTAGCTTTTTGGCGAGCTCAAATTTATCTTCGTTAATATCAATACCGATAATACGACTGGCTTTTGCCATTTTTGCACCGATGATGGCCGCTAAGCCAATGCCACCAAGACCGAAAACAGCCACGGTCGAGCCTTCTTCCACCTTAGCGGTATTCATGACTGCGCCCAGACCAGTGGTCACACCACAACCAAGTAAGCAAACTTTTTCTAACGGTGCATTGGCGTCGACTTTGGCTAAAGAGATCTCTGGCAATACCGTATATTCAGAAAAGGTTGAGCAACCCATATAATGGTAGATTGGCTGACCGTCTTTATAAAAACGGGTGGTGCCATCTGGCATCAAGCCTTTACCTTGAGTCTCACGTACCGCTGAGCATAAGTTGGTTTTACCTGAAGTACAGAATTTACATTCGCCGCACTCTGCGGTGTATAAAGGAATGACATGGTCACCCACTTGCACGCTAGTCACGCCTTCACCGATTTGCTCAACGATACCGCCACCTTCATGACCTAAAATAGCTGGGAATACGCCTTCTGGGTCTTCACCAGATAAGGTAAAGGCGTCGGTATGGCAAACGCCACTGGCGATGATTTTAACCAATACTTCGCCTTTACGCGGTAGCATGACGTCCACTTCTTCAATCGATAATGGCTGATTAGGCCCCCAAGCAATGGCGGCTTTTGATTTGATAAATTTATCTGACATAAAAGTCTCTCTTTTTAATGGTTGAATTTTAATAGTGTGATTATTTTATATTACTTCCCTGCTAATGATAATATAGCATATTTGCAAATATCTTTTACACAGTGGTAATAATCATGAAGTGGGATGGTATCAGTGAGTTTGTTTACGTGGCAGAATTTGAGAGCTTTACTAAAGCGGCGTCCAAGCTTGCCATCTCGACGGCGCAAGTGAGTCGGCAAGTCACTGCACTGGAGAAGCGGCTCAATACCAAGCTACTGTATCGAACCACGCGTAAAGTGTCGCTAACAGAAGAAGGGCGGGTGTTTTATCAGCATTGCCGCAGCATCCTTGATGGACTAGATGCCGCAGAGCAAGCGGTCAGTAATTTGCAGTCCAAACCGCAAGGTCGAATCAATCTGACAGCTCCTGTCACCTATGGAGAGCAGCAGCTATTGCCACTGATAAATGATTTTATGGTGCAATATAGTGACATCGAAGTGACGGCTTTTTTGAGCAATCAGAAGATTGATTTGATTGAAGGTGGTTATGATTTGGCAATACGTATCGGTAAGCTGAGCGACTCTACGATGATGGCAAAAAAACTCAGTCACCGTACCAACTTTGTCTGTGCATCGCCCGCTTATTTTGAAAAATATGGTCGCCCAAAAACCTTGGATGAACTCAGTCAACACAGCTGCTTATTGGGTACACTTGATTATTGGCATTTTAAAGAAGCGGATACAGAGCGCAATATACGCGTGAGCGGTAAGATACGCTATAACAGCGGTTATAGCTTGGTTGATGCAGCGCTAAAGGGGCTTGGCATCGTACAACTGCCAGATTATTATGTACAAAAACATCTAGTAACCGGTCGTTTAATGACAGTATTGGACGAATATAGAGAGCAAGAAGAAGGGATATGGGCAGTCTACCCGCACAATCGTCATTTATCGCCAAAAATTAGGCTGTTGGTGGACTATCTAGCAGATCATTTGGCTTAATAATTCGTTAAGGCATGTTGCAAAGCGACTCTTTACTATGCACCGTTTATTACGCACAATGTAATGATGCACTATAAGGACTCGATGTTGCCAACCATCACTCACTGAATAAATGACCACTATAAAAAAGGAATTTTTATGCTTAAGATTATCTCTATTGCTGCTCTAGCTTTGGCTGTATCCTCTTGCGCCAGTGTTGAAAATATTTTAAACGCACCTGATAAGATGCCATCAACGCCAGACACGATGACTGCTATCAATACTAAAAAAGGTTTGGTTACGATGCAAAGTCCTCATTCCGTGCAAGATACCGCTGATAAGCTGGCAGCGATTATTGAAAGCAAAGGTATGAAGGTATTCGCACGCGTCGATCATCAAAAAAATGCACAGGGTGTCGATTTAACATTAAGACCAACACAAGTCATTATGTTTGGTAATCCAAAAGCGGGTACGTCATTGATGCAATGCGAGCAAAGCGTCGCCATCGACTTACCGCAAAAAATTCTCATCAGCGAAGATGCCGATAAAAAAGTATGGCTGTCATATAATAATCCTGAGTATTTAAAAAATCGTCATAACATTAAAGGTTGCGATACCGAGATTGCTAACATCTCAAAAGCGCTCAACAGTGTTAGTAAGGCAGCTATTACCAAGTAAATTTCTAGCAAAAAATTTAATAAATAAAAAGGTGGGTAGCCAAATCGCAACCCACCTTTTTTCTATCTCTAGAATATTAACTTATTTATTAGCAATGCTCAGAGCGTGCTATTTGCTCATGCAACTCTACTTTTAATTTCTTTGCACATTCTATAATCTTCTTTCGATCGGCAGGGATAGCACCATACTCAATGGCAATTTCGCGCATTTGTACGGTGACATCGTAGTGCGGGTAACTGGCATGACGATGGAATAAGCGCGCATCCACTTCAATCAACGCAGCAAAATCATGCAGCTCTTGCAAGGTATCTGCCAGCAGATGGCACCACTTATAGCCTTTAAACTCTATCTGCATAAAATCGACGTATATCGCCATAGAGCTACCCCTTTATTTATTGCTTTAAAATAATCTAAGTACTTTTACTTTAGTGCATCTACCACACACAAATCAGTATAACCTTGGTAATTCCCTTACGTTTTTCTTTAGCTGCTTAAGTACTTGCTGGTACTCATTATTACTCATATCTATCGTGCTCAAACGCCCATAACGCAGCTGACGATAATCCTTTTTAATCTGCTCTATTTTTATTTGAGCCACTGTTAAAGCATTGCTGTCTACCAACTGACTAGGACTACTACTCTGAGTATTTGTCCCTGTGTTTGCTTCAGGTTTTGGACGAGCACTTGTATCAAGTGACATTGCCAAGCGTTCAAGCCATGCCAATTGCCCTTCACTCTCAAACCTAGCCAACGTTTTATTATTCTTGCCAATACGTTTTGATAGCTGTGCAAGTGGCAGATCTGCTGGATGCCAGCGCTTGCGGCGGCGTTGCCAAATGACAAAAACCAAAGTCACCATGATGGTAATAGCACTCACCGCTAGCCAAATAATTTGCTGCATCACTGAGCGGATGTTAAACCATTTGAGTAGCGAATCAGCTTGTTTGTCCTGATCGTAACCAACGACGTCTTTTTGCCAATAGTAGCTGGCTTGATCTGAGAGGCGGCGCAAGGTTTGTAGCATTTGATACTGCTGATAGCTGATTTGCGCACTAGCGCCATCACCGAACATCGCCGCTCCCTGCGACTGCGTCAGCGCATCCATGCCTTGCTCGACGCGCTCAGGCGCAACAAAAGCTGTCGGATCAACACGTACCCAGCCTTGACCCTCAAGCCAAACTTCCGTCCAAGCGTGTGCATCTTTCTGCCGAACTTCCCAAACATTGCCGCCGCGGCTTAGCTCGCCACCTTGATAGCCTGCCACGACCCGCGCAGGTATACCAGCTGCCCGCATCATAAACGTAAAACTTGAAGAATAATGCTCACAAAATCCCGCTTTGGTCTCAAATAAAAACTCGTCAATACGGTTCTTATTCAGCCGTGGCGGTGATAGTGTATAACGAAATTCTGTTTGATTAATCCAGCGTTCAATAGCTGCAATATAGCGCACTGGATCTGAGCCAGATTGCGCAAATAATCGCTTTGCCAGTGCGCGTGCTTGTGGGTTGCCATCAGCTGGCAGAGCAAGATTCAGACGCCGTAATGCTTCAGACAGAACAGGGTCAATGCGCATCGGCGCAAACTGTAATACGTCATAACGGAACTGCTGAGTAACGGGCTGGTCTTTTAATAGGGTAAAGTTTGAAGTAATACTGATGTCTTGGCGCTGGGCAAAAGGATAATCGAGGCCAAATAGCCAGTTTTGTTGTGTGGGTTCTAAAATAATCTCATAGCTGGTAGGCGCAACTTTCACTTCATCAGGGATAGTAGCAAAGGCGTTCTCAATCCAAACAGGCATTTGCGGTGCAGGCCGCCATTGTTGTTGCTGAGGGCTAGGACGCCATGTAACCCCATCAAAATCGCTAAATACCAAGCCGCGCCAGTACAGCTGCTGCTGCGGTGGGCGCTTATCTGCAAACTCTACCCGAAAAGCCAGCTCAGTCGATTGTCCCAAATTAGCAAAGTCACCGGGCGACATACTATCGGAGACGCCAGTGGTTGCTTGCTGACCCGACAGCTGTACTGACCATAGCGGTGGTAAGCGCGGGAAGAATAAAAACAATACAACCAATAATGGCAGTGCCCCAAGACCTAATACACCCAAGGTGCGCAGACGACCATCACCGCGAGTATTGCCATCGTCATTGAGCGCAATAAATGCCAACAAGATAATGACAGCACCGATGATTACTTCTAAAGTCGTAACAAGACCTTGATCCATCAAAAACAGCGCGGCAAGCACGAATAGTGATAAATTTAAGACCACATAAGCATCGCGCCGCTTATACAATTCCCACAGCTTACTGATGAGACATAGCACTAAAAATGCGACGCCCATATCCAGTCCAAACGCCGTATTGTAGGTCAGCCACAATCCTGCCAGCCCCAATAAGAAGCCAAGCATTTGCATGCCTTGATAGACGCGTTTTAAATATGCTATTTTTTTAAACCGCACTTTGATGCGTGGCAATTGGGCAATAATACTGACGACAGCAAAACCCATTAGCCATAATGGTAAGTGTGCCGCATGAGGTAAAATAACAATGACTTGGGCAATTAATACCCAGTAATAGGCTGGTAGCGCTAAAAAATTGCGATACCATTTTCTACCGTAACCGTGTTCAACACTAGCGCGGGTGCTTTGACCCGTTGCCAATTGCTCAAAAACGGCTGTCTCTGTAGAGTTTTTAGTAAGAAAATCGATTGATACATTTTCAATGTCATTTGAGGAAGATCGTTTAGAATTGTTCATGGCGCTTTTGCCAATCTTAGCAAGCACGCTTGTGCAAAGCTGTCGCCCTCGCCCATCATCAGCGCAGAGGAAAATTCAGACGGTGCCTCATTTGGTAAGCACATATTAAACGGCACACCCAATTGCCCTAATATGAGCGTGCCGTGAGCCAGTTGTGCCAGCTTCTGTTCATGATTCGCCGCTGGCATATCGGCATAATCCAAGGTTTGCTCGTGACCAACAGGATCGGCAAAATGCTTGGTAAGCATACCCTGACCGCGTGCCACATGTCCCCAAGAAACCCGTGCCAGTGACTCTCCTTCGATATAGACATCTAGCCGCTCAAAGTCATCTTGACCTTGCCGATATTGCCCGCCTGTTGGTAAATCCTCCTGACTGGCAACTGCATACTGCGCTTGCCAATCAAATACTTCAGGTTTTGGATAGACCCAAGCAGTACGGGCAAAATAAACGTAAGACCACGCCCGCATAATGCCCAAAGGGTAAACCGTTTTTATTTTTAACCGTGGTAATTCAAACTGCCCACGATTCTGCGTCGGTACAGGCAAGCGAATAATTTGCTCGTTTTGCAGTCGTGTCACCAGTATTGACTGTTTATTATCAGCGCTACGTTTAATTTTTTTGCTGATGTTTTTATCTTTCTTGCTATTAGCCTTGTCATCAGTCTGCTCAAAGCTAAATAACAACTGCCGTCTTGGTTGACGGCTCTCACTGCGCAGCTGCAAAGTCACCCAAACAGGTGCACCTGCTTCTGCCATAGTCACCTCAAGCAAACGTACTTGCAAACCTGAAATGTGCGCAAAGGTTACATGAAAGCTGATCAGCCAGACGCTGACCAAATAAAAACATAAACCTAATACCAAGTTATTGCCATAGTTAATACCGGCAATAAAAGTAATGATCAGCAGCACCGCAAATAGCATGCCTTCCCGGCTAAAAAAAATATAGACATTACGCAAATTGAGTTTGGCGCTGTCACTTTTGGGCGCACGCGAGGCGAACCAACGGCTTAATGCTGAAGTGGCTGGTACGGTGAAAGCTTTTGGCAAAAGGCTCATGGCTACCCTATCATTACCATAAAATTGACAATATCATTGATATTCAGAGAAAGCGTTCGATACCAATATGTTGAATAACCAATTAGAGAATCACCTTCAGTGTTAAATGATTTTAGATGAGCATTTATCGAATCATAAACATTTAAACAATAACTACTACTTCTGCCAAAATACGTTGAGAAATGGTCGGGGTAGCTTGCCCGCCAGTGACATGGGCTGGCACAAAACGCTGACCCAAACGATGGTCAGTGACTGCAGCAAATACCGCTTGAATATCTTCAGGCGTGACCTCCATATGTCCTGATACATAGGCGTAAGCCTGCGCGGCGCGCTGTAGCGACAATAAACCGCGCGGCGACAGCCCATGATACTCTTGGCTTGCTCGCGTCTTTGCGACCAGACGCTGAAGATAATCCAAGACCACATCTGCGATGTATACCTGCTTAACCCCTTGCTGCGCCAATAACACCGCTTCCGTATCAAGCACCGCACCCAAACTGTTTAAAAGCTCGCGGCGATCTTGACCTTTTAACAATGCCCGCTCTGCTGCAGCTGATGGATAACCAAGCGATAAGCACAATAAGAATCGATCCAGCTGCGATTCAGGAAGTGGGTAAACACCTGCTTGCTGCAAAGGGTTTTGAGTGGCTATCACAAAAAATGGCTTGGGTAAGGGATAACTTTGCCCATCTTGTGTCACTTGCCGCTCCTCCATCGCTTCAAGTAAGGCGCTCTGGGTCTTGGGGCTTGAGCGATTGATCTCATCAGCGAGCAGCAGCTGAGTAAAGATAGGACCTGCTCGAAACTCAAATTGGCGCTTATTTTGATCGTAGATACTCATGCCCAATATATCGGCAGGCAGCATATCATTGGTGAACTGCACACGGCTAAAGCTCAAGCCTAATAATTGGGCTAAACCTTGTGCCAAGGTCGTCTTACCCATACCCGGCAAGTCTTGTAGCAATAAATGACCACCTGCTAAAATACCACTAAGCGCAAGCTTAACTACTTGCGATTTATCCAATACGATTTGATTCAATTGCGCCATTAACTGAGCAATTTTTTGCTGATTATGGCTATAATCAGCAGCACTAGGCACCGTTTGAGGACGCGTTTCTGATATCAGCTGATGTTTCGATGAAAGGGGCATATTAGGGGCTGCGTTAAGGCGATTATGGGTTTAATTTGTGAGGAAAAAAAGGTATCAGGTAAGGGTTATTTATCATTTTCAACACTTGGGGCAGCTGCGCGAAGGGTAGACAAGTAAGCGATCACATCAGCGCGCTCTTTAGAATCTGGCATCGGGTCTGACAGCATTTTAGAATCTGGCATGGCTTTTTCAGCATCCGCAATATAAGTATCAAGCGTTTGAGCATCCCATACCCAACCCGAGGCTTTAAGTCCTTCACTATAAGTATAATCTGCAAGTTCCGCTGCCGGCGCGCCATAAATATTCATCAGCTGTGGGCCTTTTTTATTGAGACCGGGGTTTAACTGATGACACTGACCACAAGCATCTTGATATATGAGTGCACCATTATCGGCATCGCCTTCAATATAAAGCGGTAGCGTGACAGTAGCACGATAATCAGGCGGCGTTTTCTCACAAGCACTTAGCAGCAAAGCGGCGACAAGCATACCGACCAGTTGATATTTATTGACTATAGACATGGTGTCATCTTTAATTAATAGGTATTGATGTCGATGAGTCTACATCAAACATCCTATAATGCAAAGGTTGATAGACATCGATAGCCGTCTGTAGACTATAAATACAGAGATCTATATAGTATTTATGAATATAAAATAAGACCTAACTCTCATTAGAGACTTTGATACTGTTACTCGGCATTTCTAAATAATTGCCTTGTAGGTAGCGTGCGCCGACACTCCATGCAACAGACATGGTTGCAGCATCTTCAATATAAGGCATCAATACATCAACATTAATCTCATTGGTACGTACGATAATTGATTTGACCGTTTCTAAATTGTCAGCGGCATCAATCCCTTCGACATAATTATGGGCTAAACGTACCACATTAGGATGAACAAAATTGGCAAGCTCCACAGATTTTATGGATGAGCCAAAATTATTGATGCTAAGCTGGCAGTTTATCTGATTGAGCGCGGTGAATTGAGATTTCGCTACTGTTAAGTAATCTGAGATGTCTTTTTCATTGAACTGCAGTGTCAACGCCCCAGCTTTACCACCGATGGCATTGATAAGCTGGCTTGCAACACTGGGCAGTTTTTTATCGATTAAAGACGCACTGGTTAGCTGTACCAGTAACCGTGCCTCTGGATGAGTTTTACGTACTTCATTGATTCTCTTACAGGCATTAATTAATACCCAGCGGTCTATTTTTTCTAATAATTGATGAGATTTTGCAACCGCCATAAACTGTTCTGGAGTCAATACGGTATTCTCAGCATCTGCTAGCGGTAGCCGCAGGAATACTTCAAAGAAATCACTACGGTCATTATTGATGTCATATATGGGCTGGAACAATAACTCAAAGCGATTATTGGTAATGGCATCAACCAGAGATTCTGCTAGCGCATGATCGTCACTATTGGCGTGTTCACTTGCATCATATAGATGATAACGACCGCCATGATTGGAGGTCTCAATCATGATTTGATTGATGGCATCCATGGCGCGCTCAAGCAACACTCTAGGCTCAGGCGTATTTTTTTCGATTTTAACAATAGCAGTACTTGCTGTCGTGTTGGTTGTGCGCTTATCCACTTCAATAAGCATCTTACTGATACTCATGCCAATCTGTTCAGCCAGCTTTTCAAGCGCAGCTGTCGTCTGATTTTCTACCAAAATAGTAAATGCTGTATCACTAAAGCGGCTGACATGACCATCGACTACCAGCTCATCTAAGGTATTAGCGACTTGTTTCACCGTGCTATCAATACCTTGCAGACCTAAACTGCTTCTAATTTTTCCGACATTATCGAGTTGCACATACAAAAGTGCCGCCGTCAAAGCCCCTTTTCTTGCCTGCTCATATGCTGCCGCCAGCTGCTCTTCAAAGCTGTGGCGATTATCAATGCCCGTCAAGCTATCTTTACGCTCAGCTTCAGCCAAACGTTTGGCGACCTCAATGCTATTGCTATTATTTTGTTGAATAATAATCTGGGTGACCGGCTCACCATCTAGTGTCGCTATTGCCAACTGTAGCTTTGCTTCAAACGTACTGCCATCTTTACGTCTACTCTCAAAATTAAACTCAACGTCTTTACGGTTCCCTTTGTCGAACTGACGTAAAAACTGTTTAACAGCCTTAACATTATCACCGCCTGCAATCAAATCAATCACAGGTATACCGATAATATCGTTCATCGCCTCAAAACCAAATAACTGCAGATACGGATCATTGGCAAAGATATGAATCCCTTGATCAATGTATGCGACTGCACTTTTTGAGTTTTTAATCAATACGTTTGCGCGCTGTTCTGCCTCAGAGAGCACAGACTGCAATGTCTTAAGCTGTTGGCGACTGTGCAAGTTTTCGTGCAATAAGCGAATAGCCATGATGACTGCCATTTCTTGCTCTACATAGAGTGCCTTAACCATCGTACCATTCATGATAGACGGTAAGCCTTCGTCATTGTGAGCGTTGGCTACCGTGTTTTTACTTATCAAACAAACCGATGGTAAGTCAACATCTTGCTCTTGAATAATAGCAACCACGTCGGTAAAATTCATATCATACGCTTGACCAAAAACCAACACATCCCATGATTGACGCAATGATTTTAGCAACTCATCTTTATCGTCCAAAAAACCTAAATTCACGCTGTCATAGTATGAACCGAGCAAGTCTACAAGGCGCTCAGCATAAAGCTGATCAGCATCGATAACCAATAAGTTCAAGAGAGACTGAGTACGCATAGAAAGCCTTTTTAATCTTAAAAAATAATATGAATCGCCGCTGAGCTGTCGTCAAATATATAAAAGATAGCAGAATATTGAGAAACAGCGTCGTAGTTATTGTTGTCATTATAAACAATAATTTAGCCGACTGTTGCTTAACTTATCATGGTAATTGTTAAATAATTCGACACAGCAATTTTATATGACACGAGTGACTAGGTCTTTAGAGGTCCGATTTTTATGTAGATTAACGTCATTAACCCTGCACTCCTTCATATTGGCTAAATTCATCAGTCACCATTAGACTACGACCCAAGCGCAAAGATTTCTGTTGGTCATTAATACGCATGATAACCTTATCATCTGTTTGAAAATGAGAGGTCGGCAATAATAGACTATAAGACGTTTGTAGGTGTTCATCAGCTCCGATGACAAACGCTGGCACAAAATGCTGACTGCGATTCTGTCTATCTTGTAGACAAATTCCACAGGCGATTATCTTATGACCAAGGATTTGCCATTCAAGCTCGGGTTTTGCGCTATCCAAATTAAGCCAACGCACCACTCCCATGGACCATTTAGGCGCGGTAGCAATATCTTTGCGGCATAGTAAAAAAAGGCTCATTATTTGTAAAGATGGTGCGATGGAAGTGAGATCATCAATTTTATCAGATGAATCTAGAAACAAGCGTAGGGTACGAAAGTGTGACAACTGATTATTACCCTCAGATGTATCCGCCCTTAATTCTTTATGGGTAGCAATATTTTTTGGTAAGGTATCATAACGCGGCTGCTGATACTCGGGCAGGTTTTTAGATGCTATTAAACTGCTGAAAGCTTCACCGTTACTGATACGGTAATGTATCTCATTAAAACCCGATATTAGCGTTACCGTCTGCTTTGTATTGTGATCAATAGGAGGCATGCGCTTTGGTTGAATATAACGATATCTTATCGCCATTGAAACGGTATTAATCAGAAAATATTCAACCCCTCTTCGATCAGTATCGATTAAGGTTTTTATACGCGATTGTAAATACGTCATTAAAGGTTCAAGCTCTATAAATAAGCAGGTGTGATGAGCATCATATGGGTTGATAGTAGATAATGCAGTTAAATAAGTAGGCGGCTCTTTACTCTGTAGATTGACGAACACTCGCGTTGCTGTGCGCGGCTCTATGGTAGCAATTATATGTGCACTCCATGCTGGCAGCAGACGCTGTAGTAGTAGGATATGAGGTCGACGCAGTGCACGTACATTTAGCAACTCATGCAAGCATATTTGGCAATATAAATGATGGATAGTATCACCTTGCTGCGCTGGAATGTAAGCACTCAGTACGATATGTGAGGCTCGCTGCTGGCATGCATTAAGATATAAGTTATTTACATTGGCCCATATATAGGCTGGCGACTTTTGATAGCAAAAGCCATCTTCAAATAGCAGTTTTTGATACATCAGTAGCGTTTGGTAAGTGGCAATCGCCAAAGTAACAGGAGATGATTTTTCACTGGTAAAATAGCGCTGCAACAGATTACTTGAAGGTGCTTGCTGCTTATCCTTTAAAAGGGTAATTTCGCGGCGTATCACGCCGTCATAGGTCATAATCAATGCATAGTACAGCGACTTCACCTGAGCAACATAGCCAAGCTGAGCTTCATTGAGCGCCCCTGTCTCATAAATGTACTGTTGGCGTAGCGCCGCAATTAGCTGACTGGCGGCATTAGTGACAATCTTAATCAATCTTAAATGCTGCCTATCGTCAGTAGGAATCAGACGCAATTCTGTTAATACTTTTTCTATTTGTTCGACTTGCTGGGCCTCTGTTTGCGCTGGCAATAGTGCCGCCCATTTATGCAAGTGCGGCTCATTGCTACTCTTAGACTTATTGCAAGCTTCTAACAAAGGGGGTTCAGCCGCTAAATACGCTTGAAACGTCGATAAATTTACCATTACCATCCTTAGTAATTGCGTAAGTTATCCATGAGTGTAGAAGGATATATTCTTAAAAAAGAATATTGCTATCATACCTAACCATTCTTCTATGTATGTTGCTTATTTATAATTTTCTCAAATCTATTTCTTGTTATGTATTTGCCAAAATAAAAACCCTATCATAGTGCACAATTTCCTTATTATTGTAAACATTAATTGGTACCTTGAAAGGTTCGTTTGGCAATTCTCTGACCAGTTTGGGTACTAGGTAGCCCGGTAATTTAGCCAATAGCGACCAATAAAGCTCAATGGCAAATTCCTCCTCACTGTCAAAATGAGCCGCGCCCGCCACTTTATCTAGTACATGTAGATAATAGGGCAACACGCCCGCTGCAAATAAACGCTGACTCAATGCCGTTTGCGCACTAACGCTGTCATTGATACCTTTTAAAAGTACCGCTTGATTTAATAAAGTAATTCCTGCGGCACGAGCGCGCTGCAAATACTCTGCTGTCAACGCATCAATCTCATTGGCATGATTACCATGAATGACCATGACGATTTGACAGTGGCTTTGTGCCAAACGTTCTAATAGCGCATCATCAAGCCTTGCTGGAATCACGAGCGGCAGACGGGTATGTAGACGAATGGTTGTCAGTTGCCCAATCGCCTCCAAAGTATCTAGCCAAGCAAATAGACGTCTATTGGTCACATTTAATGGATCACCGCCACTTAATATAACTTCATTAATCTCAGGATGGGCGCTGATATAATCGATAATATCCTGTTTTGCGCTGGCAGTTGGCATATTGGCACTATAGTCAAAATGCTGACGAAAGCAGTAACGACAATGAATCGCGCAAGCACCAGTAATGGTTAATAGCAGTCTTGATTGATATTTATGCAGCACGCCTTTGACAGGATTATGCGCATTTTCGGCTAGTGGGTCAGCCACATAGCCCGCCACTGCCATTTGCTCTTTATGATTGGGTAGTACCTGCCTTAACAAAGGATCATCACGATCACCAACGGTCATTTTTGCCACAAAGGCACGCGGTACTCGCAGCTCAAAATGCTTAGGCACGTAGACCTCTGAGCGCAGAGATTGTAGCTCTAATATCTCAAGCAGCTCATCGATAGAGGTAATGGCTTCGGATAATTGCGTTTGCCAGTTTTTTTGTGTGATTAAATGGTTTATCATGACAACCTAATACCTGTGCCCAAAAGCCGATATTATACGCTGTTAGGGCGTCGCCTATCAAAGCAAACGTCCTATCGTTTATGTACCAGAATGGCTCATATCTTTTAGCACGGTAAATCTGGCACTCCATTTTCACTAAAAATATTTACCATCCTTTTTTTCAACCCTTTTTCTAAACCCTTAGGAGTCTTCCGTGGCAAGTTTTTCTACCAATGAATTTAAATCTGGTCTCAAAGTCATGCTCGATGGCAACCCTTGTGCCATTCTTGAAAACGAGTTTGTCAAACCAGGTAAAGGACAGGCCTTTAACCGTGTTAAATTGCGCAATCTTCGTAGTGGTAAAGTATTGGAACAAACCTTTAAGTCAGGCGATAGCTTAGAAGCTGCTGATGTCATGGACACTGAAATGAACTATCTCTATAACGATGGTGAATTTTGGCATTTCATGCATCCTGAGAGTTTTGAGCAGATTCAAGCGGACAAAACAGCGATGAGCGATTCAATAAAGTGGTTAAAAGAAAACAGCAATGCACTATGTACCATCACTTTATTCAACGGTGCTCCTCTTTCAGTAACACCGCCAAACTTCGTTGAATTGCAAATCACTGAAACCGATCCGGGTGTACGTGGTGATACCTCAGGCGGCGGCGGCAAGCCTGCAACGTTAGAGACTGGCGCTGTGGTACGTGTACCATTATTTGTGCAGCAAGGTGAGGTAGTACGTGTAGATACTCGTACTGGCGATTATCAAACGCGCGTTAGCTAAAACTATTAATAGATAGCTCTAGTCTGTCTGTAAAAACAAAAAGCTTAACCGCTCAGAGAGAGGTTAAGCTTTTTTAATGGCTAGCAAATAAGTCATGAATAATAAAGGGTGGAATTAAACTGCCAGTTATTGTTCTAACGATTGTTTATGCATCAACCAATATTGAACCAACGCATTCAGCTGCTCTTGTTTGAAGGGCTTGGTACAATAATCCTGCATACCCACATCAAGGTATTTTTTACGCTCGCCATCCATTGCATTGGCAGTCAACGCAATAATAGGCGGTAAGTCTTGGGGAGCATACAGCTCGTGAAGTTTGATGGTTGCCTGTACCCCATCCATAATCGGCATATGATGATCCATCAAAATCACATCATAGCGCTCAGGATATAAGGCAAATATCTCGATAGCTTGTTGCCCGTCATTGACGTGAGTGACCGTATGACCACCATTATTAAGGGCTTTTTTGGCAATCATCGCGTTCACACTGTCATCCTCAACCAACAAGATATGACCGACCAGCTCATCACTCGGCAACGTTATTGTAAAGTCATTGTCCGCTTGCCATATCTCATAATCTTCTGTAGCAATACACGGTAGCGGCAACAATACTCTAAAGGTCGTGCCAATGCCGACTACGCTATCTACTTCAATATAGCCATCCATTAGCTGCACTAGAGACTTGCAAACAGACAATCCAAGTCCGGTACCACCATAAAGCCTATGGGTATATTTATTTGCTTGATCATAAGCATCAAATATTGCCTCTAATGATTCAGACTTAATACCGACGCCCGTATCCGTAACCTCAATACATAAAGTCATTTCTTGATGAATCGTTGTGCTATTTTTATCATCAATGGCAAAATCTAAACGACTATCATTACCTCCTTTAGTCTGATCGCAATCCTTATTATCTAGACAAGGATTGTCTTGCATATGTTTAACATCAATCGTTACACGCCCGCCTTCACGGGTAAATTTAATCGCATTATTGACCAAATTTACCATGACCTGCTTAAGACGTACGGGATCCCCTTTAACATAAGGCGATAGTGACTCGGTATAGTGATAGTCTAAAACCAAGCCGCGTTGGCGAGCTTTGATAGCAAATAAGCTAACGACCTCATTACAGAGACTAGATAGATTCATCGGGATAGAATCGATAGTCATTTTACCGGCTTCGACTTTTGATAAGTCTAAAATACCATTGATAATCGCGAGCAAATGCTCATTTGATACTTTTATATTCTCGATATATTCTCTTTGTTCAACGCTCAACATGGTGTCACTGAGCATCTCAACCATACCGATGATACCATTCATCGGTGTGCGTATCTCATGACTCATATTGGCCAAAAACGCTGACTTCATCTCATTGGCATATTTAGCATTACGCTGCTGCTCTTGTAGCTTTAAAGCGTCGGCTGCCATCGTCGCAAATTGGGCTAGTATGTTGGCTTTTTCATCACTGAAATCATGATGAGGCTCTATATCCATCAAACATAAAGAGCCAAAACGATAATTTTTACCGTCTTCATGCGTGATGATGGGTGCACCAGCATAAAAGCGTATCTTAGGCCATTGAGCGACAAATGGATATGTATTGAAGCGCTCATCGTTTGCCAAATCAGCTACCACAAAAATACTATCAGACAATATAGTATAATTACAAATAGCCACATTACGTGTCGTGGTACATACCTCGTCAAGACCAATACCAGATTTTAGGTACTGAGTTTCTTCATCTATAAAAGTAATCGCCACCATCGGCACATTAAAAAACAGTTTCGCAAGCTCAGTCAAACGTGCAAAAGAAGACTCTTGATTGGTATTAAATACCTGATATTTTTTGAGCCTATTGATACGCTCCGCATCATCTTCTGCGATAGGGTAATCAAAGTCTGGTACGTTGGATATAGACAAGGTGGACTCCATAAATTCATATCAGAGGCTTGGTTTAACAGCCGCCTGCTTAAGCAATAATTGTAATGCCTCACTCACCATAAGCATGGCAACCACTGAGGTGACGACGACCGCCGAGCCATAACCACCACAGTGCAAACCACCTGTTTGACAGCTCTTGTCTACGCGCGGTGGTTCTGTCGAATAAACACACTTGATACCAAATTTCTCTTTTAAGGCACTATTAATGCCCTTTTCATGGCGCAATTTATTACGTAATTTGGCCAATAATGGATCTTGATAAGTGTCTCGTAAATCGCCGACTCTGATCTGACTGGGGTCTATTTTACCACCTGCCCCGCCAGCACAGACCAATTTTAGTTTGTTAAAGCGGCAATGCAAAGCAATGGCAAGCTTGGCATCCATATCATCGATACAGTCTAAAATCACAATCGGAGCGGTTTGTGCCGCCGTTTTTGCTTCTTCACGACTGGGCAGCAATGTTGCTACATTTTCAGTAGTCAAAAAATCATCAACCAAATGCAATGTAGCTTTTGGATTGATTTCACGAATACGTGCTGCCATCGCCTCAATTTTACTTTGCCCAAAGGTACTATCTAAAGCAGGCAGCTGCCGATTGACATTGGATGCTACCAATATATCTAAATCAATTAATGTAATAGTACCAACAGCCGTACGCGCCAAAGCCTCTGCTGCCCAGGAACCGACACCGCCAATACCAATAACATAAACATGCGCAGCAGAAAATGTATCTACTGCAGCATTACCATACAGTGTCTGAGTACCTTTAAAACGGCGCTCATACTGCTCGGCATCTCTATCTCTATCTCTATCAGGTGTCTCTAATATTTCAGATACAAACATTTGCTCTTCGATAGGCTCTGGTTGGATAATATCTGACTGCATGTGTGTGTCTTCATTCATAACGATGTAGAAACTCTTTTAAAAATTTTATTGTTAAACCAACTATATATTAATTAGTATGCGCTAAAAACTTCAAAGCGTATAAGACCACTTAGTTTGCAAAGCATTACAACTGTTGAGCCACAATTGCTGAGCGAGAATAGCCGCAGGAACATTTAGTAATTCGCTCAAGCTATGTAATACGTAAAGCAAATTAGCAGGAACATTCCTACTATGCATAGATGTATCACCCCATTCGCTATTTTTATCTCGTCCAAGCACAGACGCGTTATTAGATGACGCATCTTCTAAATTATTATCTAGCGTCTGGCCTAGGATAGGCATCATATCGGGGCAATCTGTCTCGATAACCAAACAGTCAATACCATAACTCTCAACCGCAGCTTGAATGGCAAGGCGCAGTTTTTTCGCATTGGGATTGGTTATTTGCCCAGTCACGCCAAGCTTAAACCCTAATTTCGCAAAGGCTTTGGCTTCTTGTACACCACCACTAAAACTATGGGCAATGCCGCCAAGCTTATGCGCGTCATAATTATGTGCTTTTAGTAAAGCCAGTGCTTCGGCATGTGCTTTACGAATATGCAGCATAACAGGTAGCTGATGTGCCACTGCCATATCTAACTGCGCAATAAAAAACCGCTGTTGTTTGGCAAACGTTTCAGGCTGCTTCATGGCATCGGTAAAAGTATCTAAACCTATTTCACCAATGGCCAATGGACGCTGTTCATTTAGCATTTGCGCCATTTCTTCCAAATGGGCTTCTGTATGCTGCTCAATATAAAAAGGATGTAAACCTAGCGCAATATGTACTTTAGGAAAACGTTTTTTTTGGTTCAAACAATTTTTTTTATCCAATTGACAAAGATCATTTATCTGCTGCTGATTCTCATAAAGCCGTACAAAATATCGGTGCAAGTAACCAACCAAAACTAAATGGCGCACACCTTTATCATAGGCAAATTGCGCCTGCTCACCTCTATCCTTATCAAACACAGGAGCATCAAAATGCGTATGAGTATCAATTAAAGGAAAAATCTTCGTTCTTACTTTATTATTGATAGCTGATGTATCAATCCCCGTCATCAAGAAACTCCAAAATTCATCATTGCTATGATAAGTCAGCTTTCCCATTAACTACTTTCTAAATAATCATTTTACTCACTATCTGTACTTTTAGCTTTTTCTATAGGGTCATAATTTTCAGGCACTGGTTTGTGCGCCTTTTGACTACTGCGTCTTGGTATCAGTACCAATGCAATACCCACTACGCTTAATGCCAGCCACTTTTTTTTATTATTAGTGCTTGCCATTATAGTTACCTTTTAAAATTAACTGACGAATAGTACTTAGCCGATATTTGATAAATACGGCTTTATAGGTGACCTTTATCTATTTTAACAAATATATCGTACTATCAGCAAAAGCGTGACATACCCATGTTATCTGTTTTTATTATACGCGTATAGCCAAGGCATATGTTTATCTATTATATGAATACGCAAACTAAAGTACGGTGTATGTAATACACCGTACTTTTAAGTATAGTAAAACTTTAAGAGAGATATGAAAGCAGAGTTTGGTAAACGCTAAAAGCCTAGATAATTTATTAGCGAACAGCCATAAAAGCGCTTAACGATTTAAGGGATAAGTTGTGATACCTGTGCTTGGACTATCAACACGAGTAAAACCTTTGGAAGTTGTTTTTGGCTTTTGATCCCGTTTAGGAATCAAAGGATTGAGTGGCATAAGCTCGTAATCAGCACTAATATCACCATTCCAACCTTCGGTACCGCTTAATGGCAGCTGTTTAATCGTACCGTTTTTATCAATAACCAGCTGAAGGACGCGCATCTGATTGTATTTACGCTCTGTCACGCTTGCTACTGCACCGCCATCACGGAGGATAGTCGGCTGTAAAAATATGATTAAATTGCTTTTTTGGCTATTGTCATTGTCCGAGCGGAACAGTCGACCGATAAGAGGTACATTACCCAAACCTGGCACTTTTTGTTGGCGCGTAGTTGAGTTGTCGCGCATCAAGCCACCTAAGGCAATGGTCTGCTGATCATCTGCCAAAATGGTAGTATTGATCAGGCTTTTATTGGTGATAAGACCGCTGGCATTCCCAGCACTACCCGGTACGACTGAAGAGACTTCCTGTGATACCTCTAAACGTACGGTGCCGTTTGCACCAATATGCGGGATGACGTTTAGATTGATACCAATATCTTGGCGATCAATGGTTTGAAAGGGATTCGTCGAAGAGTCACTACCCGTGGTGTAGGAGCCTGTCACAAACGGTACGTTCTGACCCACTAAGATACTGGCTTTTTCATTGTCCAAGGTCAAAATCGATGGCATAGATAGTAGATTGGCACTGGTAGAAGAATCAAGCGCTTGCAAGATAGCACCATAGAATTGCGCATTGCCTTTGCTGTCTTTACTACTACTGCCTATACCTAACAAAGCACCAGCAATGGAGCCTGCTGCCGCGCTTATCCCTGTACCACCTGACAAAGCAGCAGCGGCAAGTGAAACTGCACTTGCGCCCACGTTATTGAAGTTCACCACGCCATAACCGCTATTGGCATTACCTAGCGCCCACTGAACCCCAAGCTGCGTTGCATCATCGCCTGATACTTCAACAATGGCTGCTTGAATCAATACTTGCGAGCGGCGGCTGTCTAACTGATTGACAGCGTCTTCGATCTCAAACATCAGCTCAGGTGCTGCATTAACAATGACGGCGTTTTGAGTTTCATCAGCGATAATACTAAAAGGTCGACCATCGATACCGATACTTGTACCCGCTGAACTATTATTCGGTAAAGGCGTAGCAGCAGTACCACCGATACTATTGCTACCTACCTTACTATTAGCACCACCAGTTAGCGACGACCCTGTAGCAGCGGCATCATTCAATGATGCTGACTCTAATGTTGAAGAACCACCAGAGCTATTGATGGATTGGCTGGCAAGGAGACCGCGCAGCATCTCAGCAATATGACCGGCACTGGCATATTTTAGGCGGAAAACACGCAGACCACTTAAGCGCCTTGAAGGCGTTGTGTCCAACTGATTGACCATCTCTTGAACTTTGGCAATCATCTCAGGACTGCCTTTAACCAACAGTCTGTCGCTCGCCGTGTCGGCGATAACCTTTAGCTGATTGTTGCCACCTTGCGCTTGCCCGCTACCAGCACTCGCCACCAGTGCGCTAATCAACTCCATCATACGTTCGGCATCGACATGACGTAGTGGTATGACTTGTAAGCTGTCATTCACATTACTGTCTAAATCACGGATAAGCGCTGTCAGCTGATTTAGGCTATCAGCACGATCGGACAGCACTAAGGCATTGACTCCAGGCACAGCAGCGGCATGTGCAGACGGTGGCATGAGCGGACGGATAACGCCCAAGACTTCTGCTGCTTGGGTATTCGTCAGATAAATCACCCGCGTTGCCAAGGTTTCACCGACGCTCTCACCACGTAAATCAACAGCAACACCGGTTTGTTTGGCGACGTTATCTGGCACCAGTTTAATCGTTGTTCCTGAATCGATAGCAGCGATACCGTTGACTTGCATCACGCTCAAAAACAGCTGATAAATCTCATCACGCGACAAAGGCTTGTTGGAGATCACAGTCACATTACCGTTGATGCGCGGATCAAGGACGAAGTTTTGATTGGTAATCGTCGCCACTTCATTGATAAAGGCTTTGATATCAGCATCTTGCAAATTGACTTTCCAGCTTTCAGCACTCACCAGCCCAGTACTAGCCGCCCATAGTGGTATGGCCAAGCAAAGAGGACGGCACAATCGCATCAAACGCTGCAAAATATGATGCAAAGGTGTGACTGAAAAATTATGAGAACTGACCATATTGATGATTACCTACAGTGATGGCGCTTGGTATGTACTGAATTCAATGACTATTGAATTTAATGGTTACTGGATTTGATAAGTCCTGATTCTTTAATGCTTTTGATAAGTCATAGTTCTAATTGATACTAAGTTATGTTGGCCATCATATCGTCAATCATATCAACCAACAAATATTTATTTTGAAGAATCATTTTTGTCACTTATATATGCTAAAACTGCTGCCGAATCGTAATAACTTGATCGCCACGTTGTACTTCTATCTGTGCTTCCCCTGATTGCTTCACTTGTTGTAATACGCGAGCATCCTGAGCAGGATTACTACCGACGCTTTGCCCGTTGACTTTCAGTACTCGATCACCAGATTCAAGTCCCAAGCGATTGCGTATATTAGCAGGCATCGCTGCTGTGACTTGATAGTTGTCGCCTCCTGCCATTACACCCATTCTACTTAAATAACTGGCAGGGTTTTCTTGTAATTCAGTCACTGCTTCGTCAATTGCAGATTTAGGCGCGCTGTCGCTAGGTGCTTCGGCAGCCGGTTGATTACCAGTATTGCTTAGGTCAGGCACAGGCGCATTAGGTAGCATATTGCTATCTTGCAAGCGCTGATTACTGACCCCGCCTGCGATCATCGCACTTTGATCAAGTGGCATGGCTTCTGGCATACGAATCACCGTTTCCTTGTCAATAGTATCAGCGATAATAATCTCGTTCCAAGCAACCGCAACCAACGTGTAATCGCTGTCTTTTAAGGTGTCACCAATTCGGTAGTTTTTGACTTCACCGTTGACCTCTAAAAGTGCCGAAGACAAACTCTCTGGAATGGCCAGCAATACACCCTTTAGCACAATATTAGGCGGCGGCTGCACTACAGCAGCGATAGGATCAGGGTCGGCAAAAATAGCAAATAGACTATTATAATCTGGAGCGGATAAGGCGTTATCCTGTAAAGGTACCAGTGGTAATGCCGGCGCTAACGGTGGCGCAAGCAGCAGCCATAGTAGTCGCGCTGCCGTCCAGCTTAACCAAGTGATTGCCAATAATAGCAGCCAAACGGCAAAACGGTTAAAAATATTTAGCACAGGTTTTAAGCTTGTAGGGAGCGTCATCATCTAGCGTGTCCCTAGCCCATTTAACAGTGGTTGACGTACACTAACCACAGGCGTATCTTGCGGCGCTTTCCCCTTGTATTCAGGCATACTCTCGAGCAGACGCTGGGTCAAGCTGACATCCAACATATTATCGCCATCAAGATACAAGTCGCCTAAACGCTTGTCCTGATTGTTGACAAGATTGATATGCAGCAGATTTTTATTATTTTTTTGCTCGGTGCTCAGCTCAGCACGCAGAGCAGGTATGGTGAGATAAAATATTTTGCCGCCGCTAGGATAGCCGAGCTCGCCGCCAATCCATGTCAGCTGACCTGACGCTTGACGAAAGCCGGATGTGTTTCTATTAGAGTCACTGTTTGAGTCATCATCGTTTGAACCAGACTGACGTTTGAGCGAGATATTATTGACCTGAATTGGCGTATTTGGTAATTGCCAATCGACAATCCGAGTCAAAGTCTCAGGCGCAATTTTACCGCTCATGTCTTTTACTTCCCAAGAATTTGCACCTATTTTTACCTGACCATTGAGGCGAGTTTGCTCTGATAAAATATCAATCTTCGCACCAAACTTACCCAATAATAAATGCCACGGCTGCCACGACCATTCAGCCGCCCCGATCAATGGCGTCGCTGACAGAGGTATTTGCCAAATTGCAGCGCCCTGCCATACGTTACCGGACACATGCTGTACATAAGGCGTCTCTGGTGCATATTTTTCAAGTAGCCATGCTGCGGGCATTTGCAAAACAGCAAATAGCGCGAACAAGACAAGTCCAATCAACCACCACAGCTTACGGGGATGCTTATGAGACGAGGCAGATACTTGGGGCACGATGGCATAACTCTTATATCAGGTAAAAACGTCATTATCATAGCAAACAATAGCATACAGATGACAGCAAAAAAGCCAGTATCTTTTTACCACTATTTTGGTAAAAAGATGCTGGCTTTTATCTGCCTATAAAGGTTCGATCTACTTGTTAATCAAACAGAACTTTATAGACAGAGCGTTCGTTGCTAAATATAACAGCGACTATCCATTAGAAAATTAAATAGCAAAATCTTCAAGACGACGACCTGCGGCTAATGCCTCTACTAGCCATGTTGGTTTACGTCCGCGACCAGTCCATGTTTCTTCGTCATTGTCGGTATTACGGTATTTAATGCTACGCTTCTTTTCTAGTTTTTCGCCCGCTTGTAAAATCTCCTCGATACTGGCGTTGCTTTCTTCAGCGATTTTTTCAAACTGCGTATAAGCATCATACAAGCGCTGGTGTTGCTTTTGAGCAATAAGCTGCTGTGCATTTTCAGTAATAGCACGTAGCTCATCAACATTTAAGCTGTTTAAATCAATAACATTACTTTTGTTCATAGTATTTTCCACATTAAAATAAAGGGTATAAATAAATAGCATTTATACTAAAAATAGATTTATCAAGAACTACTAAATACAGTAATTATTAAATAATAAATCTTTCGCATACTAATAAAAATTTGATTGTCTACTGATAAATATGGTGTGAATGCTTAAAATTATAAGCAACGCTAATATAAACAAAAATACTGACAATAACAATGACTTATCGTTATTTTCTACTAAAATCAATAAATGGTGGTTAATTCGATGACAATCAATGATATTAAATAAATAGCTTTATTTATTAATATTTCTTTAAATAGCCTCCGTAATGATTAATGCTGTATAGTTATTATGAGGCATCATTGATGCACAGGTTCTGTTGGCATATCGTTTTTAAAATGACTTAATTATATAAATGACTCCTTACACTTTCATTATCTGTACATACTAAAAAGCCTTGCGTTAGCAAGGCTCTAAGTTTATTTCTTTATAAATACAACATCTTGTTATTGTACCCTAGAACGGAATGTCATCGTCTACAGGGCCATCTGGCATCGCTGTAGGCTTCGACTGCGCTGGTGCTTGAGTCGGTTTATTAAATTGATTCTGCTGAGTGGGCGTATTCTGATTGTTAAAGCTATTTTGATGACCACCCTGTGACGCACTGCCGCCTTGGTTATAACCGCCTTGTTGAGCGGGCTGATTGCCTCCTTGCTGACCATAGTCGTTCTGGCCACCTTGATTACTAAATCCACCGCCCTGATTACCATAGCCACCTTGGTTGCTTTGACCACCTTGATTATTGCTACCAAAGCCACCACCAGCATCATTACTACCACCTGTCGAGCCATCTAGCATTTGCATTTGTTCAGCACGAATTTCAGTGATATAACGGTCTTGTCCGTTGGGATCTTGATATTTACGGGTACGTAAGCTGCCTTCGATATATACCTTACTGCCTTTACGAAGATACTGCGCAGCGATTTCACCCAAGCGATTGAATAGTGAGATACGATGCCATTCTGTTGCTTCTCTTTTTTCACCGCTTTGCTTATCTGTCCACTGCTCTGACGTCGCAACCGAAATATTGGTCACGCTACCGCCGTTATTGAATTGACGTGCCTCAGGGTCTGCACCGAGGTTACCGATGATGATAACTTTATTAACACCGCGCATGATATCGTCCTTTTACTTATGAATAATTTTATTACCAGCTTTAATCGAGTCTTTAATATAAAGCCTCAATCTTAGCAGTAATATACTTTTACTTTAACCATTTTTCTGTTAAATATCTAGAGGGCTTTGCGCCAAATGCGACAGCTCCTGTCGCGAAGTATCTGTGAGCTGCGTCTTGTCCAATTTTAAATAAGCGACTTGTTCTTTTGCCATGACCACCAGCTCATCAACACCATCTACTGCCAGCATTTGCCGTGACCAGTCCTGAATATCGATATTCTTTGGTATTGTCACAGTCGTACTTGACAAATATGGTGGATCAGCAATAGGAATAATCAGCAATAAAGAGGCGGCCATTATAATTGCCAATATGCCCCATGCCAACAAATTAGGCTGACTTAATAACAACCCGCCCATCGCGCCACCAACAAAAGCACCAAAGAACTGACTGGATGAATTTAACCCCATCGCAGTGGCTTTATTGGCGACTGGTGCGCGCTTGGATATCCATGAAGGAATCGTTGCTTCAAGTAGATTAAAGCCCATAAAGTAGAGCAATAAGCCTAATATAATACCAATGCCAACCTGACCACCGAGCGCCAATAATGCTAAGGCAACCGTCATCAGTGCAATCGCGGCTAAAAATACTTGGCGCATTTTGCGTTTCTTTTCAGCGATGATAATAAAAGGTATCGCGACGGCAAAACCGATGAACAATAAAGGCAAATAGACCAAGCCTTGCTGACGTACCGACAATCCTAGTACGTCATTAAGCTGATGCGGTAAAATAACAAAGATAGCGGTCATGGTCAGATGCAGAGTAAATATGCCAATGTGCAAGCGATTTAGATCGCCAATTTTTAGGACTGTTGCCAACTGCTGACCAATCGATTTATTGTCTAAATTGTGCTTAAGTACCCGTAGCGGTGTCGGGACGAACAGTAACAATAACATCGCCAAAACTGCAAAGCCCGCAGTCAACCAAAATAATCCTGAGATGCCAAGCGAGCCTACTAATAGAGGCCCAAAGGCAAAAGCAAGCATGATAGAGGTTGCAATGGTCAAACCCATCGCCGCCATCGCTTTGGTGCGTATCTCTTCGCGCGTTACATCAGCGAGTAACGCCATCAATACCGCAGAGACCGCGCCACTACCTGCCAGCGCCCGACCAATAATGACCTCGTAAATATCCGTGGCATTGGCGGCAATAATACCGCCGATGGCAAACAAGACAAGACCTAAAAATATAATTGGCTTACGCGGGAACTTATCCGCGGCAAGGCTCATCGGTATCTGAAATATCGCCTGCCCTAGCCCATAAATACCGACTGCCAAACCAATCAGAAACGGCGTCGCATGCGCGTAATTATCACCATACACAGAAAATACTGGCACAATCATAAACAAACCAATCATCCGCAAGGCAAAGATGCCACCGACCCCGAGGATTGCCCGTTTTTCTACGCTATTCATACTTGCCTCACTGGTTCATCATTGCTGGTTTATCACGGCAGCTCTGCTTGTATTATTACGACTGTATCAAGGGTTTAGCCTACAAATTAAGCTCACTAGTATAAGACATTCGCCGTTTGCTTGCCGAGACTTTTGCCCTCCTACTTCAGCATCATAGCGGACACCGACTTAAGCCATTCATTTTACGCGTTAATTTTGTTACCAAGTGCATCTGATGGGTCATTACACCTTGAATAATGCAGCTATCATGACAATAAAGTAAGACGTTGAGAACGTTGTGGTCTGAAAAAACTTATAGTAAATCTTTTTACAAAACGACGTTATTCTGCCAAATCTATAACAAACCACTCATATTAGTTAATCTTTATTTAGATTACCTTTATCCATTTCAAGTATTAAAAGCATATTCTAATATAGACAGCCATTACTATCGCTTTGTGAAAAGCGCATATTTTTATAAAGCCGTATTAATTTGAATAGCAATTTTAAAATTATCCACGTTTTTGATGAATCATTTGACTCATATTGATTGACCCTTTTATTTTTTTGAAAATATCATTTAGCAAATAGGAAACCTATCACCGATGGCACACGAGTATATTAAGGTTCGCGGCGCACGCACTCATAATCTAAAAAATATCGACTTAGACATTCCACGAGATAAATTTGTGGTCATTACGGGTTTATCAGGCTCTGGTAAATCTTCATTGGCATTTGATACGCTGTATGCTGAAGGGCAACGCCGTTATGTTGAAAGTCTTTCGGCTTATGCGCGTCAGTTCCTCTCGCAAATGGAAAAGCCAGACGTCGATAGTATCGAAGGCTTGTCGCCGGCGATTGCCATCGAGCAAAAATCAACCAACCATAACCCGCGCTCAACCGTCGGTACGATTACCGAGATTTATGACTATCTGCGTCTGCTTTATGCGCGTATTGGTACGCCGTTTTGCCCTGAGCATGGCGAGCCAATGGTCGCGCAGTCGGTCACTGAGATGGTCGATCAAGTTATGGCATTGCCAGATGACACGAAGATTATGATTTTGGCACCCGTCATTCGTGAGCGTAAAGGTGAGCATACGGTCTTGCTTGAGCAATTAATTGGTCAAGGCTTTGTGCGCGTACGTGTCGATGGCGATGTCTATGATACTGATGAGCTACCAACGCTCGATAAAAAGAAAAAGCATACCATTGAAGTCGTCGTTGACCGCTTTAAAGTTCGTGATGACTTAGGTAACCGCGTCGCCGAAAGTTTAGAGACGGCTCTACGTTTAGGCCAAGGTTTGGTGACGCTACACTTTATGGATGGCAATCCAAAAGAAGGCGGCGATGAAAACCAAGTCATGTCAGCCAAGCATTCTTGCCCTGTTTGTGATCGCGCTGTCTCTGAGCTTGAGCCGCGCATGTTCAGTTTTAACAATCCGTACGGTGCTTGCCCAAGCTGTGATGGCCTTGGTAAACGTCAATATTTCTCAGCCGAAAAACTAATCACCCATCATGAAAAATCGCTCAATCAAGGCGCAATTAATGGCTGGGATAAGCGCCACGCCTATTACTTTGGTCTGCTTTCAACCGTCTGCAATCATTTCAAAATTGACATGGATGCACCGTGGCAAGATTTACCAAAAGAACAGCAAGACCTTATTATGCAAGGCTCTGGTAAAGAGAAGCTGACCTTTAACTTTACCGATGAGCGCGGTCGTAAAACCAACAAGACCGTACCATTTGAAGGTGTGCTTCCATACTTAGAGCGCCGCTATGCCAAAACCCAAAGCAATCTCGTCCGTGACGAGCTGGCAAAATACCTAGCGGATACCACTTGTAACGTCTGTGATGGTGCGCGTCTCAATGAAATCTCACGTAATGTGCGCGTTGATGACCAGACCATCGCTCAAATCGTGAAGCTGTCTATAGGTGATGCGGCTGAATATTATAAGACCATTAAAATTGGCGGTCATAAAGGCGAAGTTGCGGAGAAAATCTTTAAAGAGATTAATGAGCGCCTCAACTTCCTCGTCAGTGTCGGACTTGATTATTTATCCCTCGCCCGCTCTGCTGAAACTCTATCAGGTGGTGAAGCACAGCGTATTCGTCTCGCTAGTCAAATTGGTGCAGGCTTGATGGGTGTGATGTATGTACTCGATGAACCATCAATTGGACTTCATCAGCGTGATAATGATCGTCTACTAAAAACCTTAACGCGCTTGCGTGATTTGGGCAATACGGTATTGGTCGTTGAGCATGATGAAGATGCGATTCGTCAAGCGGATCACGTCATCGATATCGGAGTGGGCGCTGGCATACATGGTGGTCATATCATCGCTCAAGGTACGGTCGATGACATCATGGCAAACAAAGAATCGCTGACTGGACAATATATGTCTGGTAAGAAAAGAATCGAGATTCCAGCGATTCGTCATAAAGCCAAAACGATAGAGGTTGAGGAAAAAGGTAAAGCCAAACCGAAAAAAGTACCGATGACCATTGAACTAAAAGGTGCGTCTGGTAACAACTTACACGATGTTGATTTGTCTTTACCAATCGGTATCATGACCTGTATCACGGGTGTTTCAGGTTCTGGTAAATCGACCTTGATTAACCGTACTTTAATGCCACTTGCCGCGACTCAGTTAAACAATGCTTCGACGCTCATCGCGGATAAGCATGACAGCATCAGCGGTCTTGAGCATTTGGATAAAATGGTCGATATCGATCAAAGCCCGATTGGTCGTACGCCGCGCTCAAACCCAGCGACGTATACCGGCGTGTTTACCCCAGTACGTGAGATGTTTGCACAAACTCAAGAAGCGCGCGCCCGTGGTTATAAAGCAGGTCGCTTTAGCTTCAACGTGAAAGGCGGACGCTGTGAGATGTGTCAAGGTGATGGTCTTATCAAAGTTGAGATGCATTTCTTACCTGATATGTATGTGCCGTGTGATACCTGTGAAGGCAAGCGCTATAACCGCGAGACCTTAGAGATTCACTATAAAGGTAAAAATATCGCCGACGTGCTTGATATGACGGTTGAGGACGCGACTGAGTTCTTCTCCGCCATTCCGGCGATTTATCGTCGCCTGCAAGCACTCATGGATGTTGGTCTGAGCTACATTCGCTTGGGTCAGTCTGCACCGACGCTATCTGGCGGTGAAGCGCAGCGTGTGAAATTGGCGCGTGAGCTTGCCAAACGCGATACCGGACAGACGCTTTATATCTTGGATGAGCCAACTACTGGTTTGCATTTCCATGATATCGATAAGCTGCTCAATATCCTGCATGCACTACGTGATAAAGGTAATACTATCGTGGTCATCGAGCACAACTTGGACGTCATCAAAACGGCGGATTGGGTGATTGACCTTGGCCCTGAAGGCGGTAAAGGTGGCGGCATGATCATCGCTGAAGGTACGCCTGAGGAAGTGGCAGAAGTCAAAGAATCATACACTGGTGTATTCTTGAAGCCGATGCTTAAGCAAGCGATGAAAGAAGTAAGTTAATAGAACTTAGGTAATAATGAATGAAAGGCTACTCTTTATAGGGTGGCCTTTTCGTTGGGTGATAGTTAAGCAATACTTTGCACCAATGCAGGAGAAAATCTATAATTTTCTGATTATAAATAAGATGTAGCTAATCTCGCTTCTCGACGCAACGTTTACGAAATTAGTTAAAGTTAGAATAATTCAGGATAATCTTCTTCTAACTCTTTAATTTTCCGCAATGTAGTAGTATGCATACTCATAGAATAAATCATAGGCTGCATAGAACCACCTTCAACTACGCTAGACTTATATTGCGCCTCGCTTTCGCGATATTTCTTCCATTTGAGGATAGACTCCTTAAATAAATATTTATCAAAATCCAGCATGTCAGTAAAATCTTTGTTTCTTAATTTACTGATATAACTTTCAAGCTTTATATCAAGTTTATCGAACTCGTTATGTGCATGAACGTTCATGTCAGTTTGTGTTTCTGGAGCATCTGGATATAATTTAGAATGAATGAAATCAGTAGTATTTTCTAAAAATATTTTAGTGTTTGAAAACAATTCCTGAATAAAATCTTCATTGACTTCTACTTTTGTTCCAAACTCATGGCAAAATATATGCCTTAATTCGAATACAGTAACAACACTCTTTAGAATCTCATTAGCATTACTTTTAAAACTACTATTAATCAATTTCTGTTCATCAAATATACTTTGAGTTTCAAAATTATTTAGTTCATGTAAGAATTTTATTCCTAACAATATTGAGATATTATTATCAATATCACTTATATTATTACAAGATAGTGTATGTGAAATGAACTCTCCAATTGTCAATTTTTTACTCTGAATAGCATTAACTATACTATAATCAAATTTTTTATTTGAGTTATTGAATTTTTCGACATTATTTGAGTAGGGTTCTCCATAATCTATAATCTCTGCATATAAAGAACGAAAAAGTCCCTCCATGCAAGCAACAAGAGCTATAGGTATATATTTGAAAACCTCTTCACTTATATGATCGTTACCAGCATTACTTTTAAGTAATTCTTGCAATGAGTAAAGTCTTAAGTAAACTTGATGGCTGTCCGCAAACTCATTTCTTGATTTTAAATCCATGATTTCTTTTATAGCATCTCTAGCCATCATATCCTCCATAGGATGTGTTCTACGCACTCTTTAATATAGGGGTTTTAAAGGTGCTTAGAACGCACCCTACAGATCATCTTTTAGACATTTGATAATGAAAATCTGCTAATACTTCGTCATCAAAACCTTCTTCTTTAAGAGAAACAATAGACTGTAAAAGCTGTCCATTATCAAGTATATCTATCTTACCAGACAGAACAGAATCTTGACTATAAATGCTCTCTTTTATCTGCATACTTATATACTCTCTTGCCATAGCATTTGTATAACTTCTATATTTATAATAACTGTCTAAATCGTAGCCATGTTCTCTGAGCTCTTCCTCATCTTCTACTCCTAACTTGGCTTTTAACTTGTGAATCCAGTGAATCCACTTTTTATTCTCTTTTATAAAGTACTCTCCGTTAAAAGCATCAGTATCCTCTACTCTTTTAAAATTTAATGCTAATGCTAATTCCACACTATTGTCATAGTTCATTTTCATCATATACAATTTCCATTTAACGTTCTTTAAAAAATGCAATTTTTAAGTTAATAGCACAGTGGGTAAAGGTTGCGACACTCAGCAACAATATCAATCAAACCTTAACTACAATATCTACCTTTATAAGCATTTTAGCCCCGATTGTAGCGGTTATCCTTGGTTAACCACTAGATTGCGGTGACTTAGCTAGGAGCAATATCGAGACAACAGGAATATTACTGGCTATTAGTCATCGCTCTAGTGGGCAACCAAGATATTAGCGAAAAGTGGGATTGGCTCTCTACGAAGACACCATAAACTAAATAAACTCCCTCTCAACATTCATCACCCGCGCATCTACCGTACTTTCTACTTTTTCCTCAATCTGACTACACTGCGATTCGACCTCACGTTTAGACAGCCCGACGATCACAAACGTCCATTCGCTGGCATCATGCCGATCACGCTCACCACTCTCACATACCGCGACGCTTGGCGTATTGCCAAAGCGTGCATGCAAGCCGCCCATACGTTGGCGTTTCTCCTTTAATGAGCTACAACCGGGCAGAGCAAAAGTCAGCGTTAAGATAGCGATATGCATTTTATTCTCCTTGCGACAGTGGTTTACGCTTTATAATAGTAGCAAATAAGCACGGCAAGTTATGCTATCGTTACCTTGCCTCATCGATACATTATAACAATTCACAAATATCACAATAGCCAACATGCGTACACCCTCAATGACCTCTACCAGCTACGTACAGCAACAGCACATTACTCGATTATGCGTGCGTTGCGGCTTACTCCTTATGCAATATGGCGCTGAGTCTGCCGTAGTGGTGGACTTATGTAAACGCTTGGGGCTTGCTTTGGGGATGAACAGCGTGGAATGTTCGCTGAATTTTAATGCCATTACCTTAACCACTATCTGTGATGAGCGCTGTATCACCACCACCAGAGACACGATCAATCAAAGCATCAATGTCAATTTATTGGTACAAATTCAGCAAATTGTCAATAAAACCGAAGCCCTCACAGATAATGATAATGACAAACTGAAGCCTGAGCTGACTGAACGCACCACACTTGCCTTTGATGAATTAGATAAGACCGTTTACCCGACGTGGCTAGTGGCTGTGTTTGTTGGCGCATCTTGTGCTGCATTTGCTTATCTAAACGGCGGCAGTTGGTCAATTACCGCCGTGACCTTTATCGCGGGTATGGTGGCGATGCTCACTCGTATCTACCTGTCCAAGCACCATTTTAATCCCTTTATAGCGGTCATCGTGACCGCTTTTATTGCCTCTTTAATTGGGTCGACTACCTATTATTTTGATATTGGTAATAATGCCGATATTGCTGTTGCCTCTAGTGTACTCTTATTAGTGCCAAGCTTTCCTTTGATCAATTCTTTCTCAGATATCCTAAAAGGCTATGTCAATATTGGGATTGGGCGTGCCGTTTTTACCTATATGCTGACTTTGTCCGCGTGTGTTGGTATCGTAATGGCGCTGGGCTTACTTAGAATACAGCACTGGGGATTTTGACATGTGGTTCATTGAAACCGTGGTGCTGTCGTGTATCATCACCCTTGGTTGGACGCTGATGTTTAGCGTTCCCAAACGTTATATTTTGCCTTGTTTGCTGATGACCGCGTTTGGATTCGGGCTAAAGACGGCTCTTGTCTATCAACATGTCCATCTCGTTGTGGCCAGCTTTTTTGGGGCGATGCTTGCCAGCTTCTTGGGGGTGTATTTTTCTAAAAAGTACACGCTACCGCCCAAAGCATTAATTTCGCCCAGTGTCATCTGTATGATGCCAGGTATCGCTGCTTATAAGGCGATGGTCAGTATGGTACAGATTGGCTATTTTGGCTTTTCCGACGAGTTATTTAGCCAAATGATGGTGTATTTGTTTGAAGCCTTATTTGTGACTTCAGGATTGGTGCTGGGCTTGTCCATTCCTGGACTATTATTTTATAGACGTCGTGCCATCGTATAGATGGCGGACTGCTCTTAGCTAGGCACTGTTTTCAATTAACGTTCCAAATTACATTAATAACCCCTTAATAAAGAGACTCAATATGACTAAACACTATGACTATATCGCCATTGGCGGCGGTAGCGGCGGCATCGCCTCGATTAATCGAGCCGCGAGCTATGGCAAAAAATGTGCCATTATCGAAGCCAACCAATTAGGCGGCACCTGCGTGAACTTGGGCTGCGTACCCAAAAAAGTGATGTGGTATGGCGCACAGGTTGCTGGAGCCATTCATAAGTATGCGCCAGATTATGGCTTTGACGTTGAACTAAAAGGCTTTGACTTTCAAAAACTGGTACAGAGCCGTCAACAATATATTCAAAACATTCACCGCGCTTATGACAATAACTTGGCAAAAAACGGTGTTGAAGTGATAAAAGGCTTTGCCAAATTTGTTGATAATCATACCGTAGAAGTGAATGGCGAGCTTATTACCGCTGACCATATTTTGATTGCTACAGGCGGTCATCCTATTAAGCCAAATATCAGAGGCGCAGAACATGGCATCGATTCTGATGGTTTTTTTGCCTTAAATCATTTGCCAAAACGGGTCGCTATCGTTGGAGCGGGATATATCGCCGTTGAGATCGCTGGTGTGATGAATAGTCTTGGCGCTGAGGTACACTTGTATGTCCGTCAGCACTCGCCGCTGCGCTCGTTTGATCACACCATTGTGGAGACTTTGCTGATAGAGATGGAGCAAGACGGTATTCAGCTGCATACCAACACCATGCTCACTGAAGTTGTTAAAAATGACGATGATAGCCTGACTTTGTGTACCACAGATGGTGCTCTTGATACGGTAGATTGTTTGATTTGGGCGATTGGTCGTGCGCCTTCGACGGACAATATCAATTTGCAAGTGACGGGCGTGGAAACGACCGAGTTTGGCAAAATCATAGTCGATAAATTCCAAAACACCAATGTTAAAGGGATTTATGCGGTAGGCGATATTATCGAAAACAGTGTTGATTTGACGCCGGTGGCTATTGCCGCAGGTCGTCGCCTATCTGAGCGCTTATTTAATGATAAGACTAATGAGCATCTAAACTATGAGCTGATACCGACGGTTATCTTTACTCACCCTCCTATTGGCACCATTGGTTTGTCTGAAATCGATGCCGTAAATCAATTTGGTAAAGACAATATCAAATGCTATACCTCCACCTTTACGGATATGTATAGTGCGGTGACTCAGCATCGCCAAAAGTCTACAATGAAGCTGATATGTTTAGGCGAGGAAGAAAAAGTCATTGGCTTGCACGGTATCGGCTTTGGCGTGGATGAGATGATTCAGGGCTTTGCGGTAGCGATCAAAATGGGCGCAACCAAAGCTGACTTTGATAATACCGTCGCCATTCATCCCACTGGCTCAGAAGAGTTTGTGACGATGCGCTAGCAATGGACTAGGTAATATTAGTAATAGCCTTATCTATGATATAAAAAGGATACCGTTTGGGTATCCTTTTTTATTATCAGCAACCAATAGAAGTGCTTATTTATTAGCCCTCATTTATTAGCCCTTATTTATTAAAAAGTATCAAAACCTCTAATTACCTAATACCCACTCATCATTAATTAGATAAACTTTAAATCCCGTCTTGTTGGTTTGGCTATTACCCGCTATCGTTTGGGTGACATCAGCGCTACAGAGATAGGCATTTTCACCCTCAATGGCATCGCAGTCGATATTCTCAATGCGCTCGAGCTTTGGCATCATGGTCTCCATCATGCCGCTCATGGCTTTTGCCATCTTATCATTGCCTGCGTTAGCCTTTGCGTCCTCTACTATCTTGGTAGTTTGCTCATATTGCGCTTCGATCAGCCCTTCAACCGTATTTTCAGGAGGCGCATTAGAACACGCGGCAAAAAACGGCATGAATACCATAATGAATACCGATTTTTTGAAATTTCTCACGTCGTCGTCCTGATATGTTTATAAAATTTAAGGTGCTTATAAGTCAGACAGTACAATCGGGATGCTGCTATGATGTGCTTAATAATGATGGTTGCGAGATACTCATGTGGCAGGCGTATTTTTTTATATTACCGATTGGGCTTGGCATTTTAACCTTGGTTGTCAGTCTGATATTTTTATTTGCCTATATTACCTCTAATGACAATGCCACACGCTTACCAGCGTTTAACTGGTTTAAGCGCTTAATTGTGGTGGCATTTTTACTGCTGAGTATAGGACTGTTTATGACTTTCAAATACTTTTGGGGTCGATAATATTAGCCTCTACATATTTTTTAACTGACTAGTTTTTCTAATTCTAATAATTCCAAATCCTGACGCTTTGGCTCGCCATTATTACCATCATTTGGAAACGGCATTTTATTGCCATTTAGCTGATAACCGCGGCGCTGATAATAAGACAATAGCTCAGGACGATGGCTTAAAATAGACATGGTCAAACGAGCCGGTTTTTTATCGGTTGCTTGACTATCAGTGGCTTGCTCATCTGGTTGTAGATGACGACCTGCAAATGTCTCGGCTGCTTGCAAAATCACGTTGCCAACGCCCTGCCCTTGTAGCTCAGGATGGACGGCAAACATACCGATATAAGCTTTTTTATCAGCAGTAGCATTAACTTGCATATCAACTCCGATACATCCTAACAGCTCACCCATTTCTTCTCCATCACGCTCGCCTGTTGTGGTTTTCGGATAAACAAAGAGATAATGGGTAGGATTAGCGATAGTACGAGCCAGCTCATCTTGAGTAATACGAATACCACCGATTAAGTCTGCTTCATTGGTCCAGCCTTCTGTCTGCCGATAACAGCGGTTCAATAGCTGCTCAAGTGCGCCAATATCACTAGCTTCTGCTTGACGTAAGAAAACAGTTTCTTTATTGGCATTGTCGTTATTAATATTGTCGTTGTTAGTCTGGGCTTCATTCATATTATTTTGTCCTTTTATTATCCGTATATTCAGTTCATTATAAGAAATTCATAAAGAGGCAGATAGAAATTTTCTTGCGTGCTGTGCCTCCGCCGACAGAGGCTGCAAAAAATTCTATCTGCCTCATGTATTGATAAAATACGTAAGTTTTTTATCTGATATCTATCCTAGATTAAAAAGCTGACCTAAATAAATAGCTCAGCTTTAATAGTAATATTTATCCATTTTCATTACTAGCGCGATAACGCCTGCGCTTGCTCAATAATATCAAAGCCGGCGTTAATCTGTGCACGTGTTGGCGCATGACCTTGGCGCAACAGCTCAGAGAATGCCACCAGCTCTTTATCACGTCCAAGCGAGCTTGCGGCACTAGCGCGTGTATCTTCATTTTCATCATCGAAGTAGTATTCGATATAATTAAAAGTATCTGGCGAACCCATTAGAATGCCATGATCTGGCGTCGTAGCATGTCCGCTATAACGCAGACTTTTGCCATATTGCATCGTCCAAAAGAAAGGAATACGCTCATCTAACGATTTGACCTCGTCATCATTTAATATTGCTGCTGCCGTCACCATGCCATGTTGCAATGCAACCCGCCAGTGCTCAATACGCATACGCCCAAGTTGACTGGGGGCTTTAGCGATATCCCCAAGCGCATAAACGCCATCGCGCAGTTGTAGATGCTCATCGACTGGTACGCCATCTGGATGATTGGTATCCTGTAATAACTCGATACGTGGTGCGACACCTGTTCCTAAAATCACGATATCGGCATCGATTTGCTCACCATTGGCTAATTTAACGCCATTCACTTGTGAGAAGTTCTCTTCGTTATTACTGGTAGTATTTTCAGCTGCAATGATTTCAGCAACGCTGGCATTAAATAAGAACTGAATACCGTTTTCTTTATGCAATTTAATCAGTGCATTACTGACCGTTTCGGACACAATATTGCCCATCATACGATGGTCCTGACCGATAACAGTGATAGAAGCTGTCGTACCCGACTGCGCCAATGCTGAAGCGACTTCCATACCGATAAATCCCGTCCCGACGATGACTACGCGCTGATCATGACTGGCGGCTTTGATTAATTTGGCATCATCCATACTACGCAAGGTATAGACACCATCAAGCGTTGCCCCTTTAATAGGTGGAATCTTGGGCTCAGCGCCAGTTGCCACAACTAAAAATTCCGCTGTTAGCTTGTTGTTATCACCCTTTTCATCTGTTATCACGATACTACGGTCAGTGAGCAACACTTCACTGACCGTTTGGTTTAAGCGCAGCTCAATATCGTGTTTGCTTGCCCAATCTGTACCGCCCAGCAATAGCTTTTCTTCTGGCATATTACTGGCCAAAAAAGCCTTGGATAATAAAGGACGATTATAAGGGGCCTTTTCCTCGGTACTCACCAAGGTAATCTTGCCGCCGTAGCCAGTATTGCGTAGCTGATGGGCAGTCATAAACCCTGCACCGCCACCGCCAACGATAATAGTATGAGTATCAGTCAGCTTATCATTTTCAACCTGCTTATCTATCTTGGCTGAGGTATCAACCGTTAGGCTGTCGCCATTATCTATGATTTGATATTGAGTCAAGCCTGTTGTCGCGATTGGCTCCAGTAATGCGCCGTCGCTGCTATCAAAAGTTGCATGATGCCAAGGACAAATAACGCGATTACCACAACGCAAACCTGTACCCAAATCTGCTCCAGCATGCGGACATTTGCCATCAAAAGCGCGAAACGTGCTGTCGTCACGGGTAATTAAAATGATACCATCATCATCTTGCTTGTACGATTTCATACCGCCGCTGATAATGTCGGCTTTGTTTATAGTGACTGTATTTATAGTAGCTGCCTTACTCATAAGTCATCCTTAACGGTTATAATGGTTCCTGTTTAAAGCGTGTCGAGACTTATCGATAGTAGCAAGCCTCCTTCACTTATGCTGTTCTTTTGTATATTGACCACGTTGCAAAACGTAATGACTGCTTTTTTAATCCCTATTAATGTTCTATAAAACGTAAAAGACTATCTTATGACTGTTCAAGACCATGATATTACCGCTGCCACTAATACTGCCAATTTACCGCAGCCGATACAGCCGCTGTTAAAGCATGCTACTTACAAGGCTCATACCACGGATTTTATTGTTAACGAGTTGCTACCATTAGAGTTCACGGGCAAAGGTGAGCATTTATGGTTACATATCCAAAAGTCAGGGATGAACACGGCGTATCTTGCCAAATTATTGTCCGAATGGGCGGATATTCCTTTACGTGATGTCGGCTTCTCAGGACTGAAAGACCGTCATGCGCTAACAACACAGTGGTTTAGCCTGCGCATACCAAAGAAGCAATTACCAGACTCTGAGTTTGCGCCCTTAGATATCGGTGCTAATGAGTCAATCACTATCCTTGAGCAGCAGTGGCACAATAAAAAGCTCAATCGCGGCACGCACCGCGCCAATCAATTTATTATTACCTTGCGTGATATTGAATTTGTAGGCTTTGATACACCATCACCATCATCTGAACAGCTATTGTCTGCTAAGCAAGCCGTTGAGCAGCACTTAATGATTATTAGTCAAAGTGGCGTGCCCAATTATTTTGGGCCGCAGCGCTTTGGTCGCAGTGGCAACAATATTAGAGAAGCATTGTCGTTGTTTGCGCGTCCTGTACCTGAGGCCCGTCCGCCGTCTAATAAAGGCAAACGTAAACGCGTGCCACGCGAGCAAAACACCATGGAGCTATCGGCGGCACGCAGTTTGATATTTAATGAGATATTGGCAGCACGTGTCCGTGATGGCAGCTGGAACCACGGACTTGCAGGTGAAGTATTTAATCTAGATGGCTCAGGCTCGATATTTGCAAGCGACGAGATAGACGATACCTTACGAGCCCGTCTTGAATCAGGCGATATCCATCCGACCGCCGTGCTGTGGGGCACAGGTAATGAGAAGGTCAGCGGCAAAGCGGCAGCCATGGAAGCGGACACCGTAGCGCATAGTCCATTGTTAACACAGCTAGCCACAGGTCTAGAGCAGCGTGATATCAAGGCGCAAAGGCGAGCACTACGATTACCTATTGAAGCATTAAGTTGGGAATGGCAGGATAAAGAAGATAGTCAGATACTGATCTTAAACTTTACTTTGACGACCGGTAGCTTTGCGACCAGCTTATTAGCAAGTTTGGTACAAGAATTAAATACCTAGACATTATCTATGTCATAACCGGTTAAGGACCTAAAAGGTTAAAGTACTAATTTATTTGCTAGCGGTATAAAATGAGATAACCGTGCTATTTTCTGCTGCTAGTATCTCGTTGGCACTAACGACTTGATTACGTCCGCGATCCTTGGCTTCGTATAGTGCTTTATCAGCGATACAAATCAAGCGCTGGCAAATGTCGATGGGCAATTGTGCCTTCGCGATTTCTGTGGCGACTCGTTTTCTTCTGTGAGCAATTCTTCGTTGCGAGCTGTTTTGTATTGGGCTGCTTTTTTGCAATTCTTTAATAGATAAACGGTCTTTTTTTGAATTATTTGGCGATTGTACATTTTCTTTTGCCTCATCAGCCCTATATTCACTTTGAATATGAATACGCTCAGCATGCGTCAAGGTATAAACCCCTAAACTTGCCGTAACATTAAAATCTGTATGGTTGTCGCCACTGATGACTTGCTCAGCAATATCTCGTCGCAGCTGTTTAGCAATCGTCATGACGCTATCATGCGAGGTATCTGGGAGCACGATTAAAAACTCTTCTCCACCATACCGACTCACAATCGCCTCTTCTGTCAATGAATTCAATAAGGTCTGTGCAACCTCTGACAATACTTGATCGCCAACATCATGACCATAATTGTCATTAATGTTTTTGAACCAATCTAAGTCTAATAATATAATACTGACGTCCTGCTGATCTCCCATTGCCAAAAGCGCCTGCTGCATTTGCGTTAAGCCATAACGGCGACTTTTCAGCTGGGTCAATTCGTCATGATTGGCATACTGCATAATCTCCGCTTTACTGTTATCCAATATCAACAGCAGCGTGCGAAACATATAGATGATAAAAATCGCTTTTGGCAGCGACATATAAATATGTGTGCTGCGCCAAAAAAAAGCGGAAGAAAAACGCAGTTGATTAAACGTATCCCAGCTAAGCGTCCCATTTTGAAATATGGACGCAGAGATGGCATTTTCGATAGCTGTGGTCTCGCTATAGGTCAAATAGTTATAGCTATCCAAGGGAAAAGAGGTCGCTGTCATTTGTTGCAGGTTGGGAATCGTAAAGCCGAAATAGGGAATTAATGTAGCCGAAAAAATCAGCATACTATGAGCCAAAAAAGCCTTCCATACATAACGCCGCCGTATAAGCATCATACCCAGCATCGCCCCGCCCACCAGCGACACCCCAGCAACCAAGCTGCTATGCCCCATTACCAAAATAACCACCGCAATATAAGTACTATAAAGTGTGATTAATACCGCCTGCCACGTATGTAGCGAGCCGTGACCGGTTTTGATAGGCGATGAGCGACTGATCATCCATAAAAAGAAGAGTCCAAGCAGCGTAATGCCAATCCATAAAGGATACAACAGCGACATGTCAACATAGGAGCTATAGGTCTCTCTACGAAACCAAACATACAAGCACCAGAACCAATGTAAGGTAATTTCCATCAACACAAACAATGCTAGCAGCAATGCTCTATCAGCAGCCTGCCACTCGAAAATAACTCGAGAGAGTTTTCTATAGCCTAGATGAGATATCGAAAAAGCCATAATGGGCTACCGAAAACAATGAAAGTGATTGAGTTAAAACCAGAGCAATCCATCCGGTGTCATGATTGATACTAAATCTGAACTTATCATTGAGTGTGGCAATTTTTGATCTATTTATCAATCCGTTTAATTGATTCATCGGTCAATAAGTGCAGCTGTGTTCTATTTAAGATAAAGCCGCAAAAGATTGCCAGATACCTTGCTGTTCGGGATGCATGTTGGGGACATCGCCCAAGCGTCGCCATGGCATATTACTCCCATGAAAGTCACTACCTATCGATGCAGCAAGCTTGTGCTCAGCAATACTACGGTCAACCATTTTACGCGTACTGACAGGCTCGCTATTGGCAGGTAACTCACAAGCATCACCACCAAGCTGCGCAAATTCTTCGATAAGCTTACGGACGCGCGTCGCTGACAGCTGATACCGCGTTGGATGTGCCAACACCGCTTTGCCACCACATTCCTGTATCAGCTCAATGCCGCGCTGCATTGTCAGCGCCTCGATCGCCACATAAGCAGATTTATTGTCTGCCAAATACTTATCAAAGGCTTTTTGTACCGTCTTTACTTCACCGCGTTCAAATAACACTTGCCCGATATGTGCACGCCCAACTGCTTGCGGATTGCCACTAGCTTTAGCAAGAACAGCTTGCCACAGCTCATCATAATCGATACCAAGCAGCTTACTGAGTTTTTCTGTAATACGTTGACCGCGAGTCGCGCGGCTGTCTTGCAACTGTTGTAGGGTGGCGTGCATTTTCTCGCGGTCGGTAAAATCAAGCCCAAGTACATGAATAATTTTGTTAGTAGATTTATTTTTACCGTAACCGCCGCTCAAAGTATGCTCACAGCTGATTTCTACGCCATTAATCAGTTGTATATTGCAAGCTTCTGCTGCGGCGCGTGCCTCATCGATACCTAGCAAGGTATCATGATCGGTCAAAGCCAATACATTAATGCCAGCCGTATGGGCGCGCTGTACCACTTCTGCCGGCGCATAAGTGCCATCAGAGCAGGTACTATGACAATGTAAATCGATTTTCATAAAGCAAGCCTTAGAGTTTTGAATATTCTTGAGTAAAATAAGGTTAAAAGTGTCAAAGCAGCTCATATCAGAGGATTATAGTGTTGATTGCTTTTTTTTGACGCAGTAGACGTGTAAACTAGCGCATACGTTTTAGTTGGACATTTTATTTGCTATGAAAGCCTTATTAGACTTCATTCCTTTGATCGCGTTTTTTATTGCTGCTCGTTACAATGGTATTTTAGCGGCAGCTGGCGCATTGCTCGTTGCTACTATCATCGTCTATGCGATTCACTTTGTGCGTCAAAAGGGTAAGTTCGACAAACAGCAATGGGTCGTCTTACTGTTAACTATCGTTTTTTGCGGTGGTACCCTGCTGTTGCGTGACGATATTTACTTGCGATGGAAATCACCGATTATTAACGGTATTTTTGCGCTAACGCTGTTGGTCAGTGCCGCAATCAATAAACCTTTGATGCAACTGGCAATGAAAGACGTTTTTTCGCTCACAATGAGTGGTTGGAAAAAACTGACCATTGCTTGGGCATTGTTTTTTGCGATGATGGCTGTCCTACATTATATCACGGCATTTACCATGTCAGATGAAGCTTGGATTAACTTTAAAACTTATGGCTGGATTCCGCTGATGCTAGTATTCGTAGTTGCTCAGTTTTTGTTATTGAAAAAGCATCTAAACCCTGCATTGACGGATAAGTCAGCTAAATAAAAGTTAAATAGCAGCTGATAACTTAATAGTAGATATTTTGTTATCTCTGAATGCCAATGATAACTATCATGCTTTACAAAGTCTGATAAGACAAAATGACGCATGATAGTTATTGATTCTAACGCTCTATTTTTATTATTAATTGGGGAAGCAACATGTCTTTATTCGCCATTATCGGTCATGACGTAGCAGGCAGTAGCGCGCAACGTCAGCTGACACGTCCAGAGCACGTTGAGCGCTTACAAATATTGAATCGTGAGCAGCGCTTGATTATCGCCGGTCCAACACCGATTGAACATGGTAAAAGCGAGATGTCAGGCAGCCTGATTATCGCGGACTTTGACTCGCTTGAGGCAGCTCAAAACTGGGCAAGCGCTGAGCCGTATTTGCGTGACGGTGTTTACAGTCATGTCGATATCAAGCCATTTATTCAAGCGTTACCAGCAGTGAATGTCAGCACAACAAATGAGGTAGCATCATCGTGATTCAGCGGTTACTCTCATTAAAAAGTCGTAAAACTGGTCTTGCAAGTACTGTTTTTGTGGGCATAGTATCTATTACTGCCCTGTCAATGTCAGTACATGCAGCGCCAACACTGACTACTCAAACCGAGCCCGCAGCAGGGATTGTGCCAGCACTAATCGCAGCTAACAACGCTCCTCAATCGAGCGACCCTCAAACAACTGCTCCGGTCATAGAAATGGCTACCGCAGCAAAGCCTGCTACCGATATTAACGATACCTTGGCGGCACAGCTGCAACCATCAAATAAAGCTTTATCAGCTGCCAACCAAGAATTACTAAGCCGTAATGCCCAGCTGCAACGCCAAGTCAATGATTTGCAGACGCAAGCAAACGTCTTGGTTTATGAAAGTCAAGGTCAATTATTTTTATATGGTGCATTTACTGTTTTGCTTAGCCTATTGGTCGGTATTTTCATCTCATGGCTGGTGTTTGTCCGCCGTGAACGCTGGTAGTTGCATTTTTATCGATTGAAATCATCTATTGGATTGATGTCTACCGATTTGATGCTCCACTTCCTACTTGCTTGACCACTGTGGGGTTGATAAATAATTATGCCCAAACCAGCTTCTATGGCTATTAATACAATCAAAAGCACGACACCAGCACATGTTATCTCTCCAGCCAACATTGAGTGGCAAACTGATGACGCTGGTAATGAAGTGCCAGTATCAGGTGAGTTTGGCGATGCCTATTTTTCGCAAGCAGATGGTTTAGCAGAATCTCACCATGTATTTTTGGCACATAATCAGCTGCCCACGCGATTGGCAAACCTTATTCCTAAGCAATGCTTTACGATCTACGAACTAGGTTTTGGTACAGGACTTAATTTACTCGCGACTTGGCAGTTGTGGCGACAGCTTCGATTAACACACCCGCACTTAGCAAGCGCCCGTTTGCACTTTATTACTACCGAAAAACATCCCGTCCTCCTTAATGACTTAGCAAAGATACTTGCCCCACTGGGACAACGTACACCTGAACTGGCACTGTTGATTGAGCAACTTTTAACCAGTTATCCTCCTCTTATCGCTGGTTGTCATCGGCTAGATTTTATTGAGGATAATTTAACCCTTGATATTTGGCTAGGTGATGCTAGTGATAGCTTAGCAAGTTTAGATAGTGCAGTAGCTACTCAGCGTCCGTACATCAATGCCTGGTTTCTAGATGGGTTTGCGCCTTCTTGCAATGAGATCTTATGGACAGAGCGTATCTTTAGCCACATGCAACGCCTATCACGTGCTGGCACGACTGCTGCTACCTATAGCTGTGCAGGTATCATCAAACGTGGATTACAGTCGCAGGGTTTTGTCATTAAAAAGAGCAAAGTGCTTGTGTCTAAGCGCGAGATGCTCACGGCCGTTATGAGCGAGATGTCATCTTTAGATAAGCCTATTTCAACCTTATCTAATAAGGTGCCTTTGTCCAACTATCCTAATAATGCAGTCGTTATTGGTGCTGGTGTGGCAGGACTACTGACTGCATGGTCACTTGCCAATCGTGGTATAAGCGTGACAGTGCTCGATAAAGACGCACCGCTGGCTGGTGCATCCGGTAATCCGCGTGCCCTACTCGCCCCGAATATGACGCCTATTCATCATGTTTATGAGCATCTGCATTCTATTGGCTATTTATACAGTGGTCGATTATATCGATACTTTAATCAGCAAGCTGCTATCCAAAAATCGCCGCTGATACTTGAGCAGACCGGCACATTAGACTTATTGGTGAAAACTAATATTGGTACGGAGCAGATTTTAGATTATCCAGATGCTATGGCAACCACTATCAGCACTGAAAAAGCACAGGATATCAGTGGTTTAAAAGATAAAGACTTAGCTCATAACTTGTATCTGCCACAGTCTGGTTTGGTCAATCCACAAGCCTTAAAAACCGTTATCCTTGCGCACCCCAATATCACCTATCAGCAGCTCAATATTATTAATATTAAGGAAACCGAGGGCAATGTCATTTTGACAGGTTCTAAAGAGGATAAAAATGCGAGCCAAGCCTCTTTGACTATCACAGCTGACCATGTTGTGATTTGCGCGGCTTATGAAAGCCATCAATTGGATAAACGTATCGTTAAGTGCCGGACGATTCGCGGGCAACTGTCTTGGTTTACACCAACTGCGCAGCAACTGACTAAACTGCCTAAATTGCCGCTCAAATACAGTGGCTACTGTGCGCCATTTATTGGACAGAGCGGTGATGCGGAACTGAACCATATTAGCGAAAATCAGCCGCACTTTTTACTTGGTGCAAGCTTTATCGATGGTGATGCGAATATTGATATTCGCAGTGAAGAAAACCAGCAAAATTATGACAAGTTGATTGAAGATATGCCTGAATTAAGCAGCGTCTTGCCAAATGATATCAGTACATGGCATGCGCGTGCTGGCATTCGTACTCAAACGATGGATTATCATCCATTGGTCGGATTACTTGCACAGAGTCAGCGTTTATGGACCATGTCAGCAATGGGTGCAAAAGGTTATGCGATTGCACCTATATGTGCCGAAGCCTTAGCAGATATGATGTTAGGCTGTTTTACACCTTTATCTGCCGCTATGTTGGCGCGCCTATCGCCCAATCGGGCGCGGCTACATAAAGTACATAAGCATAAAACACGTCAATCATTAATTTAAGTTCAGTACCTTAGCTATATGCCTAATTATGACCCTCACTAATGGATAGCTGTCTTATTATGAAAACTCTTCCCTCTACCTTTATAAAATCAAAACCATATTTTCAGGCTGTATCTGCCATTTTTTTAAGCGTATCACTGTTGATTGCCTGCAAAAAAACACCAGAGCCTGAGACCACTAATGAAACAGGCGCAGAACTGGCAGTTCAAACGACACCTGTGACTTCCAACATGAATGTACCCAATGTTACTGATGATATTAATGCCAACGCGTCTGCTGTGAATCCAGAACAAGATGTGAACTTAACGGAGCTAGAGGATAATCTTGGCACAACGGATACCTCAGTCATTGACCCTGCTCCAGCGCCCAATCCAGAGCAAGCCATTAAAGGCGCGCAAATCACTGACGTTAAATATCGAAGTGCCTCGGGCGAATCATTATCAGTCGTTTTTGAGACTTCAGCGGCGGGCATGCTTAATGCCATCATCACCTTACCGAACAAACCTAAAATGACCTTAAGCGCGCCTGAGGGTCAAGGTAATAATCCTACCTATCGCTCAAGTGATGGCAATGTTCAGCTAGTTAGTCATGCTGGCGGTGGTACCATAGATTTTATTCAAAATAATAAAATGACAAGCTTTGATGCCATTAGTGCCGATGCAGAAGTGATTACTGAGTAAGCTTTATAAGTATAAAAATATGTCGTAAAGTTAGTGGAAATGGCAATAAAAAAGGCTGCAAACGTTGATATCGTTGCTGCCTTTTTTATTGCCTAACTGACCTATTTTTCTATTATTTAACCAAATCCAGTAGTTTTACCAAACAGACTCACCAGCCAGCTCATCAATGACCACAAACCCCAACCGATAATGACAATGACAATGAGCCCCAACATATCAGGAATATGCAGATACAGCCAAGCAACTATTGGATTGCGCCAAAAAGCGCCAAAACGACTTTGCTGCTTATCTTCAAGTGATTGATGCAAAAACGGTCGATCCATATGGATGGTTTCGGTGATGCCATACTCGTTTTGTAGATGCTCATGCACGATGCCCAAGGTCTTACGACTAGGACGAATAAAGATGTCAAGCAGCGTCCCGATACCCGGTACGATACCAACCACCATATCAATCAGTGCCAATCTAACAGCGGGCGTCATTTTATGTGCGGGTACACCGAGCTGACGACCCAATATAAATGCATAACTTGTTAATGCCAGACCTGCTAAATCTCCTGCCAGCGGAATGGTCGAAAGCGCAGCATCTGCGCCCATACCTTGCTTGGTAAAAGGCACACGTACGAGCGAATCCATGGTATTGGCAAATTTTGCCAATTTACGCTCCGTCTCGATGACCTGCTGGCGTGTTAGTCCATGTTCAGCCAATCTTGCCTCATAATCACTCTTAGGCATATTATGCGCAGATGATTTCTTGGTCTTTAGTCTCGAAAATTTATTGAGCTTATCCATTAAAAGTCGTCCAGATACAAGCGATGGCTATAAGAACAAAAACGTAACGTCCTACCCATATATTGGCTAAAAATGCTTTAAAACAAGCCAAAGCATTACGACTGGCACACGCACTGTTTTGCTTAGCAAACATCATCGCGACTAACGCCAAGCCAAAGACTGGCGTAATACCTAAACTGGTCGGCGCAAAATAACGCCACATGACTGCGCCCATGATAATTAAAAACAACATCTGTAGTAACGAGATGATAATCACATCATAACGACCAAATAATATCGCGGTTGATTTGACCCCTATTTTTATATCATCCTCTCGGTCAGCCATTGCATATTGAGTATCATAAGCAACTGTCCAACACATATAAGCAAGGAATAACAACCAACACCATATATCAGGCGCGCCTTGTATCGCCACATATGCCATCGGTATCGCCCAACCAAAAGCCGCTGCCAAAAACACTTGCGGCAAATGCGTATAACGTTTCATAAATGGATAAATAAACGCCAATATGACGGCACCAAACGACCAATAGAATACTTGAATGGGTAAAAACAGTAATAGACTGGCACTCAATGATACCAATACTAAAAATACTGCAATTGCCTCTTTAGCAGACAGACGTCCATCAGCTAACGGACGACCTTTAGTACGGCTTACGTGACCATCGACTTTACGGTCGGCAAAATCATTAATCGCACAGCCTGCTGCCCGCATCAATATCGCTCCAAGGGCAAAAATCACAAAGATACTGAAACTGGGTAGTCCTGCCGTAATGCCTGCACTTTGTTGCTGCGCCTGCCCCATCGCCGCGAATAATACACCCCATAATGTTGGCCATAGTAGCAGTTCAATACCTACTGGCTTATCAAAACGTGTCAGCTGAATATAAGCTTGTAGCTTGTCGTTAAATGTCATGGCGTTTTAATTATCATGGATAGAAAATAGTAAATAATGATTTGGGTGTATAGCAATTTAAGTTATAGAACTTGGCGTACGCTATAGTGAGTTCAATATAAAAGAGTTACGCTCAGAATAGCATTATGCTGGAATAAATTTCTCTCGCTTGCTGTGCGCTTCGCACTCCAGAGGCTTCGTAAAATTTATCCCAGCAGTACTGTATTCTTTTTAAATTGAATCGACTATACTTTTTTTGATACTAATAATGCCACTAGACTTGTTGCCACATCTTATTGGCTTCAATGAGTGATAGCTCGGGATATTGCTTGCGTAAGGCTTTAATCGCAGCAACTTTCTCTTTTTGTGCAGCTTGCTGGCGTAAAAATGCCAATTGCTCTTTAGGATTACTTAACTCTTTTAGACGTGCTTCAAGGCGCAAGATTCTGGTACGCAGCATAATATTGATTAACAATAACGCCGCACCCATAACCCAAATGATTAATACAGACATTCCCTGCTCCTAAATTTATAAGCTGTCTTATTTGATATTATTAAACGAAATAACCGTCAAAACGTACTGCTTCATTATTCCAGCTTTCACTTGGCTGTTGATGAGCAAGTGACGGCGCAAATTGTGGACGCTTAACGATGACACGTCCTTGTTTTTGACCGTTTTGACTAATAGCGGCTTGTGCAGACTGTAGTAATTGCTGCTCTTCATCTAACGTTGGCGGATGCGCTAATTGATGCAACGCTTGCATATGCTTACCGACTTTCGCGCCTTTCCCCGTCTTGCTATCTTGATAACTGTCTTCTGGAAACATAGGGTCAAGATATATCACATCAATGGCTTGCTCGTTATCCGCCCCTAGATAGTTATTAAACCTTGCAAAATAAGTGAGCGCATCGGTATTAATAATCTGCAAACGTGACATCAGCTTTTGCCAATTTGGCAGCGTACTCATACGCAGCTGCTCTACAAGTAACAATAACGCCATCAATGGCTGCTGCTCAAGCATGATGACTTGTGCACCAGTACTCGCCAGTATCAAACTGTCATGACCAAAACCAGCAGTTGCATCAATGACCTCACTATCTGCGGTCAATTTCGCTGCTTGTAATAACAGCTCCGACTTACGCCCTGCACTGACTACGCGCCGCTGCAGTTTATCCCATTCGGGGGCAACGCTTAACCCCTCACTCAACCATGAAAGTTTATCTTTTTCATCTAACAGCAATATAGGTTGGGTAGCTATCTGGCTTAACTGCTGGCGACGTTTTTGATTTAATTTCTCTGTCACCAGTTCAGTATTCAAGATAATGGGTAGCTTATGCTCAGCTATGAGTGCCTGCAAGCTTTCGACTTGACTTGCCTGCGTTTCATTAACATAAAATAGTTGGCAGCTTATATCAGCAGTCAGCACTTGCTTCAAATTGGTCATGACTGCCATTCCTTTTTAATACTTATAAAATCATGAATCTCTATTAAAAACCATTCCATCATGAAGTTTAGCCTGCCATCTGATAACCAAAACCCCAAGCGGCTATTAAAACCAACACACCAGTGATAATACGCAACCATGCAAAGATTTTAAAGTCACGGCGACTGACCCAAGCGACCAATAAGCGAATACAAAGCAAGGCGATGATAAATGATACGACAGTACCAATGCCTAGCACTAACCAATCTTCGCTGCTGGTTAAAACGTCACGATGCTTAATAAAATCTAGTAGAGCCGCACCAATAATGACCGGAATACCCAAAAAGAAAGAAAATTCAGCGGAGGCTTTACGTGAGACGCCAAGCCACAGTGCACCAATAATCGTCGCACCTGAGCGTGATGTACCGGGTATCAATGCCAAACATTGCAGCAAACCTATCATCAAAGCTGTTTTTAGGCTAACGTCTTCTGCTTCTTTTGCAATAATGGTTTTCGGGCGATTTTCAACATAAAAGATCAGCAAACCGCCGATTATTAGCATAATTGCCACGACGATAGGGTTAAATAAATAGGCTTTTATCTCATCAGCAAAAGTGAAACCAACAATCATTACCGGAATAGTCGCGACAATTAGGCTAAGTCCAAGCTGGCGTGGATTACTCATGCCTTCTGCTTTACCCGTCAGCAAACCCATCAGTGCCTGCCAGAGTCTGCCCCAATAGTCATATATGACCGCTAAAATAGCACCAAACTGCACCACCACCACAAACAAATCGACTTTTTCTTTGGTCCAAAAACCCATCAAATCAGCGGATAAAATTAAATATCCCGTGCTAGAGATGGGCAAAAACTCAGTGATACCCTCAACGATACCCATGATGACAGCTTGAATTAATAAAATAATATCCACAAAATTATTCCTAAGAAATTCCGAAAACAGTAAAGGCGTTTGTTTTATATTGTTATATTCATAATACTGTTATTGTCGCGTGCGACACTTGAAAGCTTTATAAGCACTGAATATAGAAAAGGTACACTAAGCCTTACCTTGCTCTTTGAGCGTTTTCCACGCTTGATTGCGTAAGTATTTGGGTAAAGCTTGCGCCGCTTCTGTTCCGCCATTGACCATAAACTGAGCCATACCCAGTTGTCCTATCACGGTCGCATCAGGATGGATATCAGCATAAATAATCTGACCGTCATGTAGACTTAATAAACCGGCACCATTGCCAACGATAGGAATCTCTAGCGCTGTCTGGCTATCATAATCAAGTAGCTGCTCAGTATCTTCGCCATTGTCGTGATTAACGGGCTGCATGATATTATCTATTACCTCATAATGCCCAAAATATACCTGCTGCATACGCGCATCAAGGGCACTATATACTGAGCTTAAACTCTGTTGCTGATACGCCGCTTGCGCAATCGCCTGTAAGCTAGAAACACCCACACAAGGAATATCATGCGCGACAGATAGCGCCTGTACCACTGCCGTATTGATTCGTATACCACTAAAGGCACCAGGACCACGATTAAAGATAAGCGCTTGTATGTCAGCCAGTTTTAGCTGCGCCTCAGATAATGCCGCGTCAATCATCGGTAAGATTTGCTGGGTCTGCTGGCGCTTACCTGTCTCGGTATGACTCGATAACGCTTGACCGCTGGCATCTAAAATGGCGATCGAACACTGATCGAACACGGTATCCATTGCTAAAAACATCATAACCTCGGCTAATTCTCTTGACATCGTAAAACAGCGCCTATCATAGCATTTAGGACAGATTAATTGACTCACTTTCTATATTTTTCATGCATTCTTTGTGAGAATTCACTCAAATATCCAAAATATGAAAAAACCTCAAAACTCATTTAGCTTTGAGGTTTTTATTATCAATATTTCCCAGTAGCACTAAATCATTTAAAAACGTGTTTTAAACTTCTTCGGCGCTTGGTTTTGTAGCTCTTGCATCTGTTTTTGCATCTCTTCAGTGCTTGGCATGTTATTTGGGTCAAGTCCCATCTGCTTTGCCATTTGCTGTGGGTTCACATCTTTAACACCACCTTGCTGACCGCCACCGCCGAATAATGGACCACCGCCGCCTGCTCCACCGCCACCGCCCATCAATCCTTGCATCGATTTCATCATTTTACTGATGCCTTCAGGCTTAGAAATCATTTTCATCATTTTTGCCATTTGCTTGTGCTGCTTGAGCAAACGATTGACGTCTTGAATCTCACGACCTGAGCCTGCAGCAATACGGCGCTTACGACTTGGATTGATTTTATCAGGATTTTTGCGCTCAAATGGCGTCATCGAATTGATCAACGCTTCCATCTCACGTACTTTTTCTTCAGGCTTGGCCTCTTCAACGGCTTTTTGCATATCAGAGCCGCCCATACCTGGCATCTTATCTAAGAAGCCTGCCATGCCGCCCATGCTTTTCATTTGCTGAAACTGGGTCAATAGATCTTCAAGGTCGAACTCGCCGCCCTTTTGCATCTTTTTCGCCATTTTTTCGGCTTTATCACGGTCAATCTTTTGCTCAACTTCTTCAACCAGACTCAGTACGTCACCCATACCAAGAATACGCTGGGCAATACGTTCAGGATGGAATAACTCTAGCGCATCTAGTTTCTCACCGCGACCCAAGAATTTAATTGGCTTACCTGTGATGGCGCGTACAGAAAGCGCCGCACCGCCACGAGCATCGCCGTCAGTCTTGGTCAAAATAACGCCCGTTAATGGCAGCGCATCGTTAAAGGCTTTGGCAGTATTTGCCGCATCCTGACCGGTCATCGCATCAACAACAAACAGTGTCTCAGAAGGATTGACCGCAGCGGTTAACGCCTTGATTTCATCCATCATGGTTTCATCAATAGCCAAACGACCCGCTGTATCAATAATCAAGATATCTTGATATTGGATTTTAGCTTCTTCGATAGCACGCAAGGCGATATCAATCGGGTTTTCGTCGCTACTTGAGTTGACGAACTTGGCATTTACTTGTCCAGCGACTTGCTCAAGCTGGGCAATCGCTGCGGGACGGTAAACGTCAGCAGATACCAGCATGACTTTTTTCTTATGGCGCTCTTGTAAGAACTTGGCCAATTTACCGGCAGTGGTAGTTTTACCAGCACCTTGCAGACCCGCTAGCAGATAAATAACCGGCGGCTTACCTGTCATCTCAAGCTGCTGATTGGCACTGCCCATCATTTCAGTCAGCTCGTCATGGACGATTTTGACAAATGCCTGTCCTGGTGCTAACTCTTTAAGCACTTCAGCGCCAAGCGCTTGCTCTTTGACACGCTTCACAAAATCACGAGTGACTGGCAATGCCACATCGGCTTCCAGCAGCGCCATACGTACTTCACGTAAAGTGTCTTTGATATTGTCTTCGGTCAATTGCCCCGTGCCTGCGATATTGCGCAGACTAGACGACAATCGTTCTGTTAAGGTATCAAACATAAATAACTCTCAGTTAAAATAATTCTGGATTAAGCTTAACTCTTCATAAATAAAAGAGTTGATAAATACTATTAGGGTATGCGATCGCAGGTATTCAAGCTCAATTGCTAAGCATTTATCAGGAATACATAAGACGGTGCTCAATTGAGTGCCATTTTATGATAAATTGGGTAATTATTCTAATAATACCACTTTAGCATGAAATTAAGCGCGTATTTTGCGCGCATTATGAGATGAGGTTTTATATCTTGCAACTTGCATTTTTACTTGCTGCGATGGCTTATTTCTTAGTCAGCATCTATATTGGTTGGGCGCTGATTCAAGATAGACCTATCCATAAAGGCCCAAGCTTAGGCTTATTATTTGTGGGCATGTTGGCACACGCAGGGCTACTTTATCCACACATAGTCACACTCTATGGGCTAAATTTCAATCTGTTTAATATCCTCAGCTTGATCAGCTTATTCTTTTTGTTTTTTTACGTCATGTTTTCTCTGTATCGACCTATTGTTAGTCTGGGTATCCTCGCGGCACCGACCGCTCTTGTAGGTATGCTAATCGGCTATATTGGACGCGCGCCGTATCGTCCGATTACGGATATTAGCATTGGTCTTGAGTCTCATATCTTGCTGTCGCTTGCCGCATATTGTGTGCTGCTGATGGCAGCGGTACAAGCGCTATTTTTGCGACTACAAATACGTGAGCTCAAGCATCAATCGATTCACCGCTTTTGGGTCAACAAGCTGCCGTCTCTTCAAAGCATGGAGAGCCTATTATTCGATATGCTATTGGTCGGCTTTGTCCTGCTGAGCGTTGCACTGGGTATTGGTTTTATCTACGTAGATGACTTGATGGCGCAGCATCTTGTGCACAAAACAGCCTTTAGCCTGATGTCTTGGCTACTGTTTGGCGCGTTACTTATCGGTAATTGGCGTGCTGGATGGCGCGGAAAACGTGCCGCTAATATGACTATCTATGCTTTTATTTTATTAGCGATTGGCTTTGTCGGTAGCAAGTTTGTACTAGAGATGCTGTTATAGAACCAGTTCCACAATAGTAATATAGTAAAAAGCTGTGAGTATTAAATAATAATACTCGCAGCTTTTTTATTAAATATCTTTTAATACTCTGTTCTCAATTTCAAACCACTCTAATGAAAACCTAATTAAATACTACCGTCTTATTCCCTGCGACAATCACGCGATTTTGTACATGCCAATTGACTGCGCGAGCCAATACATTACGCTCGATATCACGACCAATAGCGCGCAGTTCAGTGACACCTTGACGATGGGTGACGCGGTGCACGTCTTGCTCAATGATAGGTCCTTGATCGAGCTCAGCAGTCACATAATGGGCGGTTGCGCCAATCAACTTCACCCCTTTATCGTAAGCTTGACGATAAGGGTCAGCACCAACGAACGCAGGCAAGAATGAATGATGAATATTGATAATCTGCATCGGCCAGCGCTTAACAAAGTCTGACGACAATATCTGCATATAGCGCGCTAGCACCAATAAATCATTACCCGCCATCAATGTATGGATCTTCTCTTCTGCGTCTACTTTATTATCTTTGGTCACTGGAACGTGATAAAAAGCGATACCAAAGTTTTCTACGGATTGGCGTAAAGCAATATGATTACTTACCACGCAGGTAATCTCGCAATCGAGCAAGCCGCGCTGATGACGCCATAATAAGTCTAATAAGGCATGATCAAATTTAGATACCAAGATACCAACTTTGGTCTTAATCGCATTGTCATGTAAGCGCCATTCCATATTGTGGCGTTTGGCAACGGTATGCGCAAAACTGGCTTCAAAGTTATCGATAATCTCGCTCAATCCTGCTAAAGCGAACTCTAAACGCATAAAATATTGACCGCCTTCGTGGGCGGTTGAGTACTGATCTAACGTAATGATATTGCCGCCATAGCGATGAATAAACTCAGATACGGCTTGTACGATACCGGCTTGGTCACGGCATTTAATCAATAGGGTCGCTGTAGCAGTAATAGTAGGAATCTCTCTAGGTGTCATTTGAAGTGACGTTTTTGGTGAAGCAATCGTTGCGGTGTCTGACATAATACGCTCAATTAAAAATAAAACTTGCTGCTTACTTTGAATATAGCTAACAGCATAGGAAACCGACTATTCTAATCGTTTTTGCAAGAATTTGCTGATTGAGTTGGTTGTATTTAATTATTGAGATTATAAATACAAAAACCCCCAACGCGAGGGTTGGGGTTTTTGTATTTATAATTAATACTATCTAGAACTAGAACAGTTTAATTCAGTGCCAAAAGGGCTATTAGTATTTGGACGTAACGGTATACTAATATCAATATCATCTACTGAAGCTGGAAAATCAATCACTCTTGATTGTTGTGATTCGCTCCCATCTACTCGAGTATTCACGGTAACCTTAGCTCTGTACCAGTTTGCATATTGTTTAGGATAACGTATTGAAAAATCAACTCTACCAGTATTATCTGTTGTAAAGTTCTGATTAGGTTCAACCTCCTGACCGCCTTCTAAAAGTACTGCTGCTACGTTTATAGGGTCTAAACGTCCATTCCCGTTAGTATCCTCGCCTTCATCTAGAATACCATTATTATTTAAATCTTCATTTTCACAGGTAACATCATTTCTGCCCCAAGACTTATTTCCAGAAATATCATTAATGATTTCAAAAAAGCCTTTAAGGTAGGTGTCAGGATTTAAATTAATAGTAACTTGCTGGTTAATAGCAGGCTTACCTGTGCTGTTTAGGACACTGATTGATCCTTTTCGGAAATAATATATCTCACTAGAATCAGTAGAAACTTTATCCGCAAAAGCAAAGCTAATAAAGGTGGATTTAGTTTGAACAGTAATTGATGAATTAGCTATTGGCACACTTACTGGTTTTTCCTTACCGTCTGGTAATTTGACAGCTTGTACTTCTGCCTTAATTATTACTCCATTTATACTAGTCGGGCTCTGTCCTGCATTATAAGTTACCATAGCAATACCATTACTATTAGTATACGCAACCCCTTTACTTATACTACCAGCTGATGAATCATTGATCACAGTAAATTGCACAATGGCATTTTTTACTGGTGTATCATCTTTATCAAAAACTTTGGCAGTGACTTGCGTAGAGTCGCCAACATTAATAACCGCACGATCAGTTTGTAGAATCAGCTTAGTCGCTTCAGTTGACACAAAGTTTAATATAGTTTCTTTAGTTTCATTACCATATTGAGCACTAATAGTCGCATTACCAGGTACTTTTGAATCAATATAAAAGTCTACTTTTTTATTATTTACCGTAGATGTAATGCGAGAGTTGCCTTGATTACTAACATTAGTAGTAAAAAGTTCACCTTTGTTAGTTGATATAGTTACAGTATCCCCATCCACAGCACTTGGAACGTTTAATGTCATTTTCTTCCTATTTCCAACAATAATATCAGGTGTTTCCGAAAAGCTCAGACTTGAGCTGGTCGTAGATACTACTGTTAGAATATCAGGGATACGTTGACTAATCTTAATTCCTTTAACTTCTATACTGAACAGATAGTTATTGTTCACTGCCACTAAATCAGAAGCTTTTAAGTTAAAAGTAAAATTACCATTATTATCCAGTTTTCCAGTTCCGGCTTGTTTGTCATTACTGTATAAAATAACGTCTGTATTAGTAACAGGCGTTGCAGTCCCATCTAAAACCCTTCCCGACACGCTAAAGTTTTCTGAGGTAGTCACTATGTTCTTAGTTGATAAAACATTAATAGCGTTAGTACCAGAAACTATAATTGGCATTGTTTGTTTGACAGTACTATTATTCTTAATAAACACAGTCAATAGAGTTTCATGATCCAACTGAGAGTCAATATCTGCTTTACCTTGAATTAATTTAACAGTAACTAGTCCATTATCATCAGTAACCTGTTCGGATGGTTTGTCTAAAGATAATCCATACAATCTAGCGTCAGCAATACCTATGACAACAGGTACTCCAGCGACGATACCACCATTCTTATCGGTTACCCTAATATTTACAACAGTCTCATCTTTGCCTGTTAACAGCTGAGTTTTATCAGATGATATATATACTTCAGTCGCACTAGCTGAAGAGTCATCTGGGTTTTGATTGCCATTTCCATTTTCTAATACTGGCGGTAGTGAATCTACGCCATCTCCACCACCACAACCAGCCAGTGCCAATGCGCAGGTTAAAAAGGTGAGCTGAAATAATTTAGAGGTAGGTAATGAAGAATATGACATGTTTGGAACTCCGCAACGGCAATCATTTATATAAGTAAACAGGCAAAATCACTACACGGAATCCTAATAGATTGGTAATGATACATACATTTACAATAATGCCAATAGTATTAACAGATTGTATTAGATATATAACTGAGACTTTACTGACTTTTGTCATAACTTACAACTAAAAAGTGAATCCTCATTATTAAATAATCAATAACATAGGGCGCTCATTTCAGGGTATAATAGCTACCCTTTAAACCAACAACTATCACAAAAATATTTGAGTATTCATTACTTTTATGGTATAAATGTCGGCTTTAAAATTTTCTGATTTGGTTTGCCTGTTATTTGCCTTTAGATGACAGTAAATCAGCTCAACCTTCATATAGTTTTGTTTGGTGCAAAGCTGCCGCTTGCTGTGTCCATGCCGCAAATACGTGCAACTTGCCCAGACTGGTATGAGAAAAACTCATACCTCATAGATTAGGAGTTCGCCATGTCTAGAGTTTGCCAAGTGACTGGAAAGCGCCCTATGGTGGGTAATAATGTTTCGCACGCAAACAACAAAACCCGTCGTCGCTTTCTACCAAACCTTCACAACCATCGTTTTTGGGTAGAGTCTGAAAATCGTTTTGTACGTCTACGTGTGTCTACCAAAGGTATGCGCATCATTGACAAATTGGGTATCGATAAAGTGCTAGTAAATCTACGCGCACAAGGTCAAAAAGTTTAAGTAAATATTGGCAGCCTAATTTATTGATGAATGTCGCTATTTAGGCTGCTGCTATGCTGAATATTTACTAGCTCATATATTTATGACTGGATACTATCTACAGCAACTTAATACTTTAGACCCATACCTATCGATTGAAGACCGCTCATTTACAGGAAAGCCATCATGAGAGATAAAATTAAATTAGTATCAACTGCTGGTACTGGGTATTACTACACCACTACCAAAAACAAGCGCACTATGCCTGGCAAAATGGAAATCAAAAAGTTTGATCCAAAAGTACGCCAGCATGTGATCTTTAAAGAAGCAAAAATCAAATAATCTCCATTTTTATAAATGGTTTTATTTGAACAAAAAAAGGGTTTATCAATTGATAAACCCTTTTTTATTGTCGTTATTTAGACTGACTACTATTTATTTATTTGCTATTGATTTATACATCATTAACTATAGTGCGTCGGCTCTTTGTCATAGACATGCGCATGCCATTGACTCATCTGCTTTTGCATAATCACTTGGATTGCAGCATGAATCATATGCTGCCCAATCGCTTGGGTATCACTGCCCAGTATCTCTTTTAACTTATCAGAAAAATCAATGGTCATCAGCGGCGCATCATCTTGTTCAGCATCACGTAAGAGCAATTTGCCATCGTCTGCTTCTACCAGCTCAAGGGTCGTCTCTTTAGCAAACCCTGCAAACTGATCGGTACTGTCATTATCTACTTCAATCTCATTATCGATATCGTATGGCATTCATTGTATCCTTATTATCCCGATTTATACCTGTAAAAAACGCGCTGATTCAACTTACTAAAGCTACTGTCTTACAGTCATGCGGGCAAAACTATCTTATTCATACAATGGACGCTTTGGCGCTATAATTCAAGGGCTGTTCTATAAGTCTTTTGCACAACTCAGGTTCGATAGCCTTAGTTTTATAGAAATTACCAGCGTTTAACGCCAGTAACGCAGTTTTGCTAGGGTAAATAAGAAAGCAACAAACATACCGAGATAGTACATGAGCTTTAACTCTAATGTTGGATCGCGATATTTGAACGGTAACGCTACTGTCGCAGTCGCGGTTGGCAGTATCAATAACATGAGCAGCCAGTTTTCAAAGACGTGTAGCCAACCTTGCAAATCAGTTCCATGACGAAGTGAAGACAGTCCTAGCAGCAGGCAGGCAATAATTAAGCTGGTAAATAAACCATTTGGTAAATCTTTTGGATAAATGATATTGGCAATACTGGTCGGTATGATTCTCATGTAGAATTCCAGTCAAGCTTATAAAGCATGACTTAACGGTGAAAAAGTGTATCAAAAAACAACTTATAAAAATATTACAAGGTTATCTTCATTAAGAAGTTTTATCTTTACTAATAAAAATTTAACTATAAGTACCCATTAACCACAGCATTGAGATACAAGAGGTCAAATACCCCAAACTAATGGCATTCCAGCTCTCTATATGCATATCTTTAACCTTGTTAAGTAGGCGTGAACCTAGCCAAAATAAAAAGGGAATGCCTAGCATAAATGCGGGTACGATCACCGCCGCATGGCGTAATACTTCACCGGCATCTTCACCAACCATCAGGCGAAAGCCATAACCAGCTAGACTCAGAACAAGGGCGAACATGGCTAAGCCAATAGTAATACCTTTTGGCACTAAGCTACGTGATTGCGAGGCTTGCTGGGACTCGGCTCGATGTTTTGCATTTTGCATATTCATATTTTACCTTTAGCTGACATGTCGCTTAATATACTCAGTCATACAGCGGCTATTAATAATAGGTAACTTTACTACTTAATAGTATATAACTTACTATATGGGGCGTTACTCCCCATTTGCCAAGGCAAGCTCTGCACGCATGGCATCGATTGCTGCTTTATAATCTTCTTGATTAAATATCGCTGAACCGGCGACGAACATATCAGCACCTGCTTCGGCAATGGCGCGGATATTACTGGCTTTGATACCGCCATCTACTTCTAATCTAATATCCCGACCGCTAGTAATGATACGCTGACGTACTTGGCGAACCTTTTCTAGCGTCCCTTCAATAAATGACTGACCACCGTAGCCAGGATTGACACTCATCAGTAGGACCTGATCCACTTTATCCATGACATAGTCTAAATAATGCAATGGTGTTGCTGGATTCAATACCAAACCACACTCAGCGCCGCCATCTTTAATCAACTGCAAAGAACGATCGATATGCGAGCTTGCTTCCGGATGAAATGTGATAATGCTGGCACCCGCCTCTAAGAACTGCTCAATCATACTATCAACAGGGCTCACCATTAGATGCACGTCAATTGGTGCATCAATCCCATAATCACGCAGCGCCTTACAAATCATGCTACCAAACGTCAAATTGGGTACATAATGGTTATCCATCACATCAAAATGGATGACATCAGCACCAGACGCCAATACACGTTCTACCTCTTCACCTAATTTGGCAAAATCAGCAGATAATATAGAAGGGGCGATTAGATACGGCTTAGAGGGACTGATCATAATTGAGCTACCTAATGGATATTTGACTAAGGATTTAATATATAGATGTATGCATAGCACGAATAATACGTATGTCTATTATAACGGATAATCAGTGTCTATAATGGGTACTGAGTATCGATATTATAGGTAGACTCAGCAGATACAGACACATGCAGACAATTAGCGCGGTTTATATTGGGTTTTGCAATAAGCACGACCTACCGTAAAACCTCGTATCGCTTCATGCTTGGTAGCGCGATTGCTCACACGTTGACGCCATGAGCGAAACGAGGACGGTTTTAGCACCTGACGCATAAGTGTAATGACGCCGGACTCATTGAGACCATAGCTATGCTCTATCGCCTCAAACGGTGTCCTGTCCTCCCACGCCATCTCTATCACGCGCGACACTTGTGACTCATCGAGGGCATGAACAGTCATATCATTGCTAGAAGCGGCGATAACTGAGCTTGATTTGACTGCATGAATTTGAGGATTACTTAAATTGGTACTGGTATGGTCTCGCTGTTTATTCTTTAAAGCAGCATCCATATCCGCTTGCATGGTGGCAAGCGTGGCTTTAGTAGCAACAGAATTATCCTCTACTGATGGAGTATCGGCAGTAACGGTACTTAAGTCTTGATAACTTGCCATAGGTATGACCTTTTAAATCTGAAACACTATAACGAACAATATGAGAGCAAATTTTAGCTAAGCTGTGCCATACGCCAGTGATGTTCAATATGCTCATTGATCACTGTTTGAATAAAATAATAGCTATGGTCGTGACCGGCTTGATAGCGCAATGTTAATGGCTGCTTGGCCTTTGTACAGGCTTGTTGTAACTTTGACGTTTGTAATTGACCATCCGCTAAAAACTCGTCGGCAGCGCCTTGGTCAACCAAGATGCTTGAGTATTGCTGACCGAATTGTTCAATTATCTGAGAAGCGTCTACTTGCGCCCACAAGCTCTTGTCATCACCAAAATACTCTGTATAAGCTGCTTGACCCCATGCCGACTCACTAGCGGCGCACACAGGTGATAAAGCTGACACACTCACAAACTTGCCTGGGAATTTAAAGCCTAATAATAAGGCACCGTGACCACCCATCGAGTGACCCGTGATACCAATACTATCAATCGGAAACTCTGAGCGTAATAAATCATACAGCTCATCAACGATGTAACTTTGCATATTAAAATGCTCAGCCCAAGGTGCTTGCGTCGCATCGACATAGTAGCTTGCGCCTTGACCAACAAAATAACGCTCATCGTTTGGCACTTCACTTCTTTCGCTACCTTCACTACTTCTAGGAGAGGTATCCGGTGCGATAAATATCATACCAAGCTCGCTACATTTTTGTTGAAAATGCGCTTTGTGGGTCACATTATCGGCATTACAAGTGAGACCTGATAAATATAAAATCGCCGGACAACGCTGCCCTGCTAGTGCCTCATCAGGCAGATAAATACTAAAGGTCATCGGCGTCTTGGTAGCCGCTGATTGATGACTGTAATAACGCTGCTCACCATCAAAACAACGATTGACACTTTTTTGCGTAAGCTGGGTGCTGGCTGAGAGACTGTGGTTATAAGAATTATTCATAAGCATTATCCTTTTTAGCTAAGATAAAATAGTTGAAAACAGATGCTTATTTAAAAAAGCATCAGATTAAAAATGGGATAAAAATCAGTTCGCTGTGTTCTTATCATCTACAACTGTATCTGCGCCCGTATCCGGTGAAATATTGATAGTCGTTGTCGCATTCGAAGTATCTATAATGCTAGCAAGCGGCGGTCGTGTTTTATCAAATAACACTTGCTCAAATGCTGGCAACGCCGTTTCCATCAAACTACCGATCACCATTTGCGGCTCTGATGGCTCAAAACCCATAGAGATCTCACGCTCTTCTACTCGATAAGCGGCGTCTTTAAAGGCAGCAGAAAAACTGGTGTTTTCTCTTAAGCTTTCAGCAAAAAATGCTTGCCCAAAATAGGTCATTTCAGCACTATTGGTACAGCCAAATGACATCTTGTCTGTTGCCGAAGCGGTAATCACCACTGTCGTCGGCGACGCTAATTCATCAATAAACGAACCTGAATAACAAGCCGATACCACGATAACACGCCAGCGAATACCTGAGGCATCTAACGACTCTCGCAGCCATGTTGCATCCAGATTATCCATCGCAAGCGGTGGATTAGATAAATGGATAAAATCCTGATCGCCATGCGACGATAGTGTCATAAATAACACGTCTTCATCAGCGTTCATCTGCTGACCAATTCTTTTTAAGCCGCGTAAAATACTGGTTTTGGTGGCAATTGGCTCATCTAGCCAAGTGTAGTTATTATTAATCAGTGCCAGTGAATGCCCGCTAGTACCAAAACGCACATCAAACAGCTCACGTACTTTATTAATCTCAGAACGGAAGACGTTTTGATCAGAGAATCCCGCCACACCCATAAAGTACCAATCACTTTTGCCCGGTATACTAGGATCTATACGAGCCAGCGCCTCTTGTAATAAACGCGGCTGCTCATATAAGGCGGCTTCTTCTAATACTGGCTCTACGGGTATCTGCTTAAATATGGGCTGGTCAGCGACGTTACGCTGCCATATCGTCAATAGTGCAACAGCACCGATGATGACGATGATCCGCTCCCACCACGGTATACGCAGGCGACGAGAAAATATCCATAACAATGCCAAGGTCTGCCATAAAAACAGCACCAAAAATAGCGTTGGTAAAAACGAATAACTCCAATCGGGCAACCAGCTATAGCTACCTAAAAACTGTACTAAGCTTTGTAATAGAGCAGATAAAGTATCAGCAACCAACCACAGTACGACAGGCACAAAAACCAGTGCTTGATTGCCTGCGCGCCGTGCCAGAATAATGCCGCCAAGCAGAATAATCATCGGCCATATGAGATAGCTTACCAATCCTTGCTCATTGAAAATACTGCCGTCTGGAGCGGCTAACCAAGAAAATAGGACGTTACTACCCAAAGCCAATAGCGCAAATACAGCGAACTGAACAAAGGTAGGTTTAACCCAAGAGAATGCCCGTGTTGAGCCTACTAGCATCCACAAGGTTGCAATAATATTGGCAGCGAAATTGAGCGAAAAGCGCTGCAGTGAGACGGTTTTTAACGACGCAAGTGACAAAGACTTAGACCTCTAGCCAGTCGAGAGAAATAAAACAAATCAATGATAAAATATTTTGATATCCATGCCGTTTACTGTCTTTCATTTAATTTTTTTACATGGCATAGGGATATCAATTTTATATTTAATTCACTATGAAATGAATATAAGAGACGGATAGCGCACATCAATATTATTGACTAATATTTTAGCTCGCTAATCTATCGCGATTGTAACGGATTGTCGGTCAAGAGCATAAGGCTGAATTGTAAAATTCGCTTAAAAACCCATCAAAAAAGGAGGTCTTAAATTTAAGACCTCCTTTTTTATCAAAATCTTCTATCAAACCTTGAATATTATCTCATCAATAGCTCATTAACACGTCTGAGATAAGCGGCTGGATCATCTAACTGACCGCCATCTGCTAGTAATGCTTGGTCGAAAATAACTTGCGCCAATTTGTCAAAATCTTCGGCTGACTGCTCGCTACTTTTAAGCTTTTTAATGAGTGGATGATCAGGGTTAACCTCAAGCGTCGGCTTGCTTTCTGGCACATCTTGACCCATTTGCTTCAGCATCTGAATCATCTGTGGTGATAACTCACCTTCACCAACGACTAAGCAGGCAGGACTATCAACCAAACGCGTCGATACTTTAACGTCTTTGGCACGTTCGCCTAACGCCGTTTTTAGCTTATCAACGACAGGCTTCATAGTTTCTTGCGCTTTTTCAGCTTCAGCTTTTTCGGCTTCGTCTTGCAAGTCGCCCAAATCAACTGCACCTTTAGCGATGTTTTGTAGCGATGTCTCATCAAATGAGGTCAAGAAATTCATCGCCCACTCATCAACACGGCTAGTCATCAAGATAACTTCGATGCCTTTCTTTTTGAATAGCTCAAGTTGTGGGCTATTTTTAGCAGCCGCTAGATTGTCAGCAGTTAGATAATAGATGGCTTTTTGACCGTCTTTCATACGCGCTTTATAGTCTTCAAAGCTGGTCGTCACACTATCTTGAGTACTGGTTGCATAACGCAGCAATTTGGCAATACGTTCTTGATTGCCCATGTCTTCGCCAACGCCTTCTTTGATGACATCACCAAATTCAGCGTAGAACTGCGCAAATTTTTCTTGCTTATCACTGTCTTCACTGTTGGCTAGACTGGCCAGCAAAGTCAAAATACGACGCGCGTTACCATCGCGGATAGACTTCACATCACGCGACTCTTGTAATAGCTCGCGGCTGACGTTCAATGGCAAATCGGCTGAATCGATGACACCTTTGACGAAACGCAGGTACATTGGCAACAGCTGCTCTGCCTCGTCCATAATAAAGACGCGCTTAACATAAAGCTTTAGACCATGCTGCTGCTCACGAGTGTACAAATCTACAGGGGCTTTTTTCGGAATATATAGCAGCTGAGTATACTGAACACGACCTTCGACACGGTTATGCGTCCATGCTAGTGGCGCGTCCATGTCATAGGTGATATTTTTATAAAAATCGATATACTCTTCATCTTCAATCTCAGAGGCTGAACGTGTCCATAAGGCACTGGCCTTATTAATGGTTTCCCATTCGTCTGTTAAGACCATTTGACCATTGGCAGGCGTGTCACTTCCTTCTTCAACCTCATCTTCTTGCCAAACTTCTTTACGCATCTGAATCGGCAAGCTGATATGGTCTGAGTATTTATTAACCAACTGCTTAATTTTCCCCCGGTCTAAATAGCTGTCTTCACCCTCACTATATTGCTCTTTTAAATGCAAAGTAATGGCGGTGCCACGAGTTTCTTTAGTGATAGGCTCAACGGTAAAGCTACCCGTACCATCTGATACCCAGCGTACGCCTTTATCCGCAGGTTCGCCAGCTTTTCGGGTTTCAACACTGATCGTATCGGCAACGATAAAGCCCGAATAAAAGCCAACCCCGAATTGACCAATCAACTGACCATCTTGCTTTTGTGATTCAGACAGCTTGTCTAAAAATGCTTTAGTGCCAGATTTGGCAATTGTGCCTAAGTTTTCGATGGCATCAGCTTCGTTCATCCCGATACCGTTGTCGGTAAAGGTGATGGTTTTAGCGTCTTCATCGACGGCAATGCGAATTTTTAGCTCGCCATCGTCTTCATAAAGGCTGTCATCATTGGTCGCTTCAAAGCGCAATTTATCACAGGCATCAGAGGCGTTTGAAACCAGCTCACGGACAAAAATATCGGAATTAGAATATAGCGAGTGCGTCACTAAGTGCAATAATTGAGCTACTTCTGCTTCAAAGGTATGTTTTTTTAATTCTGGGCTGCTTTTATCAACATTGATGCTATCAACTTTTTGATTATCAACTGGGTTCAGTTCACTCATAAAAAACTCCTTCAATTTATGTTAAAAACTTATTATAAGATAGCAGTCCTCAAACGAAACTTACTCAATGAATATTAGAGAGCTTACGTTTTGAACACTGCTAAGCTGTTTATACTAATAGGGGCGCGAGAGAAAATTTCAAGCGTAAAAACTTGATTCAATAAAAAACACCGCTCTAGTTTCCTGAGGCGGTGTCATTGTAATGATAATAGATTTAGCAAGTATATTTAGTAATACGTTTTTAGATAAACCTATCAGCTATAAGCAGCTAGGCAAATGACGAGCAGGATCCGAATCACGGGCTGCCATTGCATCTTCAACCGTTAAACCTAATGCTTTGGCAACGCCTTCGCCATAAGCAGCATCACACCAGTTACAGTTGCGAATGTGGCGATACTGAATAAAGTCCGGCACACCCGCCATATTGTTCGCTGTGTTTTCAAATAGCACTTGTTGTTGCTCAGCACTCATCAAATTAAACAACGCTCTCGGTTGACTGAAATAATCGCTATCGTCTTCACGGAAATCATAATGCGCCGCATAGCCGTCAATTTTTAATGGTGGCTCAGCATAATCAGGCTGCTCTTGCCACTGGCTAAAGCTGTTTGGTTCATAATGCGGGCGACTGCCATAGTTATCATCGACACGTCCTTGACCATCACGATGATTGCTCATCACAGGGCAACGCGGCTTATTCACCGGAATTTGCTGATGATTGACACCAACACGATAACGCTGAGCATCGGCATAGTTAACCAAGCGATTTTGTAGCATTTTATCCGGTGAAACGCTGATACCCGGTACTAAATTACTTGGGGCAAATGCTGCTTGTTCCACATCGACAAAGTAGTTGTCAGAGTTTTTGTTTAATTCAAACTCACCCACTTCGATCAGTGGGTAATCCCATTTTGGCCATACTTTGGTCAAGTCAAACGGATGATAAGGAACGGTATCCGCCTCAGCTTCTGGCATGATTTGCACATACATTTTCCATTTTGGGAAATGACGATTTTCGATGGCATCGTACAAGTCTTTTTGATGACTTTCACGATCCGAACCAACCACCTCTGCCGCTTCTGCATCGGTCAAGTTCTTGATGCCTTGTTGCGTGCGGAAATGGAATTTGACCCAGAAACGTTCTTTGGCTTTATTCCAAAAACTATACGTGTGCGAGCCAAAACCATGCATATTTCTGTACGAGGCTGGCAGACCGCGATCACTCATAACGATGGTGACTTGATGTAATGCTTCAGGTAATAAAGTCCAAAAGTCCCAATTGTTGGTCGCCGAACGCATATTGGTACGTGGATCACGTTTGACAGCTTTGTTTAAATCTGGGAATTTGCGCGGATCACGTAAGAAGAACACAGGCGTATTATTACCCACCATGTCCCAATTACCTTCTTCGGTGTAGAATTTCAAAGCAAAGCCACGAATATCGCGTTCGGCATCAGCCGCGCCGCGCTCACCTGCGACGGTACTAAAGCGCGCAAACATTTCCGTTTGCTTACCCACTTCGCTAAAAATATCCGCACGGGTATATTTAGTGATGTCATTGGTCACGGTAAAAGTACCAAATGCGCCTGAGCCTTTAGCGTGCATGCGGCGCTCTGGAATCACTTCACGGGCAAAGTTGCCTAGCTTTTCATTTAGCCAGATATCTTGTGCTAATAATGGACCACGCTTGCCTGCAGTGAGACTGTTTTGATTGTCTGCAACTGGTGCGCCGTTGCTCATCGTCAATTGGGTCGGGGCGTAAGGACATTTTTTATCGCTGCTATTATTACTGTTGTTGTCGCTCATAATCATATTCCTTTGGATAGCAAATGGATGAAAGTACAAAACCTATTCTGAATAAGCCTCTAATAACATATCCAGAATAGTTGTAAATGTTTCTGAAAAACGGCTATTTTTATTCATAGTAACCTGTAAACACAGTAATCTTGCCTCGTTAGACACCATTACAACCGATTAGCATTGATTTGTATAATTAATTAATTACATGCTTTCGTTTTGTTTTTCAGAATTACTCAAAATATTGTCTAACTCATCCAAATGCTTTTCATTCATAGAGCGATCTCAAACAATGACTACCTATTGGATACATCTTTGCACTAGCGCGGCATGGGACGAATAGTCAGAATTTGCTCACTACGACCAAAAGGTCCTTGCGTATCATGTAATATCGCGCTGCTAATCCCTATGCCATCAGCACCGTATTGCTGCACGGCTTCGATTCCAAGCCAGCGACCTTGCGGCGCGCGGTGCATATGAATTTGCAAATCAGTATTGGGGAACATCCATTCCAGTTTTGCCATCCCCAGTCCAAGCCTTGGTACAACCCCATTGGCAGTATCGGCCATGCCCAATAAATGCACCATGTCATGGGTAGGCATACCCTCTACCATGTCGATATCATTGGTCATCCATACCATACCTTTACCAGGACGACGATTAGGTTCAGCTACCAAACGTACGCTTTCAATGAAACCGCCGGGCCAACCTTTCATACCATCCCAAGCGGGTAACACTTCAGGCTTATATATGGATTTTTGATCTTCAAGCCCTGCAATGACACTGGTATCTTGAGTAATTAAGCGCCATGCACGCGCAATGATGGCATCGCGACCACGACTGCTCATCACTGCTTCGATAAGCTCAATGGTCCTACCCGGACGGATACATCGCGTAGTCACGATAAAATCGTCAAGCGGTATCAGCCCTAAAATATCTAAGCTGATACGAGCAATGCGCATATTTTCTTGTGGTATAAAACTTTGTAATTCGGCAGTGAGCAAGCCGGTGGCTGGCGCCATATGTTGCTCATGCTCGTTCCAAGCGCCTTGCGCATGCTTCGTTGGCTGATAATAAGCAACACTACTACCATCTGCTTGCTGCTCACGTTTTATAAAAGTGTAATAAGCTGACATGAATGTCCTCGGATTCTTTTTAAAATAGATTGATTAGGTATAAAAGAAAGGTAGTCTTTCTTTGTTTAGCGCATAAGGGCTTGCTTTTGTACCGTCAGCAGTGTGCGACTTTTAGCCATTACAAATAGAAAGAAAGCCATAATGGCGATAAGCGCGCCATATAACAGACTGTAATCTCTCATAAACTGGGTTGCATTTAACATCAGCATCCCTATCAGGATGACAATCGTAAACGTATTAATTTTTAATTGTTTATTGATCTCATCAAGGCTAGCTTCTGCCAAGACAAATCTTTTTTTCTGCTTTTTCATTTTATGTGACCTATCTGGCGCTATATACAAAGCCTGCTTATTTTATTTGCCAACTTGCGTCATTGGAATTCGTAAAGCTTTTGGCAAGCTAAAGGTGACATTTTCTTCAATACCCAACAGCTCACTTGGCAAATCACCACCCCAATTTTGCAGCTGCTGTAGTACCTCTTGAATCAATACTTCAGGCGCTGAAGCACCTGCAGTCACGCCCACACTTTGTATCCCATCGAACCAGCTCTTATTCATTTCAGTGGCATTATCAATCAAATACGCGCGGCAATTCATGCGCTCTGCCAATTCACGCAAACGATTTGAGTTTGATGAGTTTGGTGAGCCAACGACCAAGACCACCTCACAGCGACCCGCTAAATCCTTGACCGCATCTTGACGATTTTGGGTGGCATAACAGATATCGTCTTTACGTGGACCTTGAATGCTTGGGAATTTTTCACGTAGCGCATCAATAACGCGCGCGGTATCATCCATCGATAAGGTCGTTTGGGTCACAAATGCTAAGCGCTCAGCATTCTGTACGCTCAAAGCTTCAACATCGCTCTCGTTTTCAACCAGATGAATCTGTCCGCCATGACGATGGTTAAAGCGTCCCATAGTGCCTTCTACTTCAGGATGTCCCGCATGTCCAATCAATACCGCATCCATACCATCCTGCGCAAATTTAGCGACTTCGATATGTACTTTAGTGACCAAAGGACAAGTGGCATCAAACACCGTCAAATCACGACGTTCTGCTTCATCTTCTACAGCTTTTGAAACCCCGTGAGCGGAAAAAATAACAATAGAGCCGTCTGGCACTTCATGTAGCTCTTCCACAAAAACAGCACCGCGATTGGCCAAGTCGGATACCACGAACTTGTTATGTACCACTTCATGACGGACATAAATAGGTGGCTCAAAACGTAACAGTGCTTCGTTGACAATCGCAATCGCGCGATCCACACCAGCACAAAATCCACGTGGATTGGCAAGATAAATTTGCATAAGAAGACCTATCATTAGATAATTTATATAAAAGCCTAGGCTTAAAGCTTAAGCCACCGAAACTTTTATTCAAAAGTTGGGATAAAATCGATACCCTACTTTAGCATAATTTGCTTTTAAAGCAGTTTATAATGAGGCATCGATTACTACTTTTGTCAGCATACATGATGGTGTTTTTTATTTTTACCAGCCTTTTATATTAATTCGAATACTTTTATTTATGTATCAAGACACAATTCACTAGGACACACTGTATGACAGGTTCATTATTTATTATCACTGCCGCTTCTGGCACAGGCAAGACCTCCTTGGTTAAGCAGCTACTTGCCACCACCAATGACTTGACTGTCAGTGTCTCACATACCACTCGTGAGCCGCGCCCAGGCGAGATTGACGGTCATCATTATCATTTTACTAACGTTGATAAGTTCGTGACTGCCATCAGTGAAAGTCAGTTTTTAGAACATGCCGAAGTGTTTGGCAATTATTATGGCACCTCAGAGCAAAGTGTACGCGCGCAACTGGACGCTGGTGTCGATGTAATTTTGGAGATTGATTGGCAAGGCGCGCTGCAAGTTAAAAAAATCTTTACTGATGCCATCATGATTTTTATTTTACCGCCAAGTATCGCCACTTTACGTCAACGCTTATCAACACGTGGACAGGACAGTATGGAGGTGATCGAGCAGCGTTTGGCTGGTGCTGTTAATGAGATGGCGCAGTACGTCAATTTTGACTATGTCATTATTAATGACAGTTTTGAGGTTGCTTTAACTGAGCTTAAAGCAATTATCGTTGCCGATAGACAGACTCTAAAGCGTCAACAGCAGCGTTATCAGCGCACGATTACCAATCTACTTAGCAATACAGTAGACGAGTAAATGTGGCGTTGACTTGCTTTAATGCTTCATCTTGAAAATAGTTATCAGCAGACAAGCAAAAAGCAATTACGCCTGCAAGCAAAAAATGCTATAATGTCTAGCTATCCCCCTTTATATTTTTGATATTATTTTTATTGAGTGGCGCGCCATGCTCGCAACCAGTAAAAACAACCGAGGTAGCTATTTATGGCACGAGTGACGATTGAAGATTGTTTGGATAATGTTGATAATCGCTTTGAGCTGGTTCTGGTCGCAAGCAAGCGCGCACGTCAGTTGGCTAAAGGCATCGCAGAGCCGTTGGTTGATGTTGATAACGACAAGCCAACAGTATTGGCATTACGTGAAATCGCTGCTGGTAAAATTACCCGTGATATTTTAAATCAGCCAGAGCATAACTTTGCTACTAGCTCGTTAGATTTAGCATTGTCAGGCGATCACAGCTTCTAATAAATTACCGTACAAAGTATGAATTTAGCAAGCATACGAGTATTGACTGACGATAGAGACCACAGCATAGGCTGTGGTTTTTTGGTTGTAATGATACTGGCTTTACTGTTTTAGTAGCCGTTTGGCTTTTAAAACCTAACCTTAAGTAAGAATTCTCCAGTTTTTACATTAGCTTATTGCTTAGCGGTTGACATTGGCGACGATTTACGATTAATTAGAGGGTAGTCTGCCCATTTTTCAGCTTTATTCTTAAGCTCTATATTAATAGCTCAGCACTTATTCAGCCATTCTTTACCTTGCTAAATCATCATTTAAGCAGGTAAAAGAACATAGGATCGTGACTTTATGATTCAAAACTTGCCCAAACTCAGTCATCCGTTAGTTGATGACGCTCAATATAATCTGCTGCGTTCAGTAGGTTACCTCACGGGCGCTGAACGCCGTGATATTGTTGATGCCTGTGAGTTCGGTGATGTTGCGCATATTAAAGACAAGCGCAAGTCAGGAGAGCCTTATATCACGCATCCGATTGCGGTCGCTGAAATACTAGCCGGCTTTCGCTTAGATCGAGATACCATCATTGCGGCAATTTTGCATGATACGGTTGAAGATACGGAAGTGAGCGATGAGCAGATAGAGCAGCGTTATGGCAAAGTGGTTTCTAGGCTGGTCGATGGTGTGACCAAATTAAAATCATCGACGCATAATAAACAAGAAAATAAAGCGGCGACCTTTCATAAAATACTGACTGCTACCCTCGCAGACCCACGTGTATTGATTATTAAGCTTGCTGACCGTTTGCACAATATGTCGACCCTAGATGCGGTACGTCCTGAAAAACAACGTACCACCGCGCAAGAAACTTTAGACTTTTATGTGCCCTTTGCACGGCTCATGGGTCTCAACGATATTGCTGATTATATCGAGGTACTTTGTTATCGCAATCTTAACTCTGAGATGTATAACAAGATCTCTGATAAATTGCTACAACATGGGCTTGGGCGCAATTTTCAGAGAGAAGCCATTCATCGTTATTTGAGTATTGTTCTCAATAATCTTGATCTTGATGGCATGGTTAAAGTCTTAGACAATCGCGTGGTTATCTTCCGGCAATTTTTCCGTAATCGCGGCGAGATTAATGCACTGCTACGCCATTACGCGTTTGAGATTGTGCTAGACAATATCGAAGCTTGTGACAAACTTGCCTACTATCTCATTAAAAAATATCAAATTGCGGACAGTCATATCGCGGACAATATCCGCAGACCTTTACCCGGTGGCAATCAATCGCTGACGCTTATCTACGAGCGCGACAATGATTTTGTTAAAGTAACGATTTTGACTAAACAGATGCAAAGTGCTGCAAGGCTTGGGGTTATTGGTGCAGAGCATGCCTCTGATGTCAGTCAATCAGTCATTCAGGCGTCATTACGCAATATGAAAGATTTGGTCGATGAGGACTGTTTAAACGAAGGCAATCCTGATTTTGCCGCCGCGGTATCGACCATTAATGAGCTGATGGATTACCTGCATTCTAGTAAAATCATCTGTTATAGCCCGCAAGGTCGCGCTTATGAGTTGCCACAAGGTGCGACTGCGCTAGACTTTGCTTATGCCGTTGGTCCGATGGTTGGCAATGTCGCGGTTGGCGCTAATATTGATAAAAAACATGCCAAGCTTGGGACGGTAGTCAAAAATGGACAGTTAGTAGAAATCGAGGTTAATAGCCATTCTGAGCCAAAAGCAGAATGGCTTGGGTTTGTGGTTACTAATAAAGCCCGTGTAGAGATTTTGCGTTGGTTCAAAGATTTATCGGCGGCTGATAAGCAGCACCATGGTAGACAAGCACTAGATCGCGCACTGAAAACTTATCAAAAAAGCTTGGACGATCTAACCGATAGTGACTGGAAGAATCTAACAGAATGGCGTGGACTGACTGAGAAATCAGCGCTATTTGAGCAAATAAGCTCCGGTACGTTGTTACCGCAACTCGTGGTCACGCGTTTGTTTAGCGATGAAGTCTGTGATATCCAATCGCAAGAACGTATCGATGACATGACCCAACCACAGCAACTGATCGTCAATGCTTCAGGCGTTGAGCTTGATTTTGCCAATTGTTGCCATCCGATTTATGGTGATCCTATCGTTGGACATTTATCCCGTCATGGTCTGGTCGTGCATCGACATAAGTGCTTTTCACTAGACGATATTCGTAAAGACAATCCCTATCAAGTCATCCAATTACGTTGGCGCAATGATAAGGCGATCAAGCAAAGTGACTCAGAAGATCACGATAATAAAATTCGTTTTCCTGCTTATTTAAAACTGTCTATAGCACTGAGCGACGAGCAAATCAGTAAAGTTATTTATAATCTGCGGCAGTTAAATATAGGGGTTGAAAAGGTCGACGTACGTAGCAATGATACTATCATTCATATTGTTGTTCGTAGTCGCAATCACTTAGCCCAAGGTATTCGTGAACTACGCTCCTTACTTGGTTTCCCCAATATTATGCGTTTATATCAACTATAAATACTTTTATCATCATAACTGTTAAAATATATGCCTTTTAAATTATCTCTTAACACATAGATGATTTTGAAATGTGTAAAACTTTTAATCGTGCTAAACACTTCTACTAACTTTTAGAAAATAGCTTTAGCACATCAAACACCAAAAAAATATGATAAGGATATATCATGACACGTCAAACCATCCAAACGGATAAAGCACCTGCAGCCGTTGGCACTTACTCACAAGCGGTAAAAGTTGGCAATACTGTTTATATTTCAGGTCAGCTAGGTTTTGACCCTATCACCATGGAACTAAAAGAAGGGTTTGATGCACAAGCGAAGCAAGTATTTGAAAACATCAAAGCCATCTGTGAAGCTGCTGGTGGCAGCTTAAATGACGTGGTCAAATTCAATGTATCGTTAACTGATTTAAATGATTTTGCAGCATTAAACGAAGTATTTATGGCCAATTTGACTGAACCTTATCCTGCCCGCGCAGCGGTGCAAGTAGCGGCATTGCCTAAAGGTGGCGTGGTCGAAATTGAGTCTATTCTCTATATTGAATAAGTTAGATATTCAATACTGCTTGAATAACAATATTTCATATTGAATCACCATAAGCTTAGCCTCATGCTAAGCTTATTCATCTCTCCCTCTTTATTTTTATTTCATATTGACTTAATCAAACTGCGAAGCCTTTTTATGTTGGTACAAGTTGCTCTGCCCGTGCCCCTTTATCGGGTATTTGACTATAGCCTACCGTCCGATATAAGTGCTTTGCCAAATGCTTCGCCAAACAATAGCTCAATACAACTGCCGAAAATTGGCAGTCGTGTTGAGGTGTCTTTTGGTCGTCAGACTTTAATCGGAATCGTGGTTGCTCATATTGCTCAAGCGGATACCAGCGTACCACTCAATAAGCTGAAACCCATTAATAAGTGTTTAGATGCTGAGTCTATTTTAGATAACAGTATGCTAAAGCTCGCCTATTGGCTTGCTCGTTATTATCATTATCCGCTTGGTGAGGTGTTAGCGGTCATCTTGCCCACCTTGGTTCGTCAAGGTAAACCGCTAGATTTACTCATTACCCATTGGCGAATTCTGCCACATATCACTGATGACGACTTTCGTGCTAACGCCAAAAAGCAAAAGCAGCAGTTTGATATGCTAAAGCTACATGGTCAACATGGTGCAAGTGAAGATGTACTACTATTAGAAGGTATGGCGCGTGCTTTTTTAAAAACACTAGAAGATAAGGGTTTGATTGAGCGCTATATTCAACCAAAACAAGTACCTACTCCTGTTAAATTGGCAAAAATGCCCCTTGATCTTAATGAGGAGCAACAGCTTGCCGTTGCAGCGATTGTTGCTGCACATGAATCCAAATGCTACACGGGCTTTTTATTAAATGGCATCACTGGTAGTGGCAAGACTGAAGTCTATCTACAAGCCATGCAAGCAGTATTGGAGGCTGGCAAGCAAGTGCTTATTTTAGTGCCTGAGATTGGGTTAACGCCACAGACGCGTGCGCGTTTTGCCAGTCGCTTCGCTGCGCATATCGTCTTGCTACATTCAGGTATGAATAACACCCATCGATTGCAAGGTTGGCAAGATTGCCGTACGGGTCACGCACAAATCATTATCGGTACGCGTTCGGCAGTACTATATCCGTTTGCAGATTTAGGCTTAATTGTCGTTGATGAAGCGCATGATGGCTCCTATAAACAGCAGGATACCTTGCGCTATCATGCTGCTGATGTCGCACTTTATCGAGGATTTCAAGCCAAAATACCAGTCGTCCTTGGTACGGCTACCCCTTCTCTTGAACATTTAAAATTAGTCGATGAGGGCAAGCTAGTAGAGTGTCAATTATCGACGCGCCCTGGTAATGCTAAACCTGCGCCCATGCAGCTGATTGATGCGCGCTTGCAAAGTACTCATCAGCAAACGCAAGATGATGGCGCGCGCTATGATACCGGACTGACGGATGCGCTTATCGGCGCCATAAGGCAAACCCTTGAAGCTGGCGATCAAGTTTTGATATTTTTAAACCGTCGCGGCTATGCGCCTGTTTTATTATGCGAGGCGTGTGGTTGGCAGGCAGACTGTCCGCGCTGCGACGCGCATTTAACCGTTCATTATAATAATCAAGCCCAGCGTAGCAATTATTCAAGCAACTCTTATTTAAAATGCCATCATTGTGATTGGCAAGCCTATATTCCGACTGTATGCCCTGATTGTGGCAGTCAAAATCTAGATGCCAAAGGGATGGGAACAACAAGGCTAAGCGAAAATTTGCACGCTATCTTTGCCAATCCGCAAACCAGTAAAGCGCTTTATCCCATTATTCAAATTGATCGTGATACCACTAGGCGTAAAGACAGCTGGGAAAATATCTATCAGCGTATTAATGAAGGCAATCCTGCCATACTGGTCGGTACGCAAATGGTTGCCAAAGGACATCATTTTCCCAATGTCACGCTTGTTTGCTTACCCAACGCTGATCGTGGCTTTTTGTCTGCAGACTTTCGCTCGCCAGAGCATACTGCCCAATTGATGATCCAAGTAGCAGGGCGTGCAGGACGCGGGGATAAATCAGGACGGGTATTGATTCAAACGCTGCAACCGGACAATGCGTTATTATTAAAATTGGTGAAAGATGGTTATTTGTCTTTTGCTCGTGAGCTGTTGCAAGAACGTAAAATGATGGGACTGCCCCCTCATAGTCATGCTGCGCTGATACGCTGCGAAGGTAAAACCCTTGCTGCCACTACACAAGCACTCAAAGATGCCATTGCCGTTCTGCCAACAGGGCACAATCTAGCCGTTCTTGGTCCTATCGATGCGCCCATGAGTAAAAAGAACAGTCGCTATCATGCCCAGCTTTTGCTATTGGCCAAGGATCGGCAGCAACTGCATCATGTTTTAAATCATTGGTGGCAACCCGTCCTTACCCTACCGAGCGCTAAATATCTTAAGCTTACTTTAGATATTGATCCTGTCGGCTGGTAATGAGAATTTGCGAGTTATTGCTAGGATAATCATTTGTCGCATTACTCCTTTATCTTTACTTCGTCAGTACAGTTTCTAATATTTGACTATGATAAATTTATAATAACAAGTTGATCATTGTTATCAAAAACCACTCTACCTTATGTAGAGTAAATATTGAGCATCAAATCCATTATCAGCAAAATTGAGTGTTGTTATGAATCCAGACCATCCAAACTCTAAAAAAAACGACTATGCTCATCAGAGTATACCGGCTGATACGCATGGACACGTTGAGGAAGGTGAGGAAAGTGGTGGAAAAAGTAATACTGCTTATAGGAATCAAGACAGCCACGATCATGATGAACATCTAGAGCAAACAGTCGCCACGCGAGATACCAAAGGCTATCAGCGCACTTTACTGATAAGTTTTTTGATCATTACAGGCTACATGTTTGTAGAAGCAATCGGCGGTTGGCTCACTGGCAGTTTGGCATTATTGTCCGATGCCGGTCACATGCTGAGTGACGCGATAGCACTTGGCGCCACCTTAATGGCATTTAAAATTGGGGAAAAAGCAGCTACTCATCAAAAAACGTTCGGTTATAAACGCTTTGAGATTTTAGTTGCCTCTGTGAATGGGGCTACACTTGTCATTATTGCGCTAATGATTTTTTATGAGGCCATTAAACGCTTTAATTCGCCACCTGAAATTGCGACCCAAGGCATGCTTATCGTCGCCACTATCGGTATGCTGATCAATATTTTGGTTGCGTGGCTTATGCACCGAGGTAGCCGTAGTGGCGATACTCACGGTCATGATCATGGAGCCAATGAAGGCACAGCAACGGTCAAAACATCGGATGACAAAGAGCCGGTCAATCTCAATATGCAAAGTGCTTATTTGCACGTATTAAGTGATTTAATGGGTTCAGTGGCTGCCATTATCGCCGCATTATTAATGATGAGTTTTGGTTGGGTATGGGCAGATGCAGTAGCGTCCGTAATTGTGGCAATACTTATTTTATTTAGTGGCTACCGTGTGGTGCGCGATTCTGTACATATTTTAATGGAAGGGACGCCAGAAGGTATCTCTCTAGTGAATGTCGAAGAAAAACTTCTTGCTCACCCGCAGGTGCAAAAAGTGCATGACCTACATGTTTGGAGTATTACCAGTGGTTTAAACGCCTTATCTTGTCATGTGGTCGTCGATGGTGAAATGAGTATTCATGAGTCCAGTATATTGATTGGCAGTCTAGAACAAAGCCTGCTTGAGCTCGGCATCCATCACGCTACTATTCAGGTAGAAAGTGCGGCACACCCACAAACGAGTACCCATAGCGATGCCCTAGTCTGCAATATCTCAGAGCGACCAGCAGAGAATAACCATATCGGGCACACTCATTAAAATAGTTTGTCATTGAAAAAGTCTGGTTTAAAAAAAGCTGCCAGTCATCTAGACGTCATTAATTATTAAAATATCGTCAATTGTTAATGATGTCTAATGAAATCATGAAAATAACACAGTATAAGCCACAATAACCATACGGCAATGCTTATCCAAATACCCAATCCCACTCCTAGCAAAGTCATGCGAATCCAAAAATCCAAGTCACCATTCATGATATGAGGCAAATAAGCGGGTCCCATATTCGATGCCATTATTAGCCAAAGTCCAACTATAAGTGCCAATCCTGCACCTATAATTCTTATTAGTATCTTTCCAATATTTTTTAATAAGCTAAGGCGATTAAGTATAGCAAGCTTATTTTCTAGAGTATTATTCATAAGTCTTCTCTTTCTATTTTTTCATTTAAGCCATATTTAATGCCCTATCTTGCGATTAATAGTAATCAAATATAGCAAAATGAAATATCTCTATAGTGCATATATCAATATCACACTGACTTTTATCAATGTAATCACATGTTAAAAATGATGAGAAATTTAGCCTCACTGTCATATTTTTAATATAAATTCTGTATACTGAAAATTGAAACGCCACATTTGCCACCAATGGATGACCTTCTGCTATGTCTAGACGCTCAGCGCCATTCGTCGCCCCAAGTTATATCGATGACCCGATTTCAAAGGATGGCAAAAAACACGCCAAAGTTTTATTATCGACGCTGCAAGAAGACATTGCTCGCTTTCGAGGCGCACAGTTTCCACCTGATATCTTACGTCAAATTCGTGACATGCCTATCTATGAAGGTAACTTAGCAGAAGTCCAAGCCTATCAGCAACTTTGGCACAATTTGCTTGAACGCGCCATGGCGTTTTATCCTGCTGCCAATCTGCCGCCTGACTATTTGCCACTGCCTGCCAGCCTTGAGATACCGCAGTTTATATATCATGTGCAGCGCCTACATCTGACCAAAACCCATGCAAAAGAATCCAAGAGTTTCGGCTCGGTCGGGGCACTTACGGATAAATGCGGCGATTATAGTGCTGATGACATTGCACGTATGACTGCTGCGTTTGATAAGGATGAGGAGACGCGTTTGGTCGCGCACCGTGAGTTTATTGATTTGCGTGCTTATGTATTTTGCCGAGATAATAAGGGTGAGATGCTAGAGCCTGAACGGGTACGGTTTTATCGAACGGGACTTATTGTCCATGCCCTACCCGATTTTAAAATCGTAGACAGTCGACAGACACCACGCAAGCGCCGTAACGATGCTTATAACAATCCGCTGGCAGATAATGGCATATGGAAGATTTATCGTAAAAAATAATCGTTATAAAGTTGCTTTTTATTTTTAATACTGCTGTTGTACTGCCCATTTATCGTCATTGCTAAGGATTCCAGATGTTCGCTGCCGCCGCCAGCTCACCAAATTTAATGTTACAAGCGACAATTTTCTTGGGAGCAGCCCTGCTCTTTGTACCCCTTGGTAAACGTTTTGGTATTGCGACGGTTTTAGGTTATCTGATCACAGGATTGATATTAGGTCCAAGTGTACTGGACGTGGCAGGTGACGCTGAGAGCTTATTGCATTTCTCTGAGTTTGGCGTGGTGATGCTGCTGTTCATCATTGGGCTTGAGCTGCAGCCATCAAGGCTCTGGGCACTCAGGCGTTCAATATTCGTCCTTGGCGGTTTGCAAGTTGGTTTGACTGGTGTCTTATTGATGGTGCTGTTACATCAGATTTTTGGCTTGCAGCTCGACACTGCTTTTATTGTTGGCTTTGGGCTTGCGCTCTCATCCACTGCCTTTGTCCTACAAATTCTGACTGAAAAACAGCAGCTATCGAGCACTCATGGCCGTGAAGCCTTTACGATTTTATTATTCCAAGACATTGCGGTTATCCCTCTATTAGCGGTCATTCCTTTCTTATCAGGGGTGCGTGAACAAAGCTATGACTTGATTTATTTTGGTAAAGTTTTTGCGGTTTTTGCTGGGCTTATTTTTGCCAGTCGCTACGTCGTTCGTCCATTTTTTAAATTTGTCGCCTCAAGTGGTGCGTCAGAATTACTAACGGCAGTCGCGCTATTTATCGTAATGGGTGTATCGATTTTGATGGGTCAAATCGGGCTCTCAATGGCGTTGGGCGCATTTTTAACTGGTGTATTGTTGGCAGATTCTGAATACCGCCATGAGCTTGAAGCCAGTATCGAGCCTTTTAAAGGATTGTTATTAGGTCTGTTCTTTATGTCAGTCGGTATGTTGACTGATGTGAAATTGATATTAGCAAAACCCATTTTTATCATTGGCTGTGCGATGGCATTGATGTTTATCAAGTTCGGGGTGATTACAGCGATTGCGAAAATCTCAGGTAATCGCTGGCCAACCAGTATTCGACTGGGGGTTACACTGGCTCAAGGTGGTGAATTTGCTTTTGTCTTGTTCAGTGTTGCAAGTGCCCAAAACGTCTTACAACCTGAACTTGCCAATACGTTAAACCTGATCGTAACCATCTCTATGGCACTCACTCCTTTGGCATTTTTGTTATTAGAAAAAGTCGGCGAGCCATTATTTGCCAAAAGCAAACCAAGTCGCGAATACGATACGATTCCAGACCACGAGCATCAGGTGATTATTGCGGGCTTTGGGCGAGTCGGTCAGATTATCGGTCGTGTGCTACGTATGCACAATATTGAATTTACCGCGATTGAACGCTCGGCAAACCGCGTCGATTTTGTCCGTAAATTCGGTAACCAAGTTTATTATGGTGATCCAAAAAACCCTGAAATCCTACGTGCAGCAGGTATCAAAAAAGCACGTGTCTTTATTCTTGCCATCGATGATTTAGAGCGGTCTATCACCACCGCCCAATATTTACGTAAAAACTATCCAGATTTAATTATCTTAGCACGGGCACGTGACCGCCAGCATTACTACCGATTACGTGAGGTTGGGGTTCGTCATATCTGGCGTGAGACATATTTGTCCTCGCTAGATATGTCGCGTGAGTCGTTACAACTGCTTGGCATCTCACCAGAAAAAGCGCGTGAGACAGTGCAAACTTTCCGTGATTACGATGATGATCTGATTGAACGTCAACAAGCTATTTATGATGATGAGGCCAGTATGATTGAGTCGGCTCAATCATCGATGGCGGAGCTTGAAAGCTTATTTGATGAAGATATTGGCAAAGCCCGTAAGATGGACTTGAGCGATTTTTATGAAGCGCTAAAAAGCCAAGCCATACCAGTCGATGATGAAAATAATACGACTGAATCTAAGCATTAATTTTTTCAACTATAGAAATTGTTGTAAAAAATAATTCTCAATCTTTGTAGCCACCTAATCAGGGCTACAATTTTCCGGCGCTTGTTTTTTATTCAATGAACTGATGCATTCCCAATCATCACTGTTTGGCAGATGATAAAAGACCAGTGTCTGATCATTGAGATAGCGTATAGGGAATTTTACATTTTGAATGGTCGCAATCACTGCACAATCAGTTTCTGCAATGCCAGCTGCGCTACGATCGATCTCAATATGCACCTTCTCAGTACCGCTATCGATAGGCAGATCCAGCGGACATTGTCCTGTTTGCCGATACGCTAGCGCCACATAATTTTGCGTGGTTTTAACGGTATCATACGCATCAAACAGCACTTCGTTTTCTTTTGGTTTGGCAATAATAGGTAAGAACTGCACTTTAATGACCATTAATATAAAGGCAAAAAATCCAAAACCCCATCCTAGCCCAAATAAGCTCACCCCGCCCTCTTGGCTTAGATGGGCTTTTTGCAAGCGCTCATCTTGTGGATAGTCATTAATCGCGTCGGCAATCTCACGTCGTGCCATCCGGTAATAGTAAGCATCCGTCCAACGTGCCACCATAAACGACCAAAACAGCCAAATCAGCGCGGCAATACTAACGCGTATCGTCATCTGATAAGCATCAGCAATATAAGGCATTACTAAGAACTCAACCGCTACCAAGACTAGCGCGATATTAAGCTGAATAAACGACCATCCTGCCACGCTGTAGACGAGCGCATCCATATAACGCTTACGATAGAGCAACCATGGAAAGGTCACAAAAAATGCTGCCCAATGCCATTTTGGCGACAGATAGCCTTGTTCATCAAATTGCTTAAAGCGTTTTAGATAATAGCGTTGGCTACGATGCCCGATAAACCATTTATCCAGTTGTGTGCGTCTGGCAGGAGGCAATTTTTCTTGGTAAAAAGGGGGCGGCGAATCCGTCTCAATAAATAACATAGTGACAAGCCTTACATGCGATTAAAAAGACATTTAACTTAACTATCGGGATTATATGATAACGCTAATAGCATTGTATGGGCCAGAGAAACACTAGATAAATAATGCACCTAAATTACAAAACGCGCTAACATTATTAAAAAAGTATTGTTCATTCACAGCCGTACAGATTTCACTTATAATAAGCGTACTACCCATTTATTAAGCCTTGTTAATCCTATGAGTCAACATCCTGATATTAATACCAACGTCGACGCCACCAGCCTTACCGATGATCAAAAATCTTTAGACACTAATGCTACTAGTGGCAATGAGGTCGCACCTGACGGCAGTAAGCATATTCGTATCGTCAACACCTTTATGAAACGCCGTACGCACATGAATAAAAATGCCGAGCTGGCATTGACGGCGCCTGAATTTGCACATTACTTGGTTAATAACAGCTTTGGTGATGGTAACCTTGAAGGTATTGACGATTTGCGTGCGCTATTTGCTGAATTGCCAAACGGCAGTGAGGCACCCTTGACCCTTGAGATTGGTTTTGGACTTGGAGATTCGTTCATTGAAATGGCAGCAGCCGAGCCAAGTCGTAATTTTGTTGGCATTGAAGTCCATGAGCCGGGTATCGGCAAATGCGCTTATATGGCTGGTACTCAAAATTTGAGTAATGTCAGAATCATCAATGGTGATGCCATTCAACTACTCAAACAGTTACCAGAAAACCATATCGATCGCATTCAGCTCTACTTTCCTGACCCATGGCAAAAAAAGCGCCATCATAAACGCCGCTTTGTTAGCCCTGAGCGTATGGCGATTGTCACCCGCAGCCTAAAGCAAGGCGGCTGGTTCCATACCGCCACTGACTGGGAACATTATGCCTTTTGGATGGTAGAAGTTTTGGATGGTTTTGCAGGCTTAAGCAATCAAGCAGGCGCAGGCAATTTCACTGACCGTCCTGACTTTCGTCCAATGACAAAATTTGAGCGCCGCGGTCTAGCAAGCGGACATGGGGTTTGGGATTTAATCTATTTAAAAGACTAATACCAAACGCATTACGTCGGCTTCCTCTAAAGCGGCTAAGATATTTATCAGTATCTTAGCCGCTTTTTTATATCTATCAGTCTTCAAACCTTTTACTCATAAGGGTTAAAGACTGATATAACTGACTATAAATATGTTTGATGAGTATCAATAGCTTTCAATTCGAAAAAAAATTATCAGCACAGATGTGAAACATAGGCATTGCCCATACTAAAATCCTGCTAAATTTAAACTTGTAAAATCAGAAATAGCCAAGTTTTGTAAATTAAATGATAACTCTTGTCTGCGCAATCATTGATACCGTAAGGGCTTGGTGAGTTCTCCCCATAAGCTGTGGATAACCCTGTGCATAAGTCGCTACTTGACAAGCATTTGCCTAGATAGCTTAAAGGCTTAGGTAAAATCGTTCATTTTTTGTACGATTTAAAAATTTATTAAAATCAATAGGTTAATGATAATTTAAAAGTAAAATAATTTATTTATAAAATTTTTAATATTAATTTTATCCTATGATATGTTTCACACTGGCTAAATAAAATTTATTTATTTATTGTGGATAACTTCCAAAACTATTGACAAATAGTATGCTCATCAGGTTCAAATATGAACAGCAATTTTGAGAATTATATACAAATATTTTTGTTTTCCCATACGACATCTATTGTCGCCTAGTATTCAGTTATGCTCAATATATGCCTTGGATTTTGTTATAATTACCCTATCTAATAAACAATGATATAAAGTTAGAAGAAGACATAATCTGGTGATATAAATTGCAAGCGCTATGAGCCTCATTAAAATCTCTAAACTTTTTTTCGCTTTTATCAGCATCTAATTTTACTGTATAGTAGGGTGATGTAACTGACATCGCGATCTACAAGACTCATCTCATTGCCTACTCTAAGCTTAGTTCAAAATGCTATCAGCGATAGTTTACATTTTCATTTATAGCATTGAACAAACCGTTTTTGATATTAATACAACTTATCCTTATAAATGATTGATAACAAGGAGTCCTACATGGACGACAATAAAGCCAAAGCACTTAAAGCTGCACTAGCTCAAATCGAAAAGCAGTTTGGTAAAAATACCATCATGCATTTGGGTGACAACTCAGCAACGCTTGATGTCGACGTGGTATCGACTGGTTCATTAGGTTTAGATATTGCACTCGGGATTGGCGGTTTGCCAAAAGGTCGTATCGTTGAAATTTATGGCCCTGAAAGCTCAGGTAAAACGACTATGACATTGCAGGCAATTGCAGCGTGCCAGAAACAGGGCGGCGTTTGTGCCTTCATCGATGCTGAGCATGCCTTGGACCCTGTATATGCCCGCAAGCTTGGTGTGAATACGGATGACTTGCTACTTTCACAGCCTGATAATGGTGAACAAGCACTTGAAATTACTGATATGTTAGTACGCTCAGGTGCAATCGATATGATCGTTATTGACTCGGTCGCAGCCTTGACGCCGCGTGCCGAGATTGAAGGTGAGATGGGCGATTCACACATGGGTCTGCAAGCTCGTCTGATGAGCCAAGCTTTACGTAAAATCACTGGTAACGCCAAACGTTCAAACTGTATGGTGTTATTTATTAACCAGATTCGTATGAAAATCGGCGTGATGTTTGGTAGTCCTGAAACCACAACTGGTGGTAATGCACTTAAGTTCTACGCTTCTGTGCGTATGGATATTCGCCGTATCGGTGCAGTCAAAAATGGTGATGAAATCATCGGTAACCAAACTCGCGTTAAAGTCATCAAAAACAAGATGGCACCGCCATTCCGCCAAGCTGAATTTGAGATTACTTACGGTGAAGGCACCAATCACTTAGCTGAAGTGATTGATTTGGGTGTTGAGATTGGTGCAGTTGGTAAAGCAGGCTCTTGGTACAGCTATGGCGATGAGAAAATCGGTCAAGGTAAAGCCAATTCTGTACTGTTCTTAAAAGAGAACCCTGCTATTGCTGAAGAGATAGAAGCTAAAATCCGTGCTGAAAAGCTTGGTGTAAAAGATGACAGCAAAGCAGCGGTCGTGGCTGAGACTAACGAAGAACTAGCCTCTGAACCTGTACAATAACGGTATATTTTCAAACCGTTATCAGCAACTATGATGTCTTATGAAAATTAAAACGTTAGCTGAAATACTCGCTGAGTCGGATACTGATTCAGCGAGTTCTATGCATAAAAACAAGAAATCCATTGAACAACATTCATCTACTAGGTACTCATATAAAGACAAGCCTAAAAGTACCAGTAAAACTGGCAAGCGCTCTCAGCATCTAAATACATATGATTTAGATGAGAAGTGTACAATAGATAACCATACTAACTTTACGGCAGATTCGACTGGCGCCTCTTCCTCTTTAAAAATTTCATCCAAATCCAAAAAACGTAAAAAACACTTTCATCCAGCTGCTACCTTTCACGCTGAGCCTAATAGTGTACCTACTTATCAGCCACCTGCTGCGCAAAGTATCAAAGAGATGCTCGCTGAAGTTAAACATGCGGTTCATGACAATGAAGAAGATAGTGTCTCTATTAATGAGACTGGCGTTGATTCAGCTTTGATGGACTCAGAACCAGCATTTGAATCGGTAGCTGCTCATGATAGTGAGGCAGACAACCAAAATAGCCAAATCGACAACCTACCAGCTGCTCTAAAGGCATATTTGCGCACGCCTGAGCAGCGCCAAGTGGAAATGGATGCCATCAAAGCAGAAAGTCGCTTACGTTGGTTGGCATTTTATTATTTGTCACGCCGCGAATACGGCAAGGCTGAGCTAAAGCAAAAATTGGTAGATAAAGCGCAAGAAGCGGCTAAAATTGATGCCCTACTCGATGAGTTCGAAGAAAAAGGCTATCAAAGTGATTACCGCACTACTCTAATGCTGATTCGTGAAAATATCAGAAAAGGACGCGGCAGAGGTCGTATCAAGCAAGAATTCCATCGTAAAAAGATGGCGATGCCCGATAATATCGATGAACTTATCGATATGGCTAATGCTGAATCTGATGAGTTTAGTGAATTTATTGATGATAACGCAGATAATTTGGTCGAAGGTATAGACTGGCTCAAACTGGCAGTCACAGCGCGTGTCAAAAAATATGGTGATGATATACCCACTGAACAAAAAGACAAAGCAAGGCAGCTGCGGTTTTTACAATATCGCGGCTTTAATAGTGATATTTGCTTTGCGGCATTGAACTATACGTTAGATACTTTAGATGAACGTTTTTAGCAATTTTTAATGCAACAGTCTTAACCTTTATCGTTCGCTATTATATTTTAGATATAAAAAAGCGCACCTAATCAGGTGCGCGTTTTTATCGTTTTAAATGCCATAAATAATAACCTAATTATTTTAGTGCCCCTAGACGGCTTGATAGTTGACTAATAATTTGATCAATCTCTTCATTGGCTTCAGGTTCGTTTTCCAAATTACCATTTGGCGTCAATTGATTCATGACTTCAGGTAATAGCTCAGCCAACCCTTGACGCACCTCTATCTCGTTAGCGCCTGTATGAGCAGCGACTTGCTGTATTTCACTATCATCAAACAATCGATTGATATCGTTAGGATCAAGATTATCGTTAAGCTCATTAGTACTCAACCAAGAACGCGCTTGTTTTTCATAGCCCATACCGGTAATTTTCGAGAGAGCACCACTTAATCCACCATTGCGCTTTATCCAGCTCAGTACCATAGGCATAAGAGCAGCGATAAGCATACCTTTACCGCCAAAGCCGCCTCTCGTCGTTTGACCACCAAGTACGCTACCTAGAATATCGCCAAGTCCACCAGTACCTGAACTCATGCCACCGCGCTGTTTGCCACCTGTTAACCCGCCGATAATATCGTCTAACCCAAAACCATTGTCTGCTGAGCGGCGCTCGTACTGTTGTGGATTATAACCCGCTGACTGATTGCCACCGCCAAGCACACTCCCCAATATATCACCAAGACCGCCGGTACGACGCGGATTGATACGTTGATTAACTGGATTACGCTGTGCATCCTCTGGATCCATGGCACTACGTGCTACTTGACTCACTAAATTCCCTAGCAAACTCATAACTTTATCCTTTTTATTATAATAACATTCGTCGATACAGGTTTTGGTATAGCAAATTAACGACTGCTACCATCACCTACTATTTAAACCGACCTATAAATATAAATTCCAATATAGCAAATCTATTTACCTCTCTAGATAGGCATTTTGTTATGAGATGTAGGAGATAATTTAGTACGGTAAGATAAAGCAGATAAGTATCTACAATGAAATCCAAGCTCAATTAAACGGTTTTGTTTGCAATCATATTTGACAAGATGGTCAACTCGCGCCATTGCTCGGTATTAACCTGATCACGAAATATAGCCACAGAAAATCGGCGTTGATAAGGCTCTACGATATTAAAATCAAAACAGATAACCCAATGAGATTGACTGACTGTATTAAGCTTTGCTTGCCACAAGGCATCCCCACGACTCGTACGTATTAATAACTGCCAATCTTGATAAACACTTTTATCAAGTGGCGGCTGGCTTAGATGTAATAGTATGGGTCGTGATAAGGCTAGATAGCCAATGACTGCAGCGCTGATGAGGAGTATAACGACATATTGCCATAAGGCTAATGAAGCAAGCGCCCCCAATACCATAACGATACTGAATAATGCCATATAAAATATCAGATATAAATAGCTTATAGGTTTAATAGCAGTATCGATACGTAGCGAGGTTAATGCTGTCATAGTGAGCTACCAAAGAATATTTCTGATTAATAGAAAAGACTCAATACTACTTTAACAATCAAAAAATAAAACTAGCCATTTAAACAATTAACTCAGACTTTTACTGTGACGCCACGTCTTAATCTTATTAACCAACTCCCATATCGCCTCATCTTCTGGTCGGCTTTGATTGGTAAAATAATCTAATAAATCAGGGTCTTCATGAGTCAGCATTTGCGCAAAGCTTTCTTGTTCGGCAGCTTCTGCCGTTAAATAAAGCTCTTTAATATAGGGTTCAAAATAAAAATCCAACTCTTTCAAACCACGGCGGGCTTGATAAATAATACGGCGCTGCTCATTAGTTGGCTCTGGCTGGTTATTAATGGTCATAAAGGTATTCTCATTCGTTTAAAAGGTATGTAAATAAATATAAAGCACCAAAACTCTATCGTTCACAATTATTATCATCGATAAATCTATTTTTGATCATAATCACTTAATTGCAGCCATCTAGTGATAGCGATTGGTATTTATCATATGCAGATAGCTGGCTCCATAACGCTATGGCTTGCTGCATCATAGCGACATTATGAGTACGAATGATACTTGCCCCCTGCTGCAATGCAAAAAGACCTGCAGCAGTACCCACGTTATCACGCTCAAGCGGTTGGGTGGTAGCAAGCGCTTCTAGACCTGTTTTTGTTAGCACTTCTGCTAAAAATCGCTTGCGTGAAATACCAAACATCATTGGCAGTTTGAGTGTTTGTAGGCGCTTAAGCTCACTCAATAATGCACAGTGATGCTCATAGTTTTTAGCAAAACCAAAACCGGGGTCAATAATAATATTTTCGCGCATGACACCAATGCTTGTCACTTCATCAATACGCACTTTTAGCTCTGTCATTACTTCCCTAACCACATCATCATACTGTGCCAGATTATTCATCGTAGTTGGCTCACCGCGCATATGCATTAGCATAACAGGAATGTTAAGCTTAGCTGCCATCACCGCAGCGCCCTCACGCTTGAGTGCCCGTACATCATTCCAAATATCCGCGCCTGCTTCAAACGCTGCGCGCATAACCTCAGGACTACTGGTATCAATGGATAGCCATATGTCATTGCCTAGCTGCTGCCTAATCGCTGTCACGACTGGCACCACACGCTGTAGCTCATCAGAAGTCGCTACCACTTCAGCATTTGGACGGGTAGACTCGCCGCCAATATCGATAATGGTAGCACCTGCATCGATCATCTCTTTACCTCGTACTACTGCCTTATCAACTGCATTAAACTGCCCACCATCTGAGAACGAATCTGGCGTGACATTTAAGATGCCCATGATATGAGGCTGTGATAAATCTAAAACCTTATCACGACTGGTCACAGTATAAGCAGTTAAGGGTTGGAATAGTGACATAACTTATCCATGATAATTTGAATTCGTAAAATTGATTTTAGCTCTAACTTATAATGCTTATGATACCAGTAAATCTAATGTCATTCTAAATTGGTAATAAAGAAAAAGCCCTTTGTAAAAAGGGCTTTTTTTATTCAAAACTTAAGAGTAACTTTTACATCGCTGGTAATGGCGGAGGGGTCATTCCGGTTGTTTTCACATCATTCTTTGATAAGTTCACTTCATGATGCTGATAGACTCTTGGTGGACGAGGTTGTTCGCCCGCTAAGATATCTTGCAGCTGATCGCGGTCAATGGTTTCCCATTTCATCAAGGCATCAACCATAGCATGCATCTTTTCTTGATTGCCTTCAATCAATTCACGAGCGATATCATATTGCTCCTCTAGCATACGGCGTACTTCTTCATCAACCTTTTGCTGTGTTGCTTCTGAAATCGTACGACCACCGCCACCAAAGTAACCTTGTGAGCTGTCATCATCTTCATAGACCATGATACCAAGCGCGTCAGACATGCCGTATTTGGTTACCATTGCTCGTGCCATTTTGGTCGCACGTTCAAAGTCATTTGAGGCACCCGTCGACATTTGATCTATAAAGACTTCTTCAGCGATACGACCACCAAATAAAATCGCAATATCACTCAGCATTTTTGATTTGTACATACTGGTTTGGTCGTGCTCAGGCAACTGCCACGTAACACCAAGCGCAAATCCACGTGGCATAATAGTGACTTTATGCACAGGATCGGTACCCGGTAGTAGCTCGGCAACTAGCGCATGACCTGCTTCATGATAAGCAGTAGCACGGCGCTCTTCTTCACGTATGACCATTGATTTACGCTCAGGACCCATATATAGCTTGTCTTTTGCATCTTCAAAATCATTCATATCAACGCTGCGCTTGTTACGACGAGCGGCAAACAAGGCTGCTTCATTAACAAGATTAGCAAGCTGGGCGCCACTGAATCCTGGCGTACCACGAGCTAAGGCATGAGCGTCAACACCAATAGTATTAGGCAGTTTCTTCAAATGCACTTTAAGAATTTGCTCACGACCTTTGATATCTGGCAGCCCTACTTGCACCTGACGGTCAAAACGACCCGGACGCAATAGTGCTTTATCAAGAACATCTGCACGGTTAGTGGCAGCAATGACGATAACGCCTTCATTACCTTCAAAACCATCCATCTCAACCAACAATTGGTTCAATGTCTGCTCACGCTCATCATTACCGCCGCCCATACCGGAACCACGATGACGACCGACAGCATCAATCTCATCAATAAAGATAATACATGGCGCGCTTTTCTTCGCTTGTTCAAACATATCACGCACACGTGAAGCACCAACACCGACGAACATCTCAACGAAATCAGAACCTGAAATCGAGAAGAAAGGTACTTTAGCTTCACCAGCAATAGCTCTTGCTAATAGCGTTTTACCCGTACCTGGAGGACCTACCATCAAGATACCGCGTGGAATCGTCGCCCCAAGCTTGGTAAATTTATCAGGATCACGTAAGAACTCCACCACTTCGACGACTTCTTCTTTTGCTTCTTCACAACCAGCAACGTCTTCAAAATTTACTTTGATTTGGTCTTCGGTTAGCATTTTGGCTTTTGATTTACCAAAGCTCATCGGTCCACCGCCTTTACCGCCAGCGCCGCCTTGCATATTACGCATAAAGAATAAAAACAGACCAATAATCAGCAAAATTGGGAAACTGGCTATCAGCAATTGCATCAATACGCTTTGGCGCTTCGGTGCAGTGCCTTGGACTTCAACTTTATTTTCACGCAGCAATGGCATCAGCTCGTCATCCATCACAGCTGGACGAATGGTTTCAAATTCAGAACCATTTTTCTTCTCGCCGGTGATTTGCTCGCCATCGATCTCAACACTGGCTACTTGATTTTCTGACACAGCGGTCACAAATTCAGAGTAGTTAAGGTTATCGGGCTCAGATGATTTATCAAAGCCACTAAACACCAGCACTAAAACGCCGATTACCACCAGCCACAATAAGGTATTTTTTACCATGTCGCTCACTAGTTATTCCCATCCCATACTTATTGGTGTGTTTACTAAACACGTGACGTCTATATATAAACGTATGTCTCGCTATTCAAGGTCTATTGGCGAATTATCATTTCTCATTGTAAATCTAAGGTATAAAACAACCTTATTTTTTTATTAGAGAAATAAGCCGCGCAATAACGATAAATAACTGAGTTTATAAGGCGCTTACTGTCAGACGACTTTGCTAAAAATATCATATAAGCACTTAGAAAAATGCTTAAAAGTTGATTTCAAACAAAGTTAATATATCATGATATGTGGTATTAACCTGAATAATTCAAGCAGCATTCCCATTTATTCAGTTAACGATTGTAGCCGTTTTCATTCAATGATTTTAACTGGCTAATTTTGAGGTGAGAGTTTCATTTCATATTACTTAATTGCGATCCAAAATATCTCTTTTGAGCGCGGTCTAGAAGCACCAGGCTTAATACTACGGATTTTACTAAAATCCGCCTGCATCTGCTTGCGTAATTCTTGTGTACCCTCGCCTTGAAACACTTTCATAATAAGCGCGCCACCTTCTGGTAAGGTTGCCAGCGCGAAATCGACCGCCAGCTCACATAAGTACATCATACGCGGCTGATCAATGGCACTATTACCTGCTGTATTGGGCGCCATATCAGACAGCACCACATCAACTTGTCTGTCACCAACCTCAGCCATGATACGGTCAAACACTTCTGGCTCGCGAAAGTCACCTTGGATAAAGGTAACATCCGGCAAGGTATCCATCGGCAAAATATCAGAGGCAATCAAGATGCCTTTTTCACCAACCAAGTGACCAGCCACTTGAGACCAGCTGCCAGGGGCACTACCCAAATCAACAACGGTCATACCTTTTTTGATCAGATTGGTTTTTTCATTTATTTCTAATAATTTATAAGCAGCACGGGCACGGTAGCCATCTTTTTGGGCCTTTTGCACATAATGATCATCAATGTGCTCTTTCATCCAAGCACTACTGCTCTTTGACAATTTTTTGTTTTCAATACGTGTGGCCAAAATTCCTGCTCCTATAACGTGCTTTTCTATATGCGCATATGTATTTATTAACTAATGTCTTAATAGACTTTTTGCTTCATGTCACTTTCTACAACCATGCTATCAAAAACACTATTAACTATGATTTTCAATACTATCAAGCTATTTATTAGCTTCAAAAGGCTAAACCTTTAATTTTTCTTAGTGAAAACACTGCTTTATAAGAGCGTAGCGTTTATAATGTACCCATAATGGCAGTTTAACATTTTCATCACGTAAAATCGTGCAAAATCCTGCTGATCTCATGCAAGATGATCATAGATTAATTATAATGGTCATCAATTGCTCTCAATTTTATTATATTTTGTTTTTACCAACCCCTAGGAATTCTATGCAACTTGATAACGCAACCATCAAACGCTTAAAAGGCATTGGTCATGATTTGAAACCGATTGTCATGATTGGCAATAAAGGTGTTACGCCAAGCATTACTGAAGAGATTGATCGCGCCTTATCAGATCATGAACTGATTAAAGTAAAATTGCCTGCTGGTACCAAGGAAGAGCGTGATGTCATCGGTGCTGAGCTTGCTGCTACTGCAAAGGCAACTTTGATTCACTCAATTGGTCGTATGGCGCTATTGCTACGCAAAAATCCAAATGCCAATCCTAAGCTTTCAAATCTTGCTCGTAATGTGTAATGCCTCATTACTTGCTAAGTCTATATCGTCTGTTGTATATAAAGTGGTTTAAAATAGCCTGCTGATTTATTTTTAGACAGATGATGACGGTGAATAATAAAAGCCGCGATGCAACTTTGCTCGCGGCTTTTATGTCATTTATAGTTCACTATTTAACATGCGATATTCGTTAGCAGCTATATCATATTTTATGATGCTAATACTTTTTGAGATAATAAGATAATGAGCCAGAGTTTTGATTTATACCTAGCAACTGAAACCTTAGCAGATGACGCGCAGCAACTTGGCGTGACGCCAGAAGCTTTACAGCAAATTAGCGTACAGGTAAGCGCAACGCTTGTAGCGCAGCCAGAAGCTTATTTGCAGCTAGAATATCGTGTGACGTTACCTCTTAAGTGCTTAGCTGCTCAATTGACTTGGCCAAAGTGGCAAGCAGATAAAGTAGGCTTTAAGGATTATCTGTGGGAACAAACCTGCCTTGAGTGCTTTTTAGCAGGTTCCTTAATCAGTAGCAGCAGTTCAAAAGATAATGATAAGTCCCCCAAAACCAATATGACAATGTCCTATATTGAGATCAATGCCAGTCCTGAAGGTCAGTATGCGCTTTATGAGTTTGACAGCTATCGCTCTCCTACAACACTACCGCCAAGACCTCTTATGTACGCTGACGGACAGACACGTGCTGCTATCAATTGGATAGACGGTAACAACCCGAAACTGCTAATAGACTACCTCATATCAACGCATAAACCTTATCACTACCAACGCAGCTTTAGAATGCCATTAGATTCATCGACGTCATTGAATCGCAAGTCAGATTACAGTAATGATGCCCTTATCAAATACATACATCCTTGTGTTATTTTATCCTTTGGCGCTACGATTCTATACTTTGCGCCCAAACATGCCTCGCCACCCGACTTTCATAATCGTCAGTATTGGACACCATTTGATAGGCTATCCGCCCTTGCCAAGTAAAAATATCAACTTAATAGCTAGCCTTATTTAAGACATAAAAAAACTCAGTAATGTCATAAAGAGCATTACTGAGTCCGGAGAGAGCGCTTAACTGATACTTATTTGTCAGCCATAGCAAGGTAGATACCACGATCTGAAGCATCATCAACGTATCTAGCATCGCGCCACGTCGTATAGTTGTAATGACCGCTGTATGGGCTGATGCTGTTTTGACGGAAGTCAGACACCCAGTCATTACCATCAAATATTTGAATATGGCCATGAGGACGACTTGAGGTACGGTCATAAACAACCACATCACCAACCTGTGGTTCCATGTTATTACTGATTTTGGTAAAACCCGCTTGTGACAGTGTGCCACGAGACGCATATTGATACGCTGAAGGATTAGGCGTGAATTCGTAGCCCGCTGATTGTAACGCTTTACGGACATAACGAGCGCAATAGCCTGTGCTACTAGATAAAGCGACTCGTGAAGCATTCGCTGCTGCAATAGCAGGCGCCGAATAACGATCTGGCACTGAACTTACTTTCTGCTGACGCTGCTCATAAGACAAACGATTGGTTAGCGAAGCAAGCTGATATTCTTTTTGTTTTGCATGCGCGCTTAAATTATCGATTGCTTGGCTGATTTCATCATTGCTAGAAACATATGCACCGCTGTTGGTGCTGTAGATGTTACGACTAGAACCGTAGTTCGCAGAAGTAGTGATATTGGTGATGGTATGACTCAAGGTATTATTTGATTGAAAGGTTGTTTCGGCAGCACCACTTGTCTGTGCTACGCCCATTCCCAATACTGATAAAATTAATAAAGCTTGTTTCATAAATTTACTACCTATTGTGAAAACAGAATTGCTCGTCATCCGTGACAAAGCATGAATTAGTTTAGAGAATATAATCATGAAATAAACATGATAAAATATTTAGTACAATCGCTCTTTTACTTCTTAAGTAGCTGATGCTGATATCATTAGCAGCTTAATCATCTACTACATAAATCGTTTGCTACGTCATACCTTGCTTTAAAAATGAGCGTTTAGAGCCTGTTTATTATGAGTATCGATTTTTCACCTATTAGATGAGTCATTACGATGTCCAAAAAAAACCCTAACCGCCTTGCCACTCTCATCGATCATCAAGCTTTTGCTGGTAGTGCGCTACCTCAAAGCCTATCTGATAGTATGCGTTTATATGTACAAGCGACCACTGAAATAAAAGCGCTTTTGGTAGATTGTCTACCTGAGGAAATCCTCAATAACTGCTGGGTCGTAGGCTTAACGTCTGAGCAATTAACACTCAGTGTCGAATCAGTAACTGCTGCCAATCATATTCGCTATTTGCAGAGCGCGTATTTGCAAGTGTTAACAGAGCAGTCAATTACATTTAAACAACTCAAGCAAATTCGCGTCGTCATAGCCAATAAATCTACCAATAATAATTATTCTAAATCATCATCAGGCTTGTCAGCATCACGCTCAATATCCGTTAAAGCCCATGAAAATCAGGCTCTTAGCCAAAACACAAAGCGGACTATATCACAGGCAGCAGAGCATGTCACCACTGATAAAAACCTCAAAAAAGCACTATTACGCCTTATAAATCCGTAAAAAACCCCTGCAGATAATGTAAAGTTATGTAAACAAATCTGGTAAATGATACGATTCAGGCTGGGTTTTTGTAATTTCAAAAACAAAAAAAATCATCTGTCAGTGGCATTCACATTGTGAACCTCACTGACAAATGATTTTGCTATTCGCTACAGCTTTTATCTCATCTACTATACAGGCAAGTTATCATAAAATAAAGAAATATATATCCACTTAAATGAATATTATTTCACTCTACTTATAACCATTTTATGTAATATTGCGTAAATGTTTCGATACTTCGTGTATATTCCTGTATTCATCCTTCGACAGTTATACCGTTCAAAGGTAAATATTCGATAGGACATGTTACATTGTCATCAAAAGTTACAATTTCAAAGTTATTATGGTCAGATAAAATCTCACGTACCAACAAGTTATTTAAAGCATGACCGGATTTATAAGCATTAAAACGACCCAAAATAGGATATCCAATCAGATATAAATCACCAAGTGCATCTAAAATTTTATGACGAACAAATTCATCATTAAAACGCAGACCTTCTTCGTTCAAAATATTACTTTCATCGATAACAATCGCATTGTCCATGCTACCGCCTAATGCCAAATTGTTCTGACGCATGGCTTCGATATCACGTAAAAAACCAAAAGTGCGTGCTGAACTCAGCTGCTCAATGAAGTTTTGGGTTGAAAACTGCAATTGGGCATGCTGAAAGTTCTTATCAATCGCAGGATGATCAAAATCAATCTCGAAATTAAGCTCAAATCCATTATAAGGACGTAGCTCTGCCCATTTATCGTCAACTTTGACACGTACCGTACGTACAATCCTGATAAATTTCTTTGAAGCATCCTGTTCGCAAAAACCAGCTTGCAATAACAGTCCTACAAAAGGTGCAGCACTGCCATCCATAATAGGTATCTCTGATGCCGATACACGAATTAATAGATTATCAACGCCAAGTCCCGCTATCGCGCTCAGCAAGTGCTCAACCGTGCCGACACGTGTACCACCAAACACCAGATTAGATGACATCATGGTATCTTGTACCAAAAAGGCACTGGCAGGAATTGGCGTGCTGCCAGTAATATCAGAACGCTCAAAGACGATTCCAGTATCGATTGGTTGCGGATGAAATTCTAAATCAACAGGTTGACCACTATGAAGACCAGTACCTGTAACAGCAATTGCTGTTTTTATGGTTCGTTGATTCATGGCTGTCTTCTCACATATTTTGTTACAATTGCCATAGTGTATCATTACCCGAACCCTGTTCGCTAGCGATAAAAAGCGTTAATTTACCTATCTCTTTGATTGATAACACTTATCGAAGCATTATTATCGGTGACTGTTTAGTCGCAATCACCAACAGACGGCTATGAAATATCGGGCTTTGAAAGGCTTAATCTGTTGAAAATACCGCCTAAATTGGTATGAGTAGGTAACATTTTCTGATAAATAGGAATAACCAATATATAAGTAGTTGGCAAATAGCAGAGATTATAAATAGGCACAAAAAAGCCAGCGTTTGAACACTGGCTTTTTTAGAGAGCAATATTTATACGAATGATATCTATTTGTTCTGCTGACGCTTTAGGTAATCTTGAATGCTATTGGTCTTAGTTTTAGTCTGTTCAGGCACAGTATTAGAGCGAATTGGGTTTTCTTGATACTGAGCTTGAGACTGTTTTTGACTGTTCAAGGCACTGGTATGCAAGTTTGGGTCAACAGGTTGCGTACTGTTTACAGAAGGCACAGGTTGCTCAACCACTTCAGGCTCTTCACCAGCGTTTTCATCTAAGGTTAAACCAGTTGCAATAACCGTCACATGCAAGTCGTCGCCCATTTTTTCATCAATCACTGAGCCATAGAAGATATGCGCTTCATCGATATCAGTAATTTCTTCGACAATCACACTGATCTTGCTCATCTCATCTAGAGATAAGGATTCAGATGAAATCACGTTGACGAGTAAGCCTTTGGCATTCTCTAGGCGCAAATCATCAAGTAATGGCGATCTGATGGCTTTTTCAGTCGCTTGACGCGCACGATCATCACCGCTGGCACGACCGATACCCATCATAGCATGGCCCTTAGCGGTCATTGCGGTACGGATATCGTTAAAGTCAATGTTGATCATACCTTCGCTAGCGATGGTCTCTGCAATACCTTGGACTGCATGCAATAGCACATCATCTGCTTTTTTAAACGCATCTTGCATAGAGATGTTGCCGTAGACACTCATCAACTTATCATTTGGAATCGTAATGATAGAATCTACAAAGTTAGTCAGCTGCTCGATACCCGCTTTGGCAGCCTTGATACGTTTTCCGCCTTCAAATTTGAACGGCGTGGTGACTACAGCAACGGTCAATACTTCCATTTCTTTGGCAATACGCGCTACGACTGGTGCAGCACCAGTACCCGTACCACCACCCATTCCAGCGGTGATAAAGACCATATCTGAATGCTCAAGCAGTGCACGAATTGCTTCTTCGTCACTTTCTGCTGCTTCACGACCCACTTCTGGATTCGCTCCTGCACCAAGACCACGGTTGGTTTTTGCGCCAAGTTGTAACTTATGCGGTGCGGTCAAACGATCAAGCGCCTGTTTGTCCGTATTGGCACAGACGAATGTTACACCTCTAATCCCTTGCTGTACCATATGTTCAACTGCATTACCGCCGCCGCCGCCTACACCGAATACAGTGAAGCTTGCTTGGCCATTATTTTGAAGCTGATTATCATCTGGCATGGTGTATTTTGACATAAAAAAGTTTCTCCAGTTGCAGATAGCGTGATGGTCGATACGTGGTAACACACGCATATGGCGCGCTATCGACTTACTATATATAAATGTATTTGATTAAAACAGGGCCATGGCTTAAATAGTAATGCTTAACCAAGATATGCCGTTATTATACAGGGTATTGCTTTTAATATGCTTGTTTGGTCTTGCTGACAAACCGCTTATCTAATTGGGTAAATAGATTTTCAGCAGGATTATAGGACAATTATAATATCTTTTTTAGTACACTGGCAAAACGTTGACCAGCACTTTGAAAAACACCCGTCACACGATTTTTTTGAATCGCTTCAGGCTCGCTTTTTTCACTGCGCCGAAACTGCTCGCTTTGGCTATATAGTAGTGTACCAAATGCCGTTTGATAAGCCCGATCATTAACCTGAAGATTCAGCTGCTTAAATGATTCATCATTATCAAAATGATTATAAGCACTAATCGCAGGATGCGTATTGGTTAATACCACTGGCATTTTTAATAATTTTTTCGCAAACGGTATCATGCCTTTAATCCCACTACCGCCGCCTGTGAGCACAATGCCCTTATCAATATAGCCTAATAAATCTGCTTCATGTAACTGGCGCACTACTTCAGTGAAAATCTGCACGTAACGGGCTTCGATAATACGCGCAAGGTTGTAGATACCAATGTTGATTTCATCACCTGACCCTTGCGGTTTAAATAGGAAAAATGAGCTTGGATCTACGCTGTTCACATCCACTGTACCATGCGACTTTTTCAGCTTTTCAGCCTCTATCATCGAAATACCAACGTCTGCCGAAATATCCATCGTCACTTCATGGCTACCCGTTGCGATACAATGGGTAAAAATCAGCTTATTTTCCTTATAAACGCAAATACTTGTGGTACTGGCACCTATATCTACCAAGCAAACACCTTGTTGGCGCTCTTCGCTCATCAAGCTATATTCGGCACTGGTTACCGCATCGAAGACAATATGATCAATACCCACATCACAGCTTTGCAATAGTTTTTGGATATTTTGACGACCAGCAACTGGCATCATCATCATGTGATACATCACAGCTATATTGTGCGCCACCATATCAATGGCATCATCAACCATAAACTCTTGGTTATCGATATAAATACCTTGCTGACAACAATGCATCAAATAATAGTCAGATGACAAATCTTGCGATTTGGCATTTGAGAGCGCTTGTACCATATCTTTAGCACGAACGAATTCATCTTCTACTCTAACATCGCCCGCACTATTTTTGCTCAATAGCTCAGGAGTCGCCAGCGTCAGCCAGACACTATGCACACGGCAATTAGCGGTATCTTCCGCTTCTTGAATAGCCTGTTTGATAGCGCCTTGCAAGCGTTCGCGATGCTTGATTTGACCTTGATAAAAGTCGCTATTCTTAACTTGTCCCACACCCATAATACGGATGTCTTTTGCAGACACAACACTACCAATGACGACATAAACTGCCGTGGCACTTAAATGGACAACAACCAAATTTTCAGTATTTTTCATGGTACCAGACAAATTATCGCTAAACAGGAGAACAAATGATGTCTCCATTAAATCATTAAAATAAGTCTATTATCAGCTGATAATAGCGTATGTATACTCTGTATAAAAAATAAAGCAGACAAGTTTAGCGTGTTGGCTACTTTATATATTACTTATAGAGGTGCTTCAGTTGATGGTTTTTCGTTTACGGGTGTGTCATTATCTTTTGGCACTGCTATATTCCATGCAATCGTAAATCCATTTTTGTAACGAAGATCTACTGATTGTATCTCATCACGGCGGTTTTTTAATTGATTACCCAGCAGCTGGCTTAAGTTCAGTAGCTTTTGCGCTGTATTCTCATTATCAACGATAATACGTAACCCATTATCAAAACGAATCAGCCACGTCATTCTTGGCGACAAAATAATATCTTCAACTTGTAAGCCAAGCGGAGCATACCAGTCATTGACTTGCTGCATCTGTTGCATAATAACCGGTGCTTGAGTCATATTGCCTTGCAAAGTTGCAAAGTTCTCTTGCGTTAAATCTCTACTATCAGCAGGGACAAACACATTGCCTGTTGCATCCACTAGACGCTCAGTACCAAAATTTGCCACTGCTTGCTTAGGCAATACAGTAACCACAATACCTTTTTGCCAGTCACGACTAATACTGACTTGATCAACCCAAGCCAAACCAGTGGTAATATCTCTCAGCGCTTGCAAATCAGAGGTGAAAAAGCTGCTCACACTTTGCTGATTCATAACATGCTGTAGCGCCCGATATTCGGCAACCGTCAATCCTTGATGATCGACATGAATAGCTGCTGGAGGTGCGTCACGTAAAGCCTTACCGCCCATTATCAATATCAGCACTAATAACCCAAGCACCAATACGGTAAAAAAGTATCTAACCGCAGTGGGTACTTGAAAGTTTGATTTTGGGTGACGGGTTTTATCACTCATCAAGTCAGCGACGTCATTGACAGTTTGAGCCATATTAAACTTCGTCCCTATATTTAATCAAAATAATCTGTATATTTCATACATTCGATTCATATTTACGTAAATCGATGATCTTTTTTATTTATGCAAAAGCGCTTATAACCATTATGCAAGTGTAAAATCTACTTAATAGATATGCTATCAATTCGTAACTTTAAATGGCAATATAAAGTGTGCTTATCGGCCTTTAAATGTAACATTTCTCTTATTTAATGAAGGACTTACCAAAGCGTTGTATAACTATCACCAAAACCACTAGATAGTTACAATATTAACGCATTTTACCTTCAAACAATAGCCTAACCCCTACTACTACTAACGAATTTACACAAGTTTACACGAAGCTGTGGTATAGCAGCTATAGCGATACATTACGAATAATGAGAAGCTACTATTCAACAATGATAAATAGTTTAAATACCTCATTTATTGAAATAATCACTCTTGTGTAATTACTAAGGACAGCTTGTTGTATATAGGCAGTGACTTATTTAATAAGGTGTTACACCGTTTGCGCCAAAATATGCCAGCACAAGCTCTCGAAATCCATGCCACGAGCTTTGGCTGCCATTGGTACCAAACTATGACTGGTCATGCCCGGTACGGTATTAATCTCAAGTAGCCAAAAGTTGCCCGCTTCGTCTTGCATCGCATCGATACGTCCCCAACCTTTTGCATCAACGGCACGAAACGCCGATAAACTTAGATCTTGCAAATGCTTTTCATCCGCAGCACTTAAACCACAAGGGATATAGTAGCTGGTATCGTTACGATTATACTTGGCTTCGAAATCATAAAAATTGGTGATATCCGCAGGCTCTAGGCGAATGACAGGATAAGCTTCATCATCAATGATAACGATAGTAAACTCGCGACCAGTTATCCAGCGCTCCGCCATCACTACATCGCCACATTGTACGGCGGTTGCATAGGCAGCAGGAAGCTCATCAAGGTTATTAACCTTAGTCATACCAATGCTTGAGCCTTCATGAACAGGCTTGATAATCAGTGGTAGTCCTAACATATTAACCACCTGCTGCCAGTCGGTATCAGCGGTTAGCAGTGAAAACGGTGCAGTCGATAATCCGCAGCCTTGCCACAGCTGTTTGGTACGTACTTTATCCATACCAAGTGCTGACGCTAAAATACCTGAGCCAGTTTGAGGAATATCAAACCACTGTAGTACGCCTTGCAGCAGACCATCTTCGCCACCACGACCATGTAAGACATTAAATACACGATCATACTGACGTAGTTCAGTAATGTCTTGATGCTTAGGATCAAAATGCGTGGCATCAACCCCTTGGTTTTGTAGTGCTTGCAATACAGCTGCACCGCTGTCTAAAGACACGCTACGCTCATTACTATTACCACCGTAAATGACAGCAACTCTACCAAACTCACTCGCCTCTTTTACTTTACTTTCTTTAATATCTGGTAACGTATTAGCGCTTTGGCTATTGTTAGCTACTTTATCCTGCTCTGCTTGTGCAGCAGCTGCTAAAGCTGGTTCTGGATTGATAATGGGGGCAGTATTATTTTGAACATTGCCTTTAATGTTGTTGTTACTGTTATCTGTAGCGTTTTGCTCAACATTAACGCCATCTTCATCAATATTATTATTTTCTTTAGTATTATTCATGGTCATTGTTAGTGCTCCTAATATTTTTAAAGCAATGCTTCTAATGCTTCTAAGGCTTATTTGATATAAAGATTATTCGCGGCGAGATCGATAGCTATTTGCCCGACATTACCCGCGCCTTGGGTGATCAGCATATCACCTGCTTTCAATAATCGCTGCATGACAGGGGCAATATTATCTTTATCCACTATCGTTGGCTCGACGGCACCGCGCAAACGTATACTACGTGCTAAGGCTTTAGTGTCCGCACCGGCAATAGGGCTTTCACCAGCAGAGTAGACATCCAACAATAATAACTCATCAACACTTGAGAGTACTTCGACAAAATCATCGAAGCAGTCACGGGTACGGCTGTAACGATGAGGCTGGAACATCATCACTAAGCGACGCTCAGGGAAGCTTTGACGCGCCGCTTTGATGGTGGCATCAACTTCTTTTGGATGATGACCATAATCATCAATCAGCAGCACATTACCATCATCTATCTCCACAGAGGTATGTTGCTCAAAACGACGACCAACCCCTTCAAACTTCTGTAGCGCACGGGTAATTGCCGCATCATCCACGCCTTCGTCAGTCGCCATAGTAATGGCTGCAAGCGCATTGTAGACATTATGCACGCCCGGAATATTCAGTGTCAGACGCAATGGCTCATGATCACGGCGTAGTACTGTAAAATGGGTTTTTGTACCTTCGGTGACCAAATCAACGGCTTGTACATCATTAAATGGCTCAAGACCAAAGGTCAATACTGGACGCCCAATATCATCAATCATCGCGTACAGCTCAGGATCATCACCGCAGACCACTGCCAAACCATAAAACGGCATGTTTTGTAAAAACTGAATATAAGCTGCCTTTAATTTATCAAAACTATTGCCATAAGTTTCCATATGATCTTGATCAATATTGGTGACAATCGCCGCCATCGGATGCAATGACAAGAATGAGGCGTCAGACTCATCAGCCTCGGCAATTAGAAAACGACTGCTACCAAGCGCGGCATTTTTACCCGAAGCATTAAGCTTACCGCCAATCACATAAGTAGGATCTAAATTGCCTTCTGCCATCATAGTGGTCAGCAAACTGGTCGTGGTGGTTTTACCATGCGCCCCAGCAATAGCAATACCGTGACGATAACGCATCAATTCACCAAGCATATCGGCACGGCGCACTACCGGAAGACGTGCTTCGAGTGCTGCTTTTACTTCGGGATTGCTACGATCGATGGCAGACGATACAACGATGACATCAGCATTGGCAATGTTTTTGGAATCATGACCGATAGCAATATCGATACCAATCTGCGCCAAACGTTTGGTCACTAAGCTCTCAGTAATATCAGAACCACTGACTTGATAGCCTTGATTATTCATAACCTCAGCAATACCACACATCCCTGAACCACCAATACCAATAAAATGTAGATGCTGAATACGGCGCATTTCTGGTATTTCAATCAAACGTTTGGTTAAGGCTTTAGCAGAGGTTGGCATAAGGGTTTCTCTTTTTATAAGACGGATAAAATATAATAAGGTAAAAATATCGGGTATTTATTTGTTCATCTACAAAGCTTGCCAGATAATATTGGCAACGTGCTGGCAGGCTTGACGATTGGCAAGCGCGTGACCTTTTTTTGCCATCTCTAAGCAAGCAGGTCGATCAAGGGCTGCAAGCTCTTCACTCAAGCGTTTGGGCGTCAATTCATTTTGCGGTAATAGAATCGCCGCTTTATGTAATGTCAACGTCCGCGCATTTGCCGTTTGATGGTCATCAACTGCACTTGGCAATGGTACAAAAATCGCGGCAATACCCACATTTTGGATTTCAGTAACGGTCAACGCACCAGCACGGCAAACAATAATATCTGCCCAGTTATAAGCCGCTGCCATATCATCGATAAATGGCTGTACGATAAACTGATGTGTACTTAAATTCTCACTATCATATGCTGCTTGTGTGGCAGCTTCATTATTGCGTCCACATTGATGACGTACCTCAAACGGACGTTCTATAAACGCCAGTGCTTTTGGCACGGTCTCATTTAGCACTTGTGCACCCAGTGAGCCGCCAACCACTAGCAGTTTTAATCCTGAGCGGTCATTTATATCATAACGCGCTATAGGTTCAGCGACACCGGTAATCGCATTACGTACTGGATTACCAACTGTTTCAAGCTTTACATCAAGCTCACTATTGCCAAAGGTATTTTCAAAGGCTTGCAAGACTTTGGTCGCCATCTTTGCCAAGTAGCGGTTACTCATGCCCGCAATGGCATTTTGCTCATGGATAATAAGCGGTGTCTTGGTCAAACGAGCTGCTATACCGCCGGGTGCACTGACATATCCGCCAAAGCCAACCACTATATCAATATCATTACCACGAATGATTTTGATCACTGCCATAGTCGCAGAAAGCAAGGTAACTGGCATCTTAAGCAAACGCCCAATCCCTTTACCGCGTAAGCCTTGCATCTCAATCGCATGAAAAGGATAACCGGTTGGCGCCACCAAACCATTTTCCATACCGTTTGGTGTGCCTAACCAATGAATCACCGCCCCGCGCTTAGCCAGTTCTTCACTAACCGCAAGTGCTGGAAATACATGCCCGCCAGTACCAGCAGCCATCATTAATATGTGCGGTGTCTTCATGAAACGCCTGCCTATCTTTTTTGTATTGATATGAAGGACTTATTGTCCTATAGCCATCTTACTCATCGGGTCATTAGAGCTGTTTAAAAGCCCGCATAGTATAGTGTAAATCGTGGTCTGATATATAGTCATTTCTGCCCGACCAATAACAAAAATCCAAGCCGTGAATAATCGCGACTTGGCTTTGGTAAATACCGCGAAATCGTTATCAAAACGCTAGTTCCCTGACGTTTTAACGATCTATGTTAGCACAACTATTTTTACTCATTGTGCCAGTAGATGAGCATTACATTACTCTATCCTTACAGCTTATCTAACTAACAAAATTTAGCAGCCTATCAGATTAAAAGTTTTCGCTCTATTGCGATGATAAAATCGGTCGCAATGTCTGTACCACATTGATCATCAATCTCACGCACACAGGTTGGACTGGTGACATTAATTTCCGTAATGCGTCCGCCAATTAAGTCTAAACCGACGAACATCAGCCCTTTTTCTTTGACAATAGGTGCGACCACTTCTGCGACTTGGCGTTCGATATCGGTCAGCGGCATTGCCACCCCGCTACCACCGGCGGCAAGGTTTCCGCGAGTTTCACCCTTTGTTGGAATACGAGCCAAGGTATAGTCAACCACAGTGCCATCAACAATAAGAACGCGCTTATCACCTTCTTTAATCTCTGGCAGATAACGCTGCGCCATAATCGGTAGCGTTTCAAGCTCAGTCAACATCTCAAGCGTCACGCCAATATTTGGGCTATCAGCAGTCAAACGAAATATACCCGTACCGCCCATACCATCTAATGGCTTAACAATAACGTCTTGCTGCTCAGCGATAAATTTGCGAATGTGTGCCTGTTTACTGGTCACAATCGTTGGGCTCATATAGTCACTGAACCAAGTGGCAAACAATTTCTCATTACAATCACGAATGGCTTGTGGGTCATTGACGACCAGTACACCTGCGGCTTTGGCATGATCAAGCATGTAAGTTGCATAAATAAAGCGCATATCAAACGGTGGATCTTTACGCATCAAAATCACATCATAATCGCTGACCGAACCTGTCGTCTTATCCCCTAACGTATAAAAATCCTCAGGATCATGCTTGACAGTAACTGACTGCGTATCGACCATCAACTGCCCACGATCAAGCCATAAATCATGAATCTGACAGTAACCCAAACGATGACCGCGATCTTGCGCCGACCACATCATAGCCAGACTGGTGTCTTTTTTATAATTAACTTGCTCAATGGGATCCATAACCACAAGTATGTTCAAAGATTTTTTTGGCTGTTCTAGGCTCATAAGAATACTCATTTACAGGATGTTATTAATAGACAAAATATACACAAATCACATATCAGCATGCCAATATAGACAAGTATAGACAGCAATAGTTACGCTTAACTATACGCCATACTGGGTACGGTAATGCTGCATTTTTGCAAGTTGGGTTGCATTTTGATTCGAATGACCACCCTCTGCCAGATAGCTGATTAAGTCGTCAATATCGACAAGGGCGCGCACTGGAACGTTTAACGTTGCCGCCAGTTCCTGAATTGCCGAGCGCTCTGCTAAGCCTTTTTCCTTACGGTCAAGCGCCACAATAATACCAGCAACATGTGCGCCTGCTTGTTTTAAAATCTCAACCACTTCACGCATCGCTGTACCAGCGGTAATGACATCATCCAATACCCAAACGGCTTTGCCATTAACATCAGCGCCGACCAAATTACCGCCTTCACCATGCGTTTTGGCTTCTTTACGGTTATAGCCCCAGTTGGCATTGATACCATGATGTAACCATAAAGCCTGTGCAGTTGCTGCTACAAAGGGAATACCCTTATAAGCGGCACCAAAGATAACCAATTCTTGTGCATCTTGACCCTCATTTGTAGCAGCCATCTGTTCAGCTAAGGCATCTGCATAACCACGTGCTAATAGCGATAACATCTCACCTGATGCAAGCAGACCTGCATTAAAAAAATACGGGCTAATGCGACCAGACTTTAAGACAAACTCGCCAAACTTTAAGACTTGGTTGTCTAAAGCCAGTTGAATAAAGGCATGAGATGAAAATGGGGCATTGTTAGCGTATTGGGCATGGGGCATTAGAGAATTCCTATGAACAAAAAGAAAGGTTTAAAAATGATTATCATGACGCGCATTATAGGCGTTGGCGCTTAACTTGACCAACCATTGATATCATAATCTTGCATATTGGGATATCGGGTCAGAAGACTGCAACGTGAAGAGAGGTCAAAATAACAGTGACCATCACGACTCACTTGAATGTTCCAGCCCAAATGATGAGCGGCTATGATCACATGTCCTGCAAAAATTCGAATTTGACGATAGGCATGCCGCTGAGCAGGCTCACAGATACTCTGACTGAGTAAGTAGCTGCGTATATGCTGGCAAATTTGCGCGGCACTATAGCTATGGTTGATACTTTTGCGGCGGCTGCACTGCTTTAAAGCATGAACAGCAACGCTACACGCCATAATATCAGTCGCTAAGCTGCCTTCACCTAACTCGAACTGCTGCGGCTGCAGTATTACGTGCCAGTCATCAGCATACATACTATTTAAAAGCTCATCAGGGTTATAGCGTTTGGTCAGGGTGCGCAGAGATAGTGCAGCAGACGCTTTGGTTTTAGCATTAATATCTTTATCACTCTCTTCGCTCTCCGTCTCTGAAAATCCATAACGATTCAGTCTTGGATACGCCCGAATTGCTTGTTGAATATCTGACATATCTAGCAAAACCATCTCATTTAACGACGACATTAATGGCTGCTCGCTCTGATTGTGATAAAAACTATCAGGCAGCGCTATCAATTTAGCAGCGTTTAGTAATGATAAATGTTCTGCTAATGCCTCTGACGCAATAAGCGACCATTTTGACAAGCTGTCCTTATCAGGCTGGTAAAAACGGGCAGCATTGCCATATAATCGACGTAACTGTCCATTTAAGCGTCGCGCTGGTTCTGGAATATCTGTCAGCGGTCTTGCAGGATCTAATGGCACTTGCGTCGGATCAAAATTAGGATGGACAATCGCAGGCTGGTCACTACTGAATAAAACGGCTGATTGCGCCGCATTATTATTTGCAAACTGACCCTCTGCCACAAGATCAACACTGAATAAACCCTCATCAGAAGTAAAAGGCTGGGTCATGAAATCTCCCTAAGTGAGTGCTATTATAAAACAGCACTCATGAACAACATATTTAAAAACGTATCTAAGCACTATAGCTGATTTATTAATTCTGATGACGCAAAATATCTTCATATCCCATTTGCCAATCAGGATACGTCAGCCACGCTAACGGAATATTGCTATGCAAGCGCTTTCCGGTCATGGCGCTATTCTTATCATCAAGTACTGGCAGCGCTTCACCCAGTTGCTCACATAGCCAAGTGGTCAGCGTAAAGGACGTCACTGGCAAATAATCGGTTGCAATATAAACAGGCTTTGGTACCTCTATCGTCAGTACTTTGGCGATAATATTGACCAAATCAGAGTCCATAATGCGATTGGTCCACACGCCAGCTGCTATCGGCTTTTTCTCTGACTCTTGAGCTTTACGCACACGCATTAAGCGCTCGCTCCCATAAATACCACTTGGGCGAATGATAATTGTTTTATCATCAAAACCTTGTTTCAGCATTTGCTCTGCTTGCAATATCACCTGTGATGCTTCGCGTTTAGGCAGCATCGGCACGGTATCTTTATCGATCCATTCACCGTTATCTTGCCCATAGATGCCAGTTGAAGAAATAAAAACAATGCGCTGAAGATTGGATAGTTTATCCGCAAGCAACGCTAGATGCTGGTTAATCGCCAAGTAGCTATTGTGATAACCATTGGTTGAGTACTCATCAGGGGTGACGATGATAGCAATATGAGTAAAGTCTTGCAGTTGCTCAGCGCTAAGCGTCAACGCATCTGCTTGCATAAATTTAGCTTTATCATCCAGTGCGTAATGCTGTCGCTCATTACGTGCCAGCCCTGTGACATTTAAGCTATCTTGCGCAAGCTTATTGGTCACTGGTAATCCAATGTCACCTTGACCGATAATTAATATATTATGCGTATTCATCATAATTCCTGCCTGCCTTTGAAGATGCTGCTAAAAATACTGGTGGCTGCTAAAAATAACGTCGATATGACAGCTGTACATCGTCATTGGCATCAATGCGATCTTGCCATTCATAATTGGCATTGATACGTAATGCTTGTTTTTTATCGATATCGTATTGCAACCCTAAGCTTGATATCGGCTGCCAATAATGACCGCGCACATTAGAGTCGTCGCTGCTGCCATGATACCAATATGGCAATTGCAATTCAGCCTGCGCACGTAACTGATTGTTAATCTGATAACGACAGCCAGCGTTTACGCCTGCGCCGACACGAAAGCCTTTATTAATACCACGCCCCGTTTGCGCGGTACCTGCCAAAAAGGTATAACAAAGCTGTGGCGGCATCTCGCCCGTCCCTGCACTAGGCGTACCAAACGCCCATGACCAACCAGACTCATAGCCCAAGCTTCCAACTAAATGATCGGTACCGGCTTGCTGCGAGCCATCGTTTACACGCGTGGCCTCTATACTCGCGCCCCAGGTTTTGCCCTTCTTAGCCGAATTGACAGGGTTAAAAGAACGCCCTTTAATCAAAGTCAAATTCTGTAACACCACACTTTTTGGCTGATTGGCTTTATCATTATCTGTGTCATACAAACGCACAGTCGCAGAAGCACCTTCTAAATCAAAGAACTGCGGAAAACCAGAAGGATGATCAAGGGTATCGTGATAGCCTGCGCGCGCGCCAAGATCGATGTAATTATTATCGCCGCGCTGACCGATACCAATACTGCCCATTTGCAGCGAATGTCGATTGAGAGGATTGGTATCTGAGACCGCAATCTGGTGAGGGAGTAACGTCTGACCATCAGCTGACATGCTCGAAACTTTATTGAGCTGGGCCGACTTAATCTCATTAATCGTCTGTTTTGGGTTGTTATGGTAGCCGAGCTGCTCACGCTCCTGTTTGACTTTGTTCAATTGCGCTTGGCGTAAGGTACTATCAGCCGGCGTATAATTGGTGCTAGCGAGAAAACCTTCTTTGTTCAGCAGCTGTACCACATCTGATGGAATAACGGCATAAGGCAGCTGACTTAATAAATGCTGCTCTGGACGTACCACATCTATCAGGCGCAAAATCTCAGAGGCACAGTTGTCAGAGGTAAAGTAATAGGGCAATTTTAAATCTTTGGTTTCCCAAACATGCAATATGATTTGCTGTACTTCCTCTGGGGTCAAATCCAATTGATATGTCCACGCATCACGCTCATCGTCTTGCAGATATTTAGCCAGCTTTTCTGGATAAGGGTCAATCTCGATCAGATTGTTATAGCCGCCCGTCATAGATTTGATGGCATACAATACAAAGTTATCTTTGGTATCGCCATCGACCGTATCATTTAGCGCATAAGCATGATGAATTTGGCTTGGATCAGCCACACTTGCTTTTGAATCGATACGCAACAAGGTATGCGCAAAAGCAGACAGAGGATTGTCTAAGTACTCTTGGGCAAACATAATAGACAGCTGCTCAGGGGCAAGCTTTTGCATCCAAGCCGTCAGCTCTGGACAAGTTACCTGCATCGCTGACTTCTCAATAGCTAAGGTATCGCTTAACCATTTTGCTCTTGCTGGAAAACGGCATAGCGCAGAGCTGCTATCACTAGCTTGGACAGTATGATTAGTTTTAGAATTTTTGGTTTTATTAGCCATCTCATCAGCAAAGGCAACAAGCATCGCATCAAGCTCAGCACCTGAATCCTCACGCCCATTTGGGCTCAAAAAGAAGCGAGCATCATCGACCGCACTGATATTTTTATTTTTGCCAAACAAACCTTTTTTCTCATCAGAGAAATATAATAAGCGGCGCCACGTCGTATCTTGGGCAAGATTCTTTGTCTTAGCCTGCTCACGCCATAGATTTAGCAGCTGATTTGCATCTGTTTCGGCTTTAGCATTGTTATTATTGGTATTGGTATTGGTATTGGTATTGGCATCGGTATTAAGTGCAAGCTCATCAGTCGTGACCAGTGATGCAGGCGTTGGTAAAAATGCCTGTGCTTGCGCAGTTAGCAGCAGTCCAGCTATCGCCAATGACAAACGTGCACGGCGGCTAAGCTGTATTGGCGTACCATCTAGCGCAATACGATTTGAAACTGAGTATATGGACATAAGTAAAATCTCGCACTGTAAAGGTGATACGCTTATCGCGTGATGGACGCTCATTAAAAATTTGAACATTTATGAGTAACAATAGACTTTTAGCAAAATATTATTGACGTCTCTCTTGTTTATACTGAAATGAAGATATATTTGCTATTTATTTATACAAAATTTACGATAAAACGCATTCTTCTGCTGATTAATAACCACGATAAAAGAGAGCATTATGTCTATAGCATCATCAATGACTATCAACGAGGGTCAATTATCTGCCGCCACGTGGCTTGCATCGCCAAACACTAATAAAAGACCTGAACATATCAGCATTGATACAATTGTTATTCACAATATTAGCCTACCGCCTAACGAGTTTGGCGCGTGCGGTTCTGATGGCAACCACTACGTCAAAGCCTTGTTCACCAATCAATTAGACTGGGACGCCCATCCTTATTTTCAGACAATAAAAGGCGCTGAAGTTTCCGCACATTTATTTATCGAGCGTGACGGTACTATCACCCAATTTGTGAATTTTAATGAGCGTGCATGGCATGCCGGCAGGTCGAGCTATCTTGGTCGAGCCGAATGTAATGATTATAGCATTGGCATTGAGCTTGAAGGGTCAGATTTTGTGCCCTTTAGCGCGGCGCAGTATGAGGCATTGGCAAACGCAATCGTCGCAATCTATGACGCGTATCCCAAAACCTGTCGGCATCTGACTGGTCATAGTGACATTGCACCCGGTCGCAAGACTGACCCCGGTGATTGTTTTGAATGGACGAAATTGCGTGAAATGGTAGCCCGCCTTCTTGAGGGCTAAACCTTACTTCAATGAGGATAAAATCTCAAGAAATAGAAGAATACATATTCCATATTCAATGCATTTACCTAGGTTATGAAAGTGCTATAATCTGACAGTTTTTTTGACTCTCGTAAATCAGCAAGCAACCATCACTAAACAAATTGGCATAATAGGTTCTCATGGCAAAAAGTCGGTTATTTCGTTCAACCATGGTGGTCAGTAGCATGACCATGCTTTCGCGTATTTTAGGTCTGGTACGCGATATTGTGTTATTAGGCGTCTTTGGCGCTGGCGGTCTGATGGACGCTTTCTTGGTCGCCTTTAAGATACCGAACTTTCTGCGACGCCTGTTTGCTGAAGGCGCATTTAGTCAGGCCTTTGTACCTGTTTTATCTGAATATAAAGAAAAATATAGTCTACGAGAAGTACAGATATTAGTCAGTCGCACGTCAGGCGCACTGATGTTAATTTTATCGATGCTTACCGTAGTGGTTATTTTAATGGCACCGTGGGTCGTGACTTTATTTGCGCCCGGTTTTGCTGATCAACCTGATAAGTTTGCGATTACCGCTGAGCTGTTGCGCCTCACCTTCCCTTACTTATTATTTATCTCAATGACCGCTTTTGCCAGTGGCATTTTACAAAGTTACGGACGTTTTGCGGCACCAGCCTTTGCACCCGTATTACTCAATCTGTGTATGATTGGTGGCGCGCTGGTTTTTGCACCTATGTTTGAGACGCCCATTATGGCGCTCGGTTATGCGGTCGCTATCGCTGGTTTATTACAGCTCCTACTGCAATTGCCACAGTTATCCCAGCAAAAACTACTGGTGATGCCCAAAATCGACTTCCAGCATGAAGGCGTCAGACGCATATTAAAGCTGATGCTACCTGCTATCTTTGGGGTATCGGTTACTCAAATTAATCTGCTATTAAATACTATCTTTGCCTCTTTGATGATTGGCGGCTCAGTCTCGTGGCTATATGCCGCTGAGCGTATGAGCGAGTTACCCCTTGGTTTAATTGGTGTGGCAATTGGTACAGTCATTTTGCCAAGCCTATCAAAAAGTGAAGCCCAAAAAGACGATGTCAGTTTTAAAAAGACAATCGATTGGGCAGCTCGCTTAATTATCTTAGTCGGTGTACCTGCATCGGCAGCACTGTTTATTCTGTCTGACGTGCTCATGCAAGCGCTATTTTTACGTGGCGAATTTACTTTACGTGATGCGCAAATGAGTTCGCTTGCGCTAAAAAGCATGGCGGGTGGCATCTTAGGCTTTATGTTGATTAAAGTCTTTGCCCCTGCTTTCTTCGCTCGTCAAGATATCCGCACGCCCGTCAGAATCGGTATTATTTCCGTTTTTGCTAATATGATTTTTAGTGTTATCTTCATTGGGATATTTTACTTCCTTGAGATTCCATTGCATGGCGGCCTGGCACTTGCAACGACTGGCGCATCATTTGTGAATGCAGGCTTACTGTATTACTTCTTGCATAAGCGTGATATTTTCCGTTTTGGCAGTCACTGGAAAAAACTGTTTGCGCAGTTTGCAATCTCTACCAGTGCTATGATCGCTGTGCTTTATGTCATGCTACCGTACTTTCCAACTGATAAGGCACAGTGGCAACGTTTGGTTGCGCTGCTGATTATGTGTGTGGTCGGTGCGCTGGTTTACGGCGGAGTATTATTAGCAACAGGCTTCCGTCCTCGCCAGCTCAAACATGGTTAAAAGTGCTAGATAAATTATTGGTTTACCAAACCAAAACAAGCTCAATATGAGAATTGACAGTGCATACTGCTGATAGTTGCCATAATAGCTTATTGTTAAATTACTCAATATTAAGGTTTTATATGACTACTCAGCAGCTTGCAGCTCAACGCTTACCTATGATTTTTTTGACCGGTCTACTCAGTGCTGGATTATTAATAAGCGGTTGTAGCGATAATAACAAGGTAGAGACCCAGCCAGCAGACGAGACAACGGACAGCTCATCTGCCATAAATACTGTTAACAGCACGGATGATGTTGATAGTACTGCTGATGTTAATAAGACTGATAGCATAGCTAACAGTGATGCGGCTAAGTCAGATAACGACATCGTCAGTCAAGATATCAGCCCTATCGCAGCAGCTGTAAAAGAGCCAAGTATACTAACCAATCGAACCGAAGCAGGTACACCAGAAAATACGGTGAAACTGGCGCTTGATACATTATATTATGGCGACGTTAAGAAAGCGGCGTCATACTATAAAGTCGATATGGAGAATTTCGCTGAAGAGTTAAAAAATACCCAGTTTGCCTTTAAGCAGACGGTTGAAGCGGTCACTATTATTGATACCAAGTACAATAGCGATAAAACAAAAGCCACGGTCACAGGTGAGCTAAGATTAAAAGGTCAAAGTGAGCCTGCGCCTTTGGCTTATGAGCTGCAAAAAATCAATGGTGAATGGAAAATATTGGGGTAAAAAATGCTTGTTTAAAGCAGGAATGTCACCATAGTTATTTTAGATATCATTGTCATTATCTAGCACTCGTTTACCCAGCATCACGACATCAGCGATAAATCCATCCATATCACAGACTTGTGGCATCAATCCCCATTGCTCAAAGCCAAGCTTATGAAATAACCCTAAGCTTGGCTGGTTATGGGCAAAAATAAGCGCAGCGACATTATGAATCCCAAGGCTTGGCGCTTGCTGTAACATCCAGCGAAGCAATAAACTGCCTAGCCCTCGACTATGATAGTTGTTGTGAATATAAATGCTGATCTCGCTACTAATATGATAAGCCGGACGCGCATACAAATCACTAAAGCTGCCCCATGCGACAATTGACGGGTGTTTTTTATGCATATCGTCTTTCACAGCTATATCTACCATTCTAACGACATAGATAGGTCGTGTTGCACTCTCGATATGTTCTACAAACCAAGCTACCCGCTCTTCATAAGTTACTGGTTCTAGATTGGCCGTTGCCTGCTTACCAGCAATACTTTGATTATAAATGGCTAAAACTTCAGATAAATCATTTGCAGTCGCATACTGCACCATAAATGTATCGCCAAACTTATTCGTCAATATAGGCAAATTAGTCCGATCAAAAATAGGTTTAGAATGTGGGTTAGCTGTTATTGCAGACATAGCACCTCCGTAATGGGTTATTCATCGTTAATAGTTTGATCACCCTATAAAGCGATATCTAGGGAGTCAAACAAGCTTCAGTCAGTAAAATAACTATGATATAAAACGGACAATACCGTTCTGCCATTATCAGCAGACTATAGGATGTTAGTCTGGCTATTTTACTTTATAATGGCTGATTTTAAACACATCGATTTTATATCCAAATGTGTTTTTCATTTTTTATCTGGTTTCATCTATCATAGCTGAACATTTATGAATACCTATTTTCTTGAGCAACTGCTGGCGTCATCAGACGCTTCGCCTACCAATACCAACCCAGTAGCTTTAGCGCCCTGTGTGCTCACTATTGGCAATTTTGATGGCGTGCATTTGGGACATCAAGCGATGCTTACTCAAGTGCGCGAACTTGCAAAGGCGCGTAATCTTGGCTCTGCCGTGATGATATTTGAGCCACAGCCAAGAGAGTTCTTTGCTCCTGCTGCTGCCCCAGCCCGTTTAACCAATCTTGCCGAAAAGCAAGCGTTGCTAGCAGAATATGGCGTTGAAACCTTGATTGTGGCAGGCTTCGACAACGAATTTCGCTCATTATCAGCGCAGGCATTTGCAGATATTTTAGCACAGCGTTTAAATGTACAAGCCTTAGTATTGGGTGATGATTTTAAATTTGGGCATGATCGTACTGGTGACAGTCAGTTTTTACGCGATTATGGTTTGCATGTGACCAATCTAGATACGATTACTGACGATAATCATAAAGCAGCACGCATCAGCTCCACTCGTATTCGGGATCTCTTACTGGCAGGTGATATCGATGCGGCTAATGCATTACTTGGTCGAGATTACGCTATTACTGGCACGGTCGTTGGCGGTGATAAAATTGGTCGCACCATGGATTTCCCGACTGCTAATATTGACCTAAAACGTATTAAGCCTGCCTTACATGGTATTTTTGCGGTCGATGTGGTTAGCCTAGATAATGATGGCAATGTTATACCAAGCGATTTAGTCAAACGTGCAGATGATGGTCATAAAGGCATAGCAGGTTTGCAGGCACACAGTTTGTTCGGTACTGCTAATATCGGCACTAGACCTTCCGTCGACAAAACCCATGATTGGCGTTTGGAAGTACACTTTCCACAACTGCAAGCCGACTTATATGGTTTGACCTTGCAGGTGCGTTTTTTGCATTATTTGCATGGAGAACGTCATTACGAAAGTTTGGATGCGCTAAAACAAGGTATTCATCATGATGTACAAGAATTGATTGAATGGCGAGACAAGCAAACGGACGGTTAAGTAGTGACCCTTTTAAGCAAATCATTGATAAATAAAAACCCACAACTTTAAAGGTTGTGGGTTTTTTAATGGCTGGTCTATTATCAGGATATTTTTTATTGCCTAACTGATAACTTACGCCTGTGGGTGCAAACGGACATTCAATTCATCAATCACTTCTACCCACGCTGCATCTTTTTCCCATTCTTCTTGTAGGAACATACGTTGGTTGTCATTCCAGATACTGGCTTCTGTCAATTTTTCTTCTTTTGCTAATTGATTGTTTTCAATAAAATGATCAATCGCCTCATCAGAGCTATCAAGACCCAACTGAGCGAATAACTCACTCATATTATATTCAGGTTCGCCTAACATACATTTTCTCCTTAAATGGCAAAATTTACTTATGCTTATTATTTAAATGAACTTGATTATTGTAGCAAGCTTTATAGTAATAGCTGTTAATCAACGTTTATCTAACGTTATCAATTGTATTAACCTTTAAGCATTATGCGGAAATAGGCATCACAAGTAGGCTATTTATCGATGAAATATAAATAATGCTGACAGCACGCTAAAATTCAAACAAAAAAAGCCCTCATGATAAATGAGGGCCTTTTACTTAGTGCTGAATATAAACAGCTCTAATATGATAATAGCCTAAAAGCTTACGGTAATAAGTGCGCTACTGCATCACGCTCTTCGCTCAGCTCTTGCTCAGTGGCTGCCATTTTCTCTTTTGAGAAATCTGATGACACATCAACGCCATCTACGATAGACCAATCGCCGTTAGCACAAGTTACTGGGAATGAGTAAATCAAACCTTTAGCAATACCGTACTCACCGTTTGAATAGACACCCATAGATACCCAATCATTCTCATCAGTACCCATTACCCACGTACGTACGTGTGCGATAGCAGCATTGGCAGCAGAAGCGGCAGATGATGCACCACGTGCTTTGATGATTGCAGCGCCACGTTGTTGTACTTCTGGGATATAAGTACCTTCATACCATGCGCGATCAACCAAGTCTAACGCTGATTTGCCATTTACTGTGCTCGCCGTCAAATCAGGATACTGAGTTGATGAATGGTTGCCCCAGATGATCATTTTCTTTACGTCATTAACCGTGCTGTCAGTCTTGCCAGCTAACTGTGCCATTGCACGATTATGATCTAGGCGAGTCATGGCAGTGAAGTTACGTGGATCTAAATCTGGTGCGTTACGCTGAGCGATAACAGCGTTGGTGTTAGCAGGATTACCTACTACTAATACTTTAACATCACGGCTTGCAACATCATTCAATGCTTTACCTTGCGCTGAGAAAATCGCAGCATTGGCTTCTAGCAAATCCTTACGTTCCATACCAGGACCACGAGGGCGTGAGCCTACGAGTAACGCATAATCGACATCTTTAAAAGCCACGGTTGCATCATCAGTTTGGACGACACCAGCCAATAATGGGAATGCACAGTCTTCTAATTCCATGACCACACCCTTTAGGGCGTCGAGTGCTGGAGCGATTTCAAGTAATTGCAGAATCACTGGCTGATCTTTACCTAGCATCTCGCCAGAAGCAATACGAAATAACATAGCATAGCTGATATTACCAGCGGCACCAGTCACGGCAACGCGTACAGGCTGTTTCATTGACATTGAATACTCCCTAATTATTGATTAGATATTCACGATTCTAATTGGTGATTATCGATTTAGATAGCGATTTACTCGCTGAATGCTTACTCGATTAATATAGTAGTCATAAACCGAGAGCTAGTGTAGCACTTCAGTCTATTAAGCGTCTAGATAAAGCAAGAAACCTATCCCTAACTATATTGTTACATTTTATACGATGATATATTGACAATTTATATAGCAGGATAGAAATAGGTTAAGCGTAAGATGTGCGATGTAAAAGGAGAGATAATCAAACCAGATAAAGACGGATTATTTACCGCCTGAAATAACGAATTTGCTGCCACAATTGTCCACGACATTATGACAGTTGCCAAATTCACTGCCTTCATAACAGACATGTACATCCGTCAATATCATTTGACGTTGCGTACCTGCCTGACAAATCAGATCGACACTAGCAGGAGTCATACCACTATTTAAGCTGGTCATTTGACCGATAAAACGAGATTTTAATACCGTATAACTATTGCCCGTGTTTAGCTCATTTGGCAGCTTGAGAGCGCCCGCATAGTTAGTGATTTGGCGGAAGTAATTACTGGAGCTTAATGGACTACAAGCGCCATAACGTTGCCACGCTTGGGTACGCACTGTGGTATCAGGCATAATACGGTTGACGACTTTTAACTGTAGCGGTGTAATACGCGGCTCACTACCACGTCCGCAGCGTTCTCCATAACCCATGTCTAAACCTGACACAGTCAAGGAATAGCCTTCTAGACACTGACGCATACGCGAACGCGTTGGTTGCAAGTTACATAATGCTGGTGTCATCTCAATCATCAGCACGCGATGACCACTTTTACTCGCGTTAGCCGCTTGGGCAGACATAGCCATTGTCCCTTGCAACAGTAGCAAAGTGGCAATACTAAAAGCTGTCCAACCGCTATAGTTATACTGTTTACTTGTCATATTGTCACTTACGTACTCTGATATCACTGTTTTTTGGCATCAAGCCCAGTTTGGTTTAAAGAGTTCACCGATGCCTAATGTGCAACGATATAGGCAGATTGAGGTGTTTTTTATTATATAAAGGTAAAGTATTGAGTAATGATAAGGATCAGCTTTTGCAAAATAGCTTCTAGATTCGGGTAATATTACTCAAATTGGCTAATTAAGCTCAAAGCAAAGATTGATTATTTCAACAAAACCTTATGAAAAAATCACTCATAATGACAGCAATGGTAGCAAAAAACCTCTTTTAATCTATAGCAAAAACGTAAACATGCATGATAGATGAATCATCTATATTAACCATTGTCATTATTGAAAAAATTTGGTCGTCAAAATACGATTGCTAAGCTAACAAATTGCAGCTGTAAAAAAACCATTAACCTTTTATCGTTAATGGTTTTTTACTATTACTCAAATTAAAATGCGGCAGGTACGGTACCCATACGCTGAGTGATTGGCTGACCATTACCCAATAAGCTGCTATAGATGGTGGCATTTTCCATCACGTGTTTGACATAATTCCGTGTTTCAGGAAAAGCAATAGACTCAACGTACTGATCCGCTGCCAGTGAGCCATAGGTTGGCTGCCAACGCTTGGCATTGTTTGGACCAGCATTGTAGCCTGCTGTTGCTAATACAGGCTGACTGTTTAGCTTCCCAAAGATATCACCCATATACCATGTACCATAACGGATATTGGTATCACCGCTATTGGCACGACTTGCGCTATATGTCTCGCCCAAATTACGAGCAATATATTTTGCGGTATCCGGCATGACTTGCATCAGTCCACTTGCCCCGACATTTGAGCGCGCAGAGGCTACAAATCGGCTCTCTTGACGCATGATGCCATATGCCCAAGCGGGATCGATACCAGCTGACTGACTATAGCGTACTACAGCATCTTGGTGCGGCATCGGATGCGATATCGCAACGCTATTGACGTTGTCAGTATTGTCAATGGCATATATCGCACGGTCTAGCCAGCCCATATCATAGGCTTGACGCGCTGCTGCAATGATTAATTTTTCATCACGGTTATCACGTGCTTTTTTGACTGCCCAGTTCCACTCACGATTGGCATAAGCTCGGCTGGCATCAGCGTTATATAACGCAAATGCACGGGCAAAATGTGGATTTTGCATGACGCGCGCACGATCCGCGCTACTGATATTAGGTAAATTACTACCCCCCAAACGGCTGGCATCAAAACGTTGACCAACTTTTTCCTTTGCCATCAAACCATAATATTCGTTACTTTTAGCGAGATTTTGATACATTTTCTTAGCAGTATTGCGCTTGCTGCCATCATTTGACTGCTCATAAGCGCGTGCCAACCAATACTGCCATTGATTGGCTTTTTGGGTTTCGGCATCCATTCTTGAGATGGCTTCAACCACATCATCCCAGCGACTAAAACGAATCGCTGCCATGGCATAATATTCTGCTTCTTCAAAACTAAAGTCATTGTCTAAGCTGTTACGGAACCAGTCGACGGCTTCAACGTTAAAGCCATCATCGGTATTGTGATTCATGCGTTGCACACCAAGAGTACGATAAGCTGCGCGGCGAGTATCATCGGTTAACAATTTGGCTGAACGCTGATTGTCTTGTTTGATATCAAACTCTAACTGCAACGCCGCCTCATGATAAGACTTTTCGGCGACACGTCCCATCGCATAAAGATACAAATATTGATTGGTTTGGCTGGCAGGCTCACGGGCGAAACGACTAAAGAACGATGATGGATTAAGCTGGATGTCACTCAGTGATGCATAAGGAATGGGCATACCTAAGCGCGAAGATAACGCCATGATATCACCGGTTTTGCCTTTACGCAGCATACGTTTGAGGCGAGAAACTCTCTCTGGGTTGCTAATCAGGGCATTGTTATTCATCTCAAGCGCTAGCTGATCACATAGAGCTGGCTGTTTTTTGGTGGTCAACCAGACATCAGACTTCGCTGCCATAGCACGCATGGTATCGCCGCCATTATTAAACCCAAGCGCAACGGCACACTTCTCACTGTCATCAGCATTGGTGATCAGATTTGCCACTTGGCGCACGGCAGCATAATCATTTGAACCCGCTTTGGTTTCAGCAAAATCAGCAGCCAGTTTTTCTGCCATGACCGTATCTGGATATTGGCGCACAAACTGCGACACTGCTGCAGGACTTTGCGAATTCAAATCTACATTCATCCGCCAGTAAGTAGGATACATGGCAAATAAGCCACCGCTCATAACTTGCTCATAATCATAAAGCGCATTGACATCGCCGCGCTCTGCCGCAATGGCTGCTGCGGTGAATGAACCCACGCCATTATCTGGTTGATAAGCACTGTTTTGTTGAGAAGTGTTTTGTTGAGAAGTGTTTTGTTGAAAAGTACTTTGTTGACTGTTTGGTTGATAGCCATCAGGCTGATAGCGCTCTACTTGATATTTGCCTTGTTGCTCAGAACTGCCGCTCTCACCCCATGTCAATTCTGCACAGGCTACTTGCGAAAAGCCCAAAGCACCGACTGCCGCTGCCAAGCTCAGCGCACTTTTTTTAAGCGTCATTTTTTTAGAACTCTTATGCGTATCATTTTGATATATATTTTTATCAATCATATCAGGAGCAACCTGCGGCTTTTTCATACTGACTCTCTTTTATAGTGGGTCTTATATAATGGGTCTTAAATAATATTTTAAAAAAGTGACTCTAATCAAATGATTCTAAAATACAGGTTTAAAAAATACATTCCTAAATCGATATTTTAGACAGATAGAAATCAGGATTTATTCAATGACGCTAATAGGATGGCATTCATCATACTATACTCGTTGCACTTTCAACCATAAGCTTTACTTTTCATTAATAAATTGGATAGCACCGCGTAACACGAAGGTGTTATTGCGTACAAATCGGCATCAATCATTATGCATCTTAGTTATAACCAAATAATGATCGATAAGCAATTGATACTATTATAAATAATCTAATCTACTTACAATAATGAGCAGACGCTAACTTTTCACATTAGCGCGGGGTTGTGATAAAATACGTCACCTGTTAATCGGCTAGCCCGCTATATTTTTGGTCAATCATGGACTTATCCTTATGAGTGTTACTGTATTTAATCCCCGCATCGATGACGCTGCTGCTTCTGACATTACCGCTGTCACGCCTGCGATCACTGCACTCAATGAACTAAGTTCAGCACAAGCTCCTGTAAAATCAGCTACCAAAAAGGTTTTTGTCACCACCCAAGGCTGTCAGATGAATGTCTATGACTCGGGCAAAATGCTTGATGTGCTTGGTGACTCACATGGTATGGAAGTGACGCATAATATCGACGAAGCCGATGTACTGCTGATGAATACTTGCTCCATTCGCGAAAAAGCCCAAGAAAAAGTCTTTTCAGAATTGGGTCGCTGGCGCAAATTGAAAGAAAAACGCCCTGATCTTGTTATTGGTGTTGGTGGTTGTGTGGCTTCGCAAGAAGGCGATAACATTCAAAAGCGCGCGCCTTATGTCGATATGGTATTCGGTCCGCAAACGTTGCACCGTTTGCCAGAGCTGTATGACCAATCGCATCAACAGCGTGAGATTGCGCCTAAGAACCGTATTGGTACGGTGGATGTATCCTTCCCAAGTATCGAAAAGTTTGATTTTTTACCAGAGCCAAGAGTAGAAGGGTTTAAAGCCTTTGTATCAATCATGGAAGGCTGCTCTAAGTATTGCTCATTCTGCGTCGTGCCCTATACACGTGGTGAAGAATTGTCACGTCCACTGGACGATGTATTGGCTGAAATTGACAGCTTAGCGGCACAAGGTGTGCGTGAAATCAATCTACTCGGTCAAAACGTCAACGGCTATCGCGGTGAAAAAGACGATGGCAGTATTTGCCGTTTTGCAGAGCTCCTGCACTATGTGTCACACGTCGATGGTGTTGAGCGTATTCGCTATACAACCAGCCATCCGCTAGAGTTCACTGATGATATCATTGACGCCTATGCGCAACTGCCAGAGCTAGTATCACACTTGCATCTGCCTGTACAAAGCGGTTCAAATGCTATCTTGGCGGCAATGAAGCGTAACCATACTATTGATGTTTATACCAATCAGATTAATAAGCTGAAAGCCATACGTCCTGATATTCACTTATCTAGCGACTTTATCATTGGCTTCCCAGGTGAAACAGAGCAAGACTTCCAAGATACTTTAAATCTAGCAAAAGAGTTAAACTTTGATCACTCTTATAGCTTTATCTATTCTAAGCGTCCAGGTACGCCAGCAGCAGAACTACCGGACGATGTGAGCTTCAAAACTAAGAAAGAGCGCTTGGCAGAATTCCAAAAAGTTATTATCGACTCAACGCTTGCTAAAACCCATGAGATGGTCGGCACCACGACTCGCGTCTTAGTTGAGCAAGTCGCCAATCGTCATCCTGATTGTTTAATTGGTACAGCAGACAATACCCGTACGGTCATGTTCCCTTACGATGTTGATAAAATGGATGAGATGTTGGGTAAAATTGTGAGCGTACGTATTACCGATTTTGTGAGTCCGCACATGGTAAAAGGCGAGATTGAAGCAGTTTTAGCTTAATCATTGGTGCAAATAAAACAGCCAAAAAAGCCGTTCACTATTCACTAGTAAACGGCTTTTTTATGACTAAATATTAGCCTTTATATGACTATAGTCAAGCCACTATAAATCAAACACAGTGCTACTGGGATAAGTTTTGCGCTGCCTCTGTCTGCGCAGGCACAGCAAGCAAGCAAGCAAGCAAGCAAGCAAGCAAGCAAGCAAGCAAGCAAGCAAGAAAAACTTATACCAGTAGCGCGTTATAATATTTGTACTTATTTTATTTAGGACTGACTATAACTAATAGCGACTTTTAAATCATAAAACTATTGAACACATCAACCAATAAAGCGGCAGCAATTAATATAAATATAATGCCGCAACCACGATTGAGCCAAGCTAAACGCTTACCAACATCTAACCACCCTGCAAGCTTTTTACCGCCTAATGTATATATTATCTGCCAAATCGTCTCGCTGAGAAACAGTCCTAAGGTAAGCACAATATATTGCGGCCATAGTGGCGCACCAAAATTAATGAATTTAGGAAAGAAGGCTGCAAAAAATAAAATTGCCTTTGGGTTAGAAAGTGATACCCACATCCCTGTGCGAAATAGCATAGCATTACTAGGTGCCATCTTGACCGCAGCACTAGAGAGCGAGCGCGGCTTGAGTGTCTCAGATTTATGAATGCTATCAGGGCGATTTGAGCTTGTTGCTAACTCTGCGCTAATTTCTTCGCTCATAGAATTGGCGTCATTCATTAAGCTACTATTGCTGCCACTATCACGCCACGATGCAACACCCAAATAAACAAGGTAAAGGGCACCGACTGTTTTAATGACCGTCAATAACCATGGTGACTGACGGCTAATGACATCCAAGCCTAGTAGCGTTGAGAGCAACAGGATAAAGAGCCCAAGACTGAGACCTGCTAGCGTCCATAATGTCCGCTTGACTCCGTAATTAATCCCATATTGAAATGCCAGTAGCATATTCGGACCCGGTGTCGCTGAGATAAAAAACGTACTTGCAAAAAATACCGCAAACAGATGCCAAGACATCAATCAACCCCTACTTTTTTATTTTAAACTGACTAAACGAAAAAATAAACACCGCCATAAAGACGGTGTTTATTATACCAACCACGACCTAAACCTTGCGGTTTATCTATCCATAGTACAACTTTCTAATAGACGCTGTAAGAAGCTATCACAGCGCTCAATCTCATTTAACTTAACATATTCATCGGCTTTATGCGCCTGCTCAATACTGCCAGGACCACAGATAATCGTTGGGATACCGCTATTAGTAAACTGTCCGCCTTCGGTAGCGTAAGCAACTTTATGGCGTTGAGTGTCACCTGTTAGTGCTGTTATCAATGCTTGTAGCTCGGCACTATCATTATCTGTCATTGCCGGTACGCTTTCTTCTTGCATCAGCTCAATGCCGGTATCGGCAGCGCGCGCTTGCATCTGTGCACTTAGTTCTGCGACTTTTGCTTGAATCGGTAGCAGAATGTCGTCCTGTGTCATATGTGGCAGGTTGCGATAATCAAAGGTGAACTCACACAGATTGGGCACAATATTGGTCGCTGTACCACCTTGTATGGTGCCCACAGACAATGTCGAATAAGGGACATCGAACAGTGCATCATTATCGTCACGATGACTTATTTCTTCTGCCAAAGTATCAACATAGCCAATCAAACGACTGGCATAACTGATGGCGTTTACACCTGTTGCTGTCAATGACGAGTGTGAAGACTTGCCGTGGACGCGGCAGCGATAAACAGCAATACCTTTATGCGCCACAACCATCGCCATATTGGTGGGCTCACCGACGATACAATAATCAGGAGTGATACCGCGAGCTTTTAAGTCTGCCAAAATTAATGGCGCACCCAAGCAGCCGACTTCTTCATCAAACGACAACGCCAAATGAAGAGGACGGCGCAGTTGACCACTATTTGATAACTCCACCGCTTTTGGCAATAAAGTTAGCGCACACGCAATAAAGCCTTTCATATCGCAAGCACCACGTCCATATAGCTTGTCACCACGAATCGTCGCAGTAAATGGCTCTGATGTCCATGCTTGACCATCAACTGGTACGACATCAGTATGTCCTGATAGCATCAAACCATGATTGATGATATCAGCACTTTTATTAGCATTGCCACCTGCTGCTACGGTGACAAATAAATTGGCTTTATTTTTGGCATCATTAAAGGTCAAATCTACGCTTAAGCCTAACTGCTCACAATAGCTTTGTACATATTCAATCAATGCCAAGTTTGAATGGCGACTGACCGTATCAAAAGCAATCAGCCTTGTAAGCCAGTCAATGCTATTCGATGGATAGTCAGTATCCATTACAGCGTGAGATAAGCCATCAGTACGAGTTGATACAGTCATAAAAAATCCTTAATACGATAAAGATAAAAAGAGCTTAGCGTCTTTGAAATGCACGTTGTTGCAGCATTTTTACTTCTGCATCTAATCCAGCAATCGGACCTTCAACTGGCACATTTGGTGCTACCTCTTGAATACTTAATGAATTGATTGGTGATGAAGATTTTACACCCATCTCCTGCATCCATTCATCCAACTGTTTTGATGAGCTAACATAAACAATGCGACCAAGCCCTGACCACGCATGAGCGGCGGAGCACATAGCACAATGCTCACCGGAAGTATAAACCACTGCTTGCGCACGCGCTTCAGCCGTCATATGCTTTGCTGCCCATTGGGCAACAGCAATCTCAGGGTGATAAGTAGCATCGACGCTATTGGCGCGATTACGGTCTTCGTGCAACACTTGACCATCACCAGCGACCAACACACTCCCAAATGGCTCATCACCTGCCTCTAAGGCTTCGGTAGCAAGCTCAATAGAGCGGCGCAAATGCATCATATTATCGGCTTTATCATCATTCCCAGTTATCATCTCAGTCTCCCTTTTATTACCTTATAGCAAATTACAGTCCTTTATTAGGTTTTATAGTACCCCATATATTACCAAACCCTTTATGACGGATCTGACTTACGATGGATGATTCTGATTCATCACATCAATGACAGGTGGCATAGGTTTTGGCTTAGTATTAGAAGCCTTACCTTCTGATTGTAACTCTTTAGTGGTTTTGGCATCGATAGCAAGACCAGCAATTAGCGCAATGTCTTTCACAGGCTTACGCTGACGAGTGGCAAAGCTCACTGGTACCATACGGGCAAATTCATAAATGTACAAATAAGACTCTTCGCCGCCTTCAAAATCTTCATCGTCTTCTAAACGAATACCACCAATTTTTGCCAAATCAGTAAGCATCTCATTTTCTTCACTGCTCAGACGACAATCAGTGATACCAAAGCCGGTCATAAAACCATTTGCCCACTGTTTCAATGCCATTACGCGCTCGTATAGGTCATGTTCATCATCTGGCACAAGCGGCGTATAGGAATAAGCATCATCCTTGTCTTTTAGCTGAAATACGGTGTCCTCGGCTTCTTCAGTCAGCAAGGTCAACGCTTCGTCAGGTAATGGCGCAAAACTCAGTTCTTCAAATACCTTGGCCCATACCTGTTCATCAGGCGCGTCGCAAGCAGTCATCAGCCCCGTCATTAGACCATGTACCTCACTGATAGACACATCAGTCCAGTCGTCAAAAGCCTTTAGCCACGTATTCCAGCCAGAGATATTGTCATTCATAATAGATGTCCTAATAATTGATGGTTAATGATTGCTTATAAAATAAAATCAGTACAATGTTATCGATGAGGCAGTGATTCATAAAAAATAAAGAGATCAAGCCTAATGCTGGTAATTACTTTGTTGGTATAGATATTATGCGGTCACCTATGGCATTATTAAACGCAGACAACAACATTCATTTACGCTTATTTGTTAAGGATAAAAACTGACTATGTATGACCAACTTAGAATATTAGAAAAAATGATACTCGACATCAAAAAACAGTATCAGCTTGTCAGTGCTGAACTTAGCAGTCTCAAGCAACAACCATTATCCGACCCGAAAGAGCTTAGCGCCCTAAAAACTAAGTTAGATAGCAGCTATACAGAACGCGATACTGCCAAAAAACAATTTAATGACCTTGATAAACGCTACCAAAGCTTAGCTGAAGCGCACCATATGATTGGTGAAGAGCAAGATAAACTTCATAAGCAGATTGAGCTGCTAGCACAACAAAACCATGACCTAAAACAGCATAATAATGAATTAAAGCAGCAGTATAGCGATATCAAGCAGCAAAACAGTGACTTAAAAAAGAAGAATGAATTGGCAGCGGAGCGTACACAAGTGGTATTACAACGCTTAACCCGTATTGATCAAACAGAAAGCCAGTAGTGTCTTATAGTCAAAAGTTAGCACTATTTTCGTTAATGAAGCGCACAAACGCTCACGATGACAGCATCCCTCTTCCACTTTATTGACCAGACATTGTAGGATTTATCATGACCGACAACCATAACAAAATCACTGAAAAACAGAAAAACAGCCCAGTAAAGAATGCTCAAGTAGAAACCAACCAAGTAAAAAATAATCAGACACAGAAAACTGTATCAACTAATGCAAATACGCAAAGCAGCCCCACTGCTAAAGTAAATAGCGCACCTGAGCCGCAAATCAAGAAAGTCGATATTGCGATTGCTGGCATTACTTATCCTATCTACTGCCCAGTACATGAACAAGAAGAATTGCGTTCAGCGGTATCTTATATAAACGATTTTGCTTTAAATTTAAAAAGAGACGCACCAAGTCTTAGTCAAGAAAGCTTACTGGTATTATGCTGCCTAAATTTATATGAAAAAATCCAAACTCATGAAAGAGGTGAAGAAGATCGCGGGCAACAGGATAAGCAGTCTATGGCTTTGCTAAACAAAGTTATTCAAGATGCTCATTCTATTTTATAAGCCAATGCAATTCTTGATACTTATAAATATATCAAACGCTTAGTTTATGAAACTAAGCGTTTTTTATGATCATTAGATAATGCTGCTTTTAGACTTATGGCTGATAAACCTTACCTGCATGAAAATCTGCTTGGTGCTCATAATTGCAAAAGAAAAGCTCACCAGATGTTGGTTCATCCATAATATTTGACGCCATATTGGCATCAGCATCAGCTCTGACATCAATCGTTTTAGCGTTAATATTGCTTTCAAGCACGCCACGATATTCAGCCAAGCTATTGCCACAAAAGTCACACTGACGCGGTGTAATAACATCGCCTTTTTTGGGCATCATGCTTTTGGGTGCACGCGGGTACATGAACTTATAAAATCCCCACATCGAGACCCAGATAATGATGATGATAATAATAACAGCTAACACGGCAGCGCTCCTTCAAATATGGCTGAATACATTATAAACGCAACGCTTCAGAATAATCATATAAAAAACTGGCTACAGTGAGCCAGTTTTTATTTTATAGAATACATTATTTGGCCGTCATAGTGACTAAGCTATCAGGGACCAAACTATAACTGTAGCTCACTGATATCAGCCACAGTTAAAAACAATGCGCGTACTTGCTTAAGCAACGCTAAGCGGTTGGCTTTAAGTGCTATATCTTCACTGTTGACCATCACATTATCGAAGAATTGCGTCAATGGCTCATCTAAGCTAGCAAGCGTTTGCAATACTTGCGTATAGTCAGCCTGCTCAAGTAATGGTTGTACCACTGTTTGTGCTTGCTGCACACTCGCATATAGACTTTGCTCAGCAGGTTCAGACAACAACGCTTCATCAACATTATCAGCGACGCTCACCTCTGATTTGGCTAAAATATTGGCGACACGTTTGTTTGAATCAGCAAGCATCGACGCTTGAGGTAAGTCGCTAAATGCTTGAACGGCACGAATACGTTGATCAAAATCAAGCGGCATATGCGGGTTAATCGCCTGTACTGCTTGGATGGTATCGACGCTAACGCCTTGCTCGGTATACATTGCACGATAGCGCGAGTTTAAGAACGCCATTACTTGAGTAAAGGTGTCACCCATTTTGGCAATCTTGCTACCATCGCTCGTGCTATAGCCTTTGATGGCTTGCTCAACCAGCGCTACCAAGTTAATCGGTAGCTGCTTCTCAATCAAAATACGCAAAATACCAATGGCTGAGCGACGTAAGCTAAACGGATCTTTTGAACCTGTCGGTGCTTGGTCAATGGCAAAAATACCGACGAGCGTGTCCAAACGATCTGCTAATGCTAAGCAAATACCAACTGGCGTCTGTGGTAATACATCACCACTGAACTTGGGCAAATACTGCTCTTCTAAACTGGCTGCTACGGCTTCTGGCTCATCATTCAAACGTGCATAGTAAGTACCAGCGATACCTTGTAATTCAGGATATTCACCGACCAGTGAACTTGCCAAGTCTGCTTTGGACAAAATACCTGCACGCACTGTTTGATCGATATCAATCTGCTGACCTTGCTGTTGCATTAAGGCGGCAATAAAGGCGGCAAGCTTAGCAATGCGCTCAGATTTTTCCCAAATCGTACCCAGCTTGTCTTGGAAGACGCGAGTTTTTAGGCTTTCTGTCAGCGCAAATAATGGCTGCTTTTGATCTTGTAAGAAGAAAAACTCTGCATCAGCCAAGCGTGGACGCACGACTTTCTCATTACCTTCAATAATTTGATTAGGATCTTTTGACTCAATATTGGTAATAAAAATAAAATATGGCTGCAATTTACCTGCTTTGTCCGTTAAGCAAAAATACTTCTGATCGGCTTGCATGGTAGAGATGAGCGCTTCTTGCGGGACTTGTAAAAAACGCGCCTCAAAACTTGCACGCAGGGCAATCGGGAAATCAACCAAAGCGGTGACTTCATCTAACAAACTCTGCGGTACGATAGCATCAGAGTTGACCTCATCTGCCAGCGCCTTAACTTGGTTTTTAATCAGCATTTGACGCTTATCAAAATCTACCACCACCTTTAAACCATCAAGCAGTTGCTCATAATCATTGGCATGACCAATGTTATGGTAGTCAGGGCTGTGGAAGCGATGACCACGAGTTTGCTTCCCTGTCTGATGACCTTGAATGGTCGCATTAATAACAGCATCATCTTGCATCAAGACTGCCCACTGTACGGGACGCACGAACTCATTGCGGCTCGCGCCTGAACGCATACGTTTAGCAATCGGCAAATTATCAAGTGCGGTTTGAAAAATAGCAGGTAGCAGCTCAGTGGTTGCTTGACCCTGAATGGTTTGCTCATAACCGACATAATCACCTTTATCGGTGTTAATCGTTATCAGCTCACTGGCCTCAATACCCAAACCTTTTGCAAAGCCCATCGCCGCACGGGTAGGATTACCATCGGCATCAAAGGCAGCTTTAATCGCAGGTCCACGTTTTTCCTCAGTACGATCTGGCTGTTTATTGCTAATGCCTTGAATCTGTATTGCTAAACGACGCGGTGCCGCAAAGGCTTTGATATTATCGAAGCTGATATTAGCTTCAGTCAGCTGCTCAGTGACACTCGCTTGTAGCGCATCACGTAAAGGTTTTAGACTTTTTGGAGGCAGCTCTTCACACCCCAGTTCAAATAGAATAGTACTCATGGGATGCTCCTATTTATTATTGTTAGTTGATTGGTTTGTGTTTAATTCTTCAATTGCCATATCAGTGTCTTCTTTTGGCAAATACTTATCGAGCGCCGCTTGACGATGTGCCTCGTCTGCTAATGGAAAGCCTAACTTGGCGCGTGCTTCAACATAACCAATAGCAACCTTACGAGCAAGCGTACGCACACGTAGGATAAAACGCTGACGTTCGGTCACTGAAATCGCCCCACGAGCATCGAGCAAGTTAAAAGCATGTGAGGCTTTTAGTACCATTTCATAGGCTGGTAGTGGCAAACCTTCAGCAACCAATTTATCCGCTTGCTGCTCATAAAAGTCGAACATCTGACCCATCATTGGCACATCGGCATGTTCAAAGTTATAGGTAGACTGCTCAACTTCATTTTGATGAAAGACATCACCATAAGTGACACGACCAAACTCACCATCTGCCCAAACCAAATCATATACGCTATCGACGCCTTGTACGTACATTGCTAGACGCTCAAGACCGTACGTAATCTCGCCGGTCACAGGGAAACACTCAATACCACCCACCTGCTGGAAATAAGTAAACTGTGTGACTTCCATACCGTTTAGCCAAATCTCCCAGCCAAGTCCCCATGCACCTAGCGTTGGCGATTCCCAGTTGTCTTCCACAAAACGCACATCATGCACCAATGGATCAATACCAATTGCCTCAAGTGAGCCTAAATACAGCTCTTGTATATTAGGTGGATTGGGCTTAAGCACCACTTGAAACTGATAATAATGTTGTAAACGATTTGGGTTATCACCGTAGCGACCATCGGTTGGACGACGTGATGGCTGCACATAGGCCGCGTTCCAGCGCTCAGGACCTAATGAGCGCAAAAATGTTGCGGTATGAAACGTACCTGCGCCGACTTCCATATCATAAGGCTGTAAGATCACGCAGCCCTTATCCGCCCAATAATTCTGCAAGGTCATGATTAAATCTTGAAATGTCATCGGTTGAGAGTCTTTTTCTTGTGTCATCGAGGTTGTCGCTTGTGATGTCATAGTTTGGATTGTCATAGTTTGGGGCATCGTAATAAAGCCACTGTGGAATTAGTATTATGAAATAAAATATTGATAGCGCTCGTATCGCCTATATAGCAACGAGTCTATTTGACTGCTCACCTTACTAAAAATTGACTATTTTATCTATATTTACCTGAACTAAATTTACACCCTATGCCGAAATATTCAGTGTATGGATCATCAATAAGTAGATTTATGAGTGAATTCTAATTTTAAAAGCAATCAATGGTATGGATAAAAAAATACCCAAATGCGTGAGCATTTGGGCAGGAGGAAAGGTATGTCTTGGGCATCCTGATTGTTCAGGCTTTTTGTTTTTTAGGGTATTGCAATTTCTTATTGAACTATTTTACTTTATCACTGCTCTTATAAATCAACACTTTACTGATAAGACTGACCATTTGCCTTCGGCATGATGATCCATAATATGATATAAATCAAAATACCAGGTACTGCGGCACTCAAAGTTGAGACGATAAAAAACAGTACTCTCACCCAAGTTGGTGACCAACCAACATATTCTGCAATGCCACCCATCACGCCCGCTATCATGCGATTATTCTGTGAACGATGTAATTTTGCTAGCTTAGCCAAATCAAATACCTCTTTTTATTATTTATTTTAGTATTACTCTTAGGAACTGCTTTATGATCTTATTTTAAAGACAGTAAAGACGTTTTACGTTTGTCTTTAAACTTATGAATAAGTATAGCAATTATTTCTCTTATATCTGTTGGCTGTGTAGACGTGCTTTGTGAATTTATGCTACTTAAGCTTACTCTAACCTCTCATTAACACCCGTAAACCTCTGATTTTAAATAGTTATTTCAAATTGTTTCAAAGGTGGCTTTGTTTCTCGCATATTACACCTTTTGTTACATGTGCTATATTCTTTAATGAAACCAAATGCTTAGACCTTATTATTCTATCCTAAAAATAATCGCTTATTTATTAGAATCACAATCTAGTAAAACGAAAACATAATAAGCAGATAAATCATTATTTTATTGATAAATACACCATAAAATAGGGACTATTTACAATAATCTACGGGTAAGTATTCACGAACCTTTATACCATGCTTATAAATACTAAAAACTTTAGACAACTAAAAATAAATTGCACTCAGTAAGGGTGAATAAGGACAGCTATGTACGAGTCAGGATTGATGATTGGACATTTTGAGCCGCTACATTTGGGGCACATGCGCAGTATATTGGATGCAGCAGGACAAGCAAAAAACTTACATCTTGTCATTATGACGCATCCATCGCCGCATCCAGATTTTAAAATCACGTTGCAAGATAAAGCGCGTTGGTTACAAATGGCTTGTGCTGATTTACCTTTTATCCATATTCATACCACTGATGAGATTGAGCTACCAGTACATGAAAGCTTTGCAGATGTGACGATTGATATCACTGCCAGTAACGCTAAGCTACAACATTTGAGAGATGCGTTAAACTTGCCTACTGAAACTGTATTATTTGTCGCAGAGAACCACCCTTTAGCACAGTCTGATATTTGTAAGCAGCTAATCATGCAGGTGGTCACAACACCGTTACAGCCTGACTTTGACTCTTATGCCATTGCACGAAATCCGGTCGCATATTGGTCAGCGCTACATCCGCAAGCACGCAGTGACTATACTAAGACGGTTGCTATTGTCGGCGGCGAAAGCTCAGGTAAGACGACATTGGTGCATAAACTTGCCAATTATTATGGTGCTAGCTTTGCGCTTGAGATGGGACGGGTTTATGTCGGTACAGATTTGGGCGGCACCGAAATTGGATTACAATATAGCGATTATGGACCGATTGCCTTGCACCATGCGCAAGCGATTCGTGATGCAGTAAGCATAGCCACGGCGCCAGTGACGATAATTGATACCGATTTTGTCACGACCCAAGCGTTTTGTGAAGAGTATGAGGGTCGCACCCATCCTTTTGTGGCGGCTTGCATTGATGAGTTTCGCTTAGACCATACAATTATGCTCGATAACAATGTGCCTTGGATTGATGATGGTATGCGCTCTTTGGGTACACCTGAGGCACGTGGTCGTTTTGAGGCGCGTCTATTGGATATTTTCGCCCGTCATGATATTAAGCCGCACATGATTGATCAACCAGATTATGAGGCGCGCTATCAGCAAGCATTGTTATTTATCGACCAGTATATTTATGGTCAAAAGCCGTAAAAGATAACCCAAATTAAAAAAGCATCACTGACACTATTATTTATTTTAGGAATATAACGCCATGCGTATTAAGCTACTAGACAATATCACTGGGAAATGGGCCATACAATGGATTGTCATTTGGTTCATTTGCGGTGTGCTTGCCTTATCTACAGGGTTTTGGCTGACCACCGAACACACCACGCTCGATTGGTTTTACTTAGGCGTGTCTTTTATCGGACTGGTATGCGTGGTTTCATTATCCTTTCGTAAAAACATCTTAGGCAATGGCTTTGGTATGGGCGCAACAGCCGGTGAAGTGGTCGTACAAGCGACCTCTGGCGCTGTTGGTCTGATGCTTGCGCCTTTGTTCAATTTCTTTACCCACGTCTATGGTATTTTTTATTGGTCAAAGCATACTGATGCTGACGGTGATATGGTGCCCAAATCTGCGAGCAAATGGATTTGGCTACTGACCATTAGCTTTATGGTGATTGGACTTGCCTTATTCCCAACGGTAAATAATTTACTAGCAAGCTATGGTTATGCGGTCGTTGAAGATGATAATAGTAAATTTTTAGGCCTTATCTCTTTCTTTTGGATTAACGTCATTGCCTTTATATTGTCTATTACCGCTCAGGCAGCGATGATTCTGCGCTATTCGTTTAACTGGTGGTTATGGATTTTATCCAACTTCGTTTGGTTGACCGTAAACTTGATGTCAGGCAATTACATCTTTGCCATTCAGACCATGGTCTATCAAGTAAACTCGTTTGTCGGGCTCTATGAATGGTACCGCAGCGAGCAAGAATTGGTCGAGACACCAACACATATCAGAGAATAAAGACCAAAAGGCCGATTCTATATGAAAATTAATGTGGCACTTCAGCTTGAGTAGATGAAAGGATCTTAGATTAAAGTATTTGACTCTACGGTCTAACAGATAAAATGGCGAATTACTCAGATTAGTGCTACAACTGGTAGTCGTAAGTAACTTTATTTATCTATTAATCAGTCATTCATTTACTAACAAGGAGGTTGGTATGTCTGTCACTCAGAAAAAACGAATGTCCAAGCGCACCCTTGAGCAATGGCTCAGTGAGTATTCAGTCAGTCATCAAAATCTTATCAATAAAAAAATCCATTGGCTCTGTGTTCCGGCTATTTTTGTCAGTCTACTTGGGATGGGGATGTCGCTATCCGTTTGGTTTACCTTAATAATGAGTGCCTTGGTATTGTTATTTTATATGCGCTTATCAACGCCATTATTTATGGCAATGGGTATTTTTATTCTTATTTGTCTTTCAGTAATGACTCTATTCCCTTGGGGTTTTAAAGTTTGGGCGGCTGTCTTTGTGGTGGCATGGATTGGGCAGTTTATCGGTCATAAGCTTGAAGGTAAAAAGCCTTCTTTTTTTGAAGATTTACAATTCTTGTTGATTGGTCCGGCATGGGTTGCAAATAGCTTAATGGGACGTAAGCGAGCTAGTGAATCATAGCTAAATCAGATAATGAAAGTCGATATTATTTTTAAATGGAAACGACTATACAATAAAGAAACGGCACCCAATCTCTTATTAAGTGCCGTTCCTATCATAAAAACTACTGTCTATTAATCTAATGTTTGTACACCGCCACCATTCACAAATATGGTTTGACCACTGACCCAAATCGATATTGGCGCAGCAAAATACAACATAGCACCAGCGATATCATCAGCCTCACCCAAACGCTTAATAGGCGTATTTGCTAGCATTTTCTTCTCAATCTCTGGCGTTAGTACCGTCTTCAAAGCATCGGTACGCGTCGCCCCTGGACCTACCGCATTGACGCGTACTTCAGGACCAAAGTCATGCGCTAAGTTTGCTACCATATGATTGACAGCCGCTTTTGAGCCTGCATAGCCGCTCATATTCGGGCTTTTATTAACACTTGACATCGAGGTGGTAAATACAATCGAGCCATATCCTGATTTTTTCATATGCGGCGCGCACAGTTGACTTAAGCGCCAGCCACTAAAGACGTTTAACTCAAAATCACGGCGAATGTCATCGATCGATGCTGTGGTTGGGTTTTCACGACCGCCACCACCGCCGCCTGCATTGTTGATTAAGATGTTAACAGTCCCAAACTCAGCGACTACTGTATCGACCATAGCGACCAAATCATCGTCTTTTAGAATATTACATTCTACGGCAAGTGCTTTTACCCCAAGCGCCTCAATATCTTTTACTGCTGCTTGCGCATCTTCAAGTTTTAAATCAGCAATCGCAATGTTAGCACCCGCTTCTGCCAAACGTAGCGCCGTGGCTTTACCAATACCATTTGCACCGCCCGTCACAACGGCAACTTTACCTGACAAATCGAATAATTCGTTAAATGCTTTATGTTGAAATTCTTGCATAATGATTCCTCAATATAGATGTACTCAGCTCGTTTACAGCACTATTAAATGCATAGCTATTGAAAGCGTACGGCTAATATATGTATTAATCTTAAGAGTAAGCAGTTGCCAATACGACTATTTCAACGCGATTGTAATCGAAGTGCTGACTAGAAATAATTATGCGTGGGATAGTTTGTTCTAATGTGCTAAGTTCATGCAGTTTTTGTAATGATTTATATTTGACTGAGTATCATGCCACTATAGGCATTGTCATTAGCTACAGATGCTGCTAACTGATTGCTAACTCAAATTTCAGACATAAAAAAGCCTCACTTCTTATAAGAAGTGAGGCTTTAGTGCTTTTACAAGCCATATTTGGAGCGGGAAAAGAGATTCGAACTCTCGACCCCAACCTTGGCAAGGTTATGCTCTACCACTGAGCTATTCCCGCTTAATATCAATCTATAGCGTTATTGCTAACAGCTACGTCTCGATAGGCTGGCTATTTTAGCAAATATTCTGAGCTTGTCAACAGGTTTTTTTAACTTTCTTATAGATATCACAACTTTTAGGTAGTTATTAGGACAATAATTCTCATATACAATTGATTTTATGGTTTATTTTTCTAACCATCGATATCCAATTATTTTTATAAATAATTGCTCAAATGTTCTCTTTAACGTATTTGCTAATTATTCAAGCAGATTTATCAGCAAGTTATACATGAATGCCACTTACAATCCTACCTTGTATTGTTACTTTTGCTCTATTGGTTTTTAACAGTTAACATAATTATACTTATGCACAAGGACGGTTCAGGTAGAATTTTACTGTTTTAGTAGATTGAGAGAAGGTAGTAGAACGTCAATAATAAGCTTCCCTTGCCTCTACTGTATCAACACTGCTGTTATTTACTTTAATTTTCTTATTTATAGCGAGGACGTTTACTATGAAAAAACTACTTACCACGACAGTTATGGCGGCTTCATTGTCAGCACTGGCATTAACAGGTTGTACTAGCACGACCAGTACGGGTGCTGTTGGCGTTGATCGTCAGCAGTTGCTACTCGTATCAAGTGAGCAAGTGTTGCAACTATCCGCTCAGAGTTATAATAAAACGATACAAGAAGCACGATCGAAACGTTTGCTTGATACCAACACCGCTCAGCTGAATCGCTTAAAAAATATTTCTAATCGTTTGGTCAATCAAGTTGGCGTCTATCGCCCTGATGCGGCAAAATGGCCATGGGAAGTACATACGATTAAATCTAACGACTTGAATGCTTTTGTGCTGCCGGGTGGTAAAATCATGTTCTACACAGGCATTATCGATCGTCTGAACTTAAGTGATGATGAAATCGCTGCTATTATGGGTCATGAGATGTCTCATGCCTTACGTGAGCATTCACGTGAGCGCCTATCGCGTCAATATGCAACTCAGACCGGTATCGGTGTCGCAGCCAGTATTTTTGGTCTATCACAAGGTCAAGCTCAGCTTGCAAACGTCGCTGGTGACCTAGGTTTGAGCCGTCCGCATAGTCGCACTCAAGAAGCTGAGGCGGATCAAATCGGTCTTGAGCTAATGGCACGCGCAGGCTACAACCCACAAGCCGCTATTACCTTATGGCAAAAAATGCAGCGCGCCAGCCAAGGCGAGCCTCCACAATTCTTAAGCACTCACCCAACCAGTAGTAATCGTATCGCTGAGTTGCAGTCACTGATGCCAAAAGTAATGCCGCTCTATCAAAGAGCACGTCGTTAATAGTGTTTTGTAGGCAGAATTTTTGAAGTAGACACTCATAAATCATGACAAGCAGAGCCCATATCATCATGTGGCGCTCTGCTTTTTTATACCTGTTACTCATAGAATGCATTCCATCAATACCATGCAGACTCGATATCGGCGTCTGCTATAATGGTGACGATATATTGTCTAACGACAATGAAGCTTAATAGAATAAAGGATTGTTATGACTACCATTACCTCTACCACCAGTAGCACCCCTACTGCCGACGCACTTAGTCAGCAGTTGCAAGAATTACAACCGCTGCATATGCAACTCGTTAACGAATCAGTGAATCATGCCGGTTACTTTGACGGTAAAGAAAGTCATTTTAAACTTATTATGGTCAGCGAAGCGTTTACAGGCAAGCGCTTGGTTGCCCGTCACCAAATGGTTTATCATTTGGCAGATGCATTATTAACCTCAAAAGGTGGTCAAATCCACGCCTTAGCGATTCATGCCTATACACCGACAGAGTGGCAAGGTCAAAACCCTGATAGCCCGTTATGTGCTGGACAAAATAAAGGCTAAATGATATTTATTTTTTGCAGTAAATAATCAAATGCTATCGATGAAAAATATAATTTTAAAGGGAACCATATTTAATGAAACATTTACATATGCTCATGGCCGTGCTGTTGATTGTGCTGTTTTTATATCAAAGCTATCTGGTATTAAGCGCAAATAAGCAAGCACCACGTGTGGTCAAGATATCGTCGCATGTCCTCTACGCTGTTATGATTCTTTCGGGCGTTGGTATGCTGATGCAATTGATGAGCGCCAATGCACCTGTACAATGGGTATTTGCCAAAATCATCTTGCTTGTGGCTGCTATCAGCGCCAGTATAAAAGCCTTTAATAATACTGCAACACCGAGCCAAAGAAAAACCGGTATTCTCATTGCTGGGGCAGCATATGTGGGTATTGTGATACTTGCCTTTACCAAACCGGGTAACTTATTCTGATAAGCACTTAGATAAGCACAAATACTCCTGCAATGAAAATGACGAAATATTCTATGTATTTTCAATATCTTAATGAGAATATTTTTGCTATCTTAAATAAATAAAAACGCAATATTAGCTTACTGGAGCCGCTATGAAAACTCTTACTGTAACAGCATTACTAGCAACCGCTGGCATTTTTGGTCTCTCAAGCTGTGCTTCTACGGGTAATATTACGCCGCAATACATCCCGCCAAGCACCTATCAGAGTTATGATTGCCAAGCATTAAATCAAGAATATATCCGTGTTAATAGTTATGTGAATGCTGCCCGTAACGAGCAATCAACCTTAGCATCGACAGGTGTGGGTGTTGGGATATCTGCAGGGCGCTGGGGCATCTCCCCTAATATCAGCTTTGGGGTTGGTCAAAGCAACAACAATAAAGCGCGTGATGCCAAGTTATCGCGTCTATACGGCGAACGTGATGCGATTATCCAGTCAGCACGTATTCAACGCTGTAGCTTTGCTAATGGCATCAAGATTTATGGTGAGTAGGCTAAAACTGCTCTAATTCATCCAGCATAATAAAAAAGCCAATACGCGATACACGTATTGGCTTTTTGTTGAATTCAATAAAGTCAGACTTATGAGACAGCATTTATTACAATAACAACTACTTTAAGCTTTGTACCCATTGCACGATTTGATGGCTTGGTAACGCTCCCGACTGCCGTGCTATCTCTTTACTATTTTTAAACGCTACCATCGTTGGTAAACTGCGAATATTATAAGGCGCCGCTGCTTGCTCATATTTATCGGTTTGTATTTTAGCAAAAACGACTTGTGGTAACTGGCTGGCAGCTATCTTGAACTCCGGTGCCATCATAAGACAAGGTTGACACCAACTAGCCCAGAAGTCCACGATGGTCAGCACTTCATTTTTTTGAATGACTTTACTGACGGTTTGGGCATTTAACTCATGCGGCATTGCAGTCAGTAAAGGCTTCGCACATTTACCGCAGTTTGGTGCAGCACTGAGTTTGGAATCTGGTACACGATTCGTTGCTTGGCAATGTGGGCATACTACATGAGCATTTTTTTCACTCATAATAAGACTCCGTTAAATTATCATAAATATGGAATTATCATAAAAAGACATGGATGAGTTGGATGAAACAGCACTGTACTAATACGATGTTTATTCTCCAAGGACATTGATAGGTACTTTTAGATAACGTGTACCATTGTCTTCAGGTTTCGGGAAATGACCGGCATCGATATTGACTTGTACTGCGGGAATAATAAGCCTTGGCATCTCAAGATTGGCATCACGGCGCTCACGCATCTCTACAAACTCTGCTTCGTTGATACCCTCTTTTACATGAATATTGCCTAATTTTTGCGCAGCGACCGTCGTAGTTGGACAATGTTTACGACCCTCACTGGGATAGTCATGGCAAAGATACATCATCGTATCTTCGGGCAATTCGAGCAATTTTGTAATCGATTGGTATAGAGTTTTCGCATCCCCACCTGGGAAGTCACAGCGCGCCGTACCCACATCAGGGGCAAATAAAGTATCACCGACAAACACCACGGTTTTTTCGTCGTCAGTGGCAAGATAAGCCATGTCAGCACGCGTATGACCGGGGACATACATAGCAGTAATAGTAATGCCGCCTAGCGCTAAAGTGTCGCCATCATCGGTCAAAACATCAAACTGACCGGCATCGGTGCGAAAACTACTATCAAAGTTAAAAATCTGCTTAAATATTTTTTGTACTTCAGTAATGTGCTGACCGATCACTAACTGCCCACCAAGTGTCTCTTTGACATGAATAGCTGCCGATACATGATCAGCATGGGCGTGAGTTTCGATAATATAGATCAGCTCCCAACCATGCTCTTTGACAAATTCAACCACTTTATCAACGCTCGTTGTAAGCGTACGTCCTGACTTGGCATCAAAATCCAATACGGGATCAATAATCGCACACACTTGCTGCTCAATGTCGGCGAGCACATGGGTATAGGTTTCTGTATCGCTATGTAAGAATGAATGAACTTGCATGGCTACTCTCCATTTTTATATGAATGTTTTAATTTTCGATGAATTGTTACGTATAATAGGACGATATCTATCGTATTTAAAATAAGTCTATTAATTGGCTATGAGCATCAATATAGCATTTATTCTATAATATATCAATTTATATAATGTAAATAATGATAGCTTGCTATAAATGGCGATATGATTGATAATTGACCCTATACAGTTATATACAATTTTTCCATTTATATTTTTATCTCTTATCTAAGGAGCTCGCTCTGATCACTTCTACTTCAGTACTGAGCACATTTGATACCAATGGTGACAGCAATGACGGCTTTGCGCCAAAAGACCTTGCTGAAAAAATGCAGCAAGCATCAATGCAAGCCAGCCAACTGCTTAAGTCACTCTCGCATCCTGATCGCTTGCTCCTCCTCTGTCAGCTAACTCAAGGAGAGTACTGCGTCAGCGAGCTTGAAAGCTTAGTCGGTGTTGGGCAGCCAAGCTTATCGCAGCAGCTTGGTATTTTGCGTAAAGATGAGCTAGTGACGACACGCCGTGAAGGCAAGCAGATTTACTATAGTATCGCTAGTGATGATGCATTAGCCATACTAGAGCTGTTATATCAGCGTTTTTGTGCCCCTGCTGAGGCATAGATGATTGGCTAAATCTCATTGATTAAATTCTGATGTTCATGAACATTTTTTATTGTGAGGACGTACTGCCATGCCCTCTATTGCCACTCGACTGATACCTGTTTGGCTACGTCAATATCAGCTGTCTGCCTTGCCAACCGATATCATTGCAGGGATCGTCGTTGGCGTGCTCGTTATTCCGCAAAGCTTGGGCTATGCGGTCTTGGCAGGCTTGCCTCCAGTCTATGGCTTATACGCGGCTATCGTGCCTGTGGCGGTATATGCGTGGCTCGGCTCTAGTAATGTACAAGCCGTCGGACCTGCTGCTGTGACCGCCATTATGACTGCAAGCGCGCTGCATCCTTATGCGGATAAGGGCGCTGAGCAGTATATATTGATGGCAGCCCTACTAGCACTCATGATGGGTGCGATTTTGTGGCTGGCAGGACAGCTGAAATTGGGCTGGATTATGCAGTTTATCAGCCGCGGCGTCTCTGCTGGATTTATCAGTGGTGCCGCTGTGCTTATCTTTATAAGCCAGCTTAAATATCTAACTGGCATACCTATTTCAGGCGATGGCTTACTCGGTTATTTATCGAGCATGCAGATGTATGCAAATCAGCTGCATCCGTTGACGCTAGTGATTGGTATCAGTGCCTTTGCACTCATGCTTCTTAATCGCTATGGTAAAAAATGGGTTTGGCAGTCTTGGTTATCCGCCTCTTATGCGAAATGGGCAGAGCGCCTGTTTCCTCTTATACTGCTGACCGCTGCAATCGCTCTCAGTATCGTTTTACATTGGACGACAAGCGGTGTGGCAACGATTGGTAATGTACCGCAAGGACTGCCAAGCTTTACAGCACCATATCTGCCAGACTTTCATGAAGCGCTCAATTTATTACCGACCGCAGGACTGATGGCGCTTATTGCGTTTGTATCGAGCAGCTCTGTTGCTAGTACTTATGCACGTTTGCGCGGTGAGCTATTTGATGCCAATCGCGAGCTGACAGGGCTTGGACTGGCTAATGTTGCCGGTAGCTTTTTTCAAAGCTTTCCTATCGCTGGCGGATTTTCGCGTACGGCTATCAATGTCGATTCAGGTGCCAAAACGCCTTTAGCGAGCTTAGTCACAGTGTTAGTTATGATAGCTGCCTTGATAGCATTCGGGTATCTGCTTGCCCCGCTGCCCTATGCAATTTTGGGCGCAACCATCATGGCAGCTATCATAGGTCTTATTGACATAGCGACGTTAAAGTCGGCATGGCACCGCGACCGCTTAGATGCAGCAAGTTTTATCGCCGCGTTTGTCGGCGTATTGATATTTGGGTTAAATACAGGGCTCGTGATTGGACTTATGGTGTCATTTGCTAGCTTAATTTGGCAGTCAAGCAAACCGCATGTCGCTATCGTTGGGCAGCTAGCAGGGACAGGTCATTTTCGTAATATTAATCGTCATGATGTAGTGACCTTTCATAATCTGTTGATGCTGCGTATTGATGAGAGCTTGTTTTTTGGTAATAGCGAATCAGTGCATCGTCACGTGGTACAAGCCACGCGTCAATATCCAGAGGCAAGCGAGATTATTCTTATTATGTCGGCAGTTAATCATATCGATTTGACCGGACAAGAGATGCTTATCAGCTTAAATCAAGAGCTATTAAATCAAAATAAGCATTTGAGCTTTAGCTTTATTAAAGGACCTGTCATGGATATCATTGAGCACACACCGGTGATTACTGATTTATCAGGACACGTTTATTTAAGCACTATGGATGCAGTTAATGGTTTAAAAGACACTCATTAATGTCATTTGTACTGTTTATTAGGCTAAGAATAATTAATGGCTATCTATAACATATAGATATGATAAAAGCTGTGTTATGCTAAATTATTAGGATTACTAAAAAAACTACTAGTCTGTAGCGCTTTTTTTGAACTCATTATATCCTCTACTTTTTTTATAACCTTTATTGATATTACTTATGACCGATGACTTAACTATTTATAAGCAAATTTACCCAAGCCAATGTATCAAAATTGCAGAGCTTGGCTACCGCTCTGTGCTCAATATTCGTCCTGACGCTGAAGTTGATTCGCAGCCTAATAGCTGTGATTTTAGCAGTGCAACGGCGAAAGCCAATTTGAATTATCAGCATTTACCCTTTGATTATGAGCGCTTGAGTATGGCGACTGTGGAGCAGTTTGCTGCTTTTTATCGTACGATGCCAAAACCCATATTGATGTTTTGTGGTACGGGCGCACGTGCCAAACTGTTGTACCAAAGCGCATTGATGCAAGGGCTGCTATAAGCGTTGATATAAAAAGGCAATAAAGCTTACATACTTTATCTTTAGAAAATTATCCATTGCGCTTAGGCTTTGTATTCTCGTACTATCCATTTAATTTTAATATAAAAAATAAAAGGAGCTCTTATGAGCCATCAAGTGAGTATTACCGGACAAATCACCCCTGACCAAGTACCGATGATTGCAGAAAATGGTTTTAAAACCATTATTAACAATCGTCCAGATGGTGAAGAGCCGAACCAGCCAACCAGTGCTGAGATTGCTGCTGCCGCCGAAAAAGCAGGACTTGCTTATAAAGAAGTGTCTTTTGCTGGTAGTGAGCTGAATCAGAACCATGTTGAAGAGTTTGCTGACTTTTTTAATCAAGCTGAGCAACCAATGTTGATATTCTGCCGTACGGGCAATCGCTCAACTGGCATCTATGAAGCGGCTAAGCGTATGGACTTGCTAGACGACTGATATCATAATCAATAATTTAAAGCAATAAACCAAGAAGCCCATATAAACATATGGGCTTTTATAATATTTAAGACTATATTTTAGATGCTGTAAAGCAATATATCGCCACAAGGAATGGGCGTTATAAATATAATGCAAGTATAACCGTTAACTTTACAAGGAATGTTCCATGAGTAATACCGCATTAGCTCTGCTGCCATTAGCCCTTGCTTATATTATGTTTACCTTAGGAACAGGGCTTAAGCCCAGTGACTTTAAGGTTATCGCAAGTCACCCCAAAGCATTCTTTATAGGGTTGATTAACCAAGTTGTCTTTGTACCACTCGTGGCTTTAGCGGTCGTCTTACTGATGTCGCCACCACCTGCCATCGCCTTTGGTATTATGCTGATTAGCTTTTGCCCCGGCGGCGTGACCAGTAATATGCTCACCTACTATGCCAAGGGTAACGTAGCACTGTCGGTCGCGCTCACGGGCGTAGTCAGTCTATTATCGGTGGTGACCCTGCCTATCTTAATCACCTTGGCTTTCAATCACTTTATGAAAGACCAAGCAGGCTCTATCAGTGCAGTAAAAATCGGCGTTGTCATGTTTTTATTGACCACCTTGCCAGTGACGATAGGTATGCTCGCCCGTTATAAATTCACTGATTTTATGGTGCGTAGAAGCGGCATCTTAAATGGCTTAGCCAGTGTCTTTTTTGTCTTAATCGTCCTTGCTGCTATTGCTACTAATTGGCAATTACTACAGGAGCAATTGGCTTCTATTGGACTTGAGCTTGTGCTGATTATTGTCACCTTATTTATCATCAGTATTTTGACAGCAAAGGCGTTACAGCTAAGCTGGTTTAATACCAAAACCATCGCTATAGAAACCAGTATTCAAAACAGTACGACCGCGATTACCTTAGCCCCTATTATTATGGGCGTGAGTACATTGCCAGTTATTGCCCTACCTGCTGCCTTATATGGCGTACTAATGTATGTGATTGCACTGCCGATTATTTTTCTGATTAGGAATAAAAACTGATTGAATAAGTAAGCCTTAATGAGACTATAAGCTATGCACATCTATATCGGATAGGCATTTGCACAATGAAATACCTAAATAACAAAATCGTTTAATTCAAGTAGCATATAAGTGCTACTTTTTAAAAAACTATAGAGTATGATTATGAAAAAACCGCTACTCATTATCGGTAATAAAAACTATTCATCATGGTCACTGCGAGCTTGGCTACTACTCAAGGCTTTCAATATTGACTTCCATGAGCAACTGATTGAGCTGTTTCATCCATCAGCGACACCCATTCTCAATGAACATGCGCCAACAGGAAAAGTGCCGGTTTTGATCTATGGTCAAGGTGATGAAAAAGTTACGATATGGGATACTTTAGCGATTGCCATTCATGCCAATGATTATCTGACAGACTTAGATATTTGGACAGGATTGAGTAAATCTAATACTGAGAGCAATACTAGCAACAGAATAAATAGCGCTTATTGTCAAAGTATCATTGCTGAGATGCACTCAGGGCTAATAGGTATCCGTAGTGAGATGCCGATGAACATTCGAGCGACTGCTAAAATACGTCCGAGTGCAGCATGCTTAGCTGATATTGCCCGTATTGAGCATATCTTTGTAGAATGTTTGACCAACAAATCGTCAGATAGCTATTTGTTTGGTGATTTTACTGCCGCTGATGCGTTTTTTGCTCCTGTTGTTTTACGGCTGCAGACCTATGCCAAGGCTTCAGGAATCATATTAACACCGCTTACTGAACAATATTGTCAAACTATCCTAAACAATCCCCATGTCCAAGCATGGCAAAAGTCAGCACTTAAAGAAACTCGCATCATTGAAGAAGATGAGGCAGGTGAGATACTATCTGTAGCAGGGATATTGGCTAAATAGCATTTACTTAACGTCTATAAGTAACAAAGCTCCGATACCTATTAGGATATCGGAGCTTTTTATTTTAGAAGATATTAAAGACTGACTTACTGCATAACCAAATATTCAAACGCTGATAATGCCGCCTTTGAGCCTTCACCCATTGCAATATTAATCTGCTTAAACGGTACGGTCGTGACATCACCGCAAGCAAAGATACCATTGCGATCCGTACGGCAGCGCTCATCAATTTCAATCTCGCCAAAGCGGTTTAAATCGACGAAGCCTTTAACGAACCCAGTATTTGGTATCAAGCCAATCTGTACAAACACCCCTGCAACATCAAGCTCTTTATTCTCGCTGCTATTGCGATCTTGATAGACGATAGACGATACTTTACCCTCAGTCGCTTTAATTTCTTGGGTCGCTGCACTGGTAATGATATCGATATTTGCCTTTTCTTTGGCTTTATTAATCAATACCTGATCCGCTTTCAAATCATCAGCAAACTCAAGCACGGTCACATGCTTCACGATACCAGCAAGATCTAATGCCGCTTCGATACCAGAGTTACCACCACCGACGACGGCAATATCTTTACCTTTGAAGAATGGACCATCACAGTGCGCACAGAAAGCCACGCCTTTACCGATGTTTTCTTCTTCGCCAGCGACCCCAAGCTTACGCCATTGAGCACCAGTTGCCAAGATAATACTACGCGTCTCAAAGGTCTCACCAGTATTTAGATGAATGCGATAATTTTCATCAGCTGTCTCACTAATCTCTTTGACGCTGACGTGCTCTTTAAGCGTAATATTATATTCGCGCAAATGCTTTTCGAAGTTCACCGATAGCTCGCCACCTGTGGTTAAAGGTACTGAGATTAAGTTTTCAATATCTTGCGTATCTTTTACTTGTCCACCAATACGGTCAGCCACCATGGTAACTTTTAAGCCTTTACGCGCTGTATAAATTGCTGCAGCGACCCCTGCAGGACCCGCACCAATAATCGTCACATCTTGTTGCTCTAACTGTTCAGCATCATCTTCAGCTTCTGCTAACAAATCAGGGAATTGCTCTTGTAACTTCTCAATCAATTTAGCCGTGTCAATCAGACCATTAGCAAATGGCTTGCCGTTTAAGAATACTGCTGGTACGCCTTGGATATTATTCGCTTCTACTTGCTCTTGAAATAGTGCACCATCGATCATCTCATTACTGATGTCATCGTTTAGCAGCGCGAATTGGTTTAGCGCTTGCACAACTTCTGGGCAGCTGTGGCAAGAAAGCGACACGTAAGTTTGAAACTGTAGTGGCTTATTAAAGCGTTTAATCAGCTTTTGAATGCCTTCGTCAAGTTTTAAGGTATGACCACCAGCCTGTAAAATTGCCAATATCAGCGAAGTAAATTCATGACCGCCTGGAATACCACTAAAGACAATACCTGTATCCGTCAAAGCACCATCGATGTGACTACGCACGGCAAAACTAATTGCGCTTGGCAAACTGTCATCGTTAGCTTGTGCGTCAAAATTAATCTTATCTGTCGTACCAGCGATTTTGCTCAAAAAATCAATCAATTCAGCACGCTTGCTATGCTCGCCACTACCTAAGACAAAGCTGATTGGGCGGGTCATATTTACACTATAGCTCTTTACGGCATCTAATAAGCTTTGGTCTATCATAATTGTTCCTTGTTATTATCGAATATGTAACGTCAGCATCAGTGCTGCGCGTTTAAATGAGTAAGAGTCATATGCCAATACTGCTATTTATATGCGGCATATAACCTTTGATACGTCTATTATCAAAGGTTTGAGAGTTTTGAGCAAGCCGATAAACTCAAACCTTATGTTTTATAAAACCTATCATAAATCAATATTTTTATTTAATTTTAAAATTACCTCTAAATGATAATCAATACTAACTATAGTATCTAAGTATTTTTTTCGCTACAATCGAGTGAAGCGGATAGAAGAATTCTATGCGTGTTATGGCAGATTTACTTTTATAAGTATTCGATAAATCTGTTTATTAAACATACTTTTTAAAAGTAGATTCGCTGGCATTAAGCCTGATCGTTATTCAGTTAAATAACGGTTCGGTTCCATAAAATCTAAGTCTCATAATTATAGTAATTCATCAAAACAATCTTAAGACCATGCGCGGATGCTTATACAAGCTTGCGCTTCATAACAAGGATGACAAGATGAGAAAGACAGATACATGGCAAGATAACAAAGATATTATTGCTGAGCTTAAACAAAAAGACAGTCACTTTGCGACTATCTTTGATGAGCATACCCAGCTAGACCAGCAAATCAATCAGCTTGATAAAGATATGGTCACGCACGCTAGCCGTGAAGAAGAAATCGAGCAGATGAAGCGGCGCAAGCTGCATCTAAAAGATGAGATTTATAAAATAATCGATAAAAATAAATTGGGATCTCATGCCTAACTAGTAGCTAGTTAGACCATTAGCTATCATGAAAAATGATAAATTTAGATAAGAAAAAACCCCATTAGCATAAGTTAATGGGGTTTTTTATACTTCATTTAGTATGATGAATAAGCAGATACTGCCTTCACACTATCCAAGCAATATTTGCTTAGATTTTACCAACTAAATCAAGGCTTGGTTTTAGCGTTTCTTGACCGGCTTCCCAAGCGGCTGGGCAAACTTCGCCGTCGTTTTCACGAACATATTGTGCCGCTTTTACTTTACGTAGCATATCTTTTGCACTACGGCCAATGCCACCTGCATGGATCTCAGCAACTTGAATTAAGCCGTCTGGATCTACTAAGAATGTACCGCGCTCAGCTAGACCAGCTTCTTCGATCATGACGTTAAAGCCACGAGTGATACGGCCAGTAGGATCACCGATCATTGGGTAAGTTACTTTGCCGATTGCTTCTGAAGAATCATGCCATGCTTTATGGGTGAAATGTGTATCCGTTGATACTGAGTACACTTCTACGCCTAAACCTTTTAACTCGTCGTAATGACCTGCCATGTCTTCAAGTTCAGTTGGGCAAACAAAGGTAAAATCGGCTGGGTAAAATAGGAAAATTGCCCAGCTGCCTTTTACGTCTTCTGAAGTAATGGTTTTAAATTCACCATTTACAAACGCATCTGCTGAAAATTCTGGAATTTCTTGATTGATAATAGACGCCATGATTGGCTCCTTTTTTGATTGATTAAAGTTTCATTAATTTAAATTTATTTATAGATTTGCATCTATTAACCCTTACACTATCGGGGCTACCTGACAAACTATACGCGAATTCTATGGTTAATCCAGTTAAAAGTTTTTAATGTGATGTTTTGTTTTATTAAACTTGTTAAACTATTCTCTCTACTTTTTATACCTATACATCAGTGAACATTGATAGTGTACACAAGATAAATAAGTAAAACAAATTGCATGAAAAACTCATTATTAGAGAGGTTTTATGATTACTTTACGTCAACTTGAGTTCGCCTTAGCCGTCGCCAAACACCGTCATTTTAAACGTGCAGCAGAAGATTGCAATATCTCGCAATCAGCGCTGAGCTTGGGTATCGCTGAGTTGGAAAAACAGCTTGATACACAGATTTTTGAGCGAAATAATAAACAAGTCTTGATCACCCCTATCGGTGAAGATATCTTGGTGCGGGCGCAGCGGGTGTTTTCTGAAGTCAACGACTTGACCACCCGCGCGCATAGCCATCAATCGCCGCTTGCCTACCCTATGACCGTTGGTATTATTCCAACGATTGCACCTTATCTGCTACCAAAAGTGTTGCCTGCGCTGCGTGAGCACTATCCAGAATTTCGTATGACTATCGTCGAGCAACAAACCGAGCGCCTACTTGAGCAAGTGCGTTACGGACATATTGATACCGCTATTATTGCCCTACCTTATGCGGTAGATGGCTTACATAGTTTTGAGTTTTGGAGCGAAGACTTCTTTGCAGTATTCCCAAAAAATGATTTACATGCCAAGCTCAAAACGATCAACGCTGATGAGCTGGCAACGGCAAATCTCATGTTACTTGGCGAAGGGCATTGCTTGACTGACCAAACGCTATCTGTCTGCCATTTTGACCGTGCGCAGATGAAATCCAGCTTTTCAGATGCCAGCTTAAACACACTTATTCAAATGGCACTTGCTAATATGGGTACGACGTTAGTGCCAGAAATGGCGTTAGACCAGCTGCATCTACAGAACCAAAATGCGGTCGCTGTGCCACTGGCAGAAAAAGGCCCTCATCGTCATATTGCCTTTGTCACACGTCTAAATTATGCCCGTGTCGATGATGTCAATTTGCTTGGCAAAGTGTTTAAGCAGGCATTTGAAGACGCTGCCAATAAGAAGTAAGTAACAATTTCTAAATGATAGACAATCATCAAACGAAGGTTGAATATGGACGGATTGTCACAAATAGAGACTGAGCTTGGTAAGGTTTTTGAGTGGCATTTAATAGCTATCAATAATGCTATCAAGCCCGCGAAAGTTAATGCGCTTTGGCAATATATCGCCGTGCGCTATAATGAAACCCAGCGTGCTTATCATAGCTTGCAGCATATTCAGCAATTATTTGTGCAGTTCGAACAGATTAAGCATCATTTGAATGAGCCGCATATCATCGCTTTGGCGCTCTATTATCACGATGTCATTTATGATCCAAGGCGCTCAGATAATGAACTAAAAAGTGCAGAGTATATGGTAGAAGCATTAAGATGCTATCTGAGTGATGAGCAATGTACCACTATCTATACGCTAATTATGATGACTGCATCTCATGAGCTGCATGAGTGTCTAGATACCGATACCGTCAATGACGCCGCTTATTTCTTAGATATGGATTTAAGTATTTTGGGTACGCCTTGGTCTGAATATCAGGTCTACGCACAAGCGGTGCGTCAAGAGTACCGCCATATAGCAAACGAGGATTATCGTACTGGGCGTATTGCGGTCTTGCAGAAATTACTCGCACACCCAGTACTTTATTTGACAGCGTATTATCATAACCAGTTCGAAGTGCAAGCTCGAGACAATATCAAGCGTGAAATCAGTCTTTTACATGCATCTTGATAAAAAGCTCACTGCCTTGCCGTGCTGGGTGTGAATTGTAACTCGGCTCCATAATATCAATGTCAAAATGAGTCGCAAAACGCTGCTGATATTCATCTTTTGTACCGCCAAACGGTGGCTCATCTCGCCCAAAATCTTTGTCAAATAGCAACCCAATCAGTTTACCATTCGGTTTCAGTAATGCTGCCATCTGCTGCACGTACTCGTCACGGCGTGATGGATTTATCGCACAAAAAAACGTCTGCTCAAGCACCCAATCAAACTGATATTGCTCAGGCGATAACTCAAAAAAGTCGGCACAGATTAGATGCTTAGCTGGAAAATCAGGATAACGCTCAGCAAACGCTGCAATCGGCGCAGGGGCAAAATCAACCAAAGTCACATTGGTAAATCCTTGCTCATGCAGATAACCGACCTCGTAAGCATTACCTGCCCCTGGAACCAGAATCGCTTGGTCTTTGGCAGATTCGGGCAGTTGGTCAATATAAGCTTTGAGCGGTGGTGACACCTGTCCCATATCCCAGCCGATACTATCCTCTTCATAACGCTGCTGCCAAAACTGCGCTTGATTGACATTTTCCATAAAACATCCTTGTCTCTCTAATTTTCTTATTCAACACGGTTTATATAATATACTCATTAAACAACACATTTTGTATCGTTATTATCTATCATATCAGGCTTATCGACATTACTGAAACCACCTAAGTATTATTTCTAATCGAGCTGACCACCTTTAGCTGCCAGCATATCGCGCCAATGCTGATAGTCAGGCATCGCAGTCGCTACGGTTTGCCAGAACGCGCGGCTATGATTGGCATGATGTAAATGACACAGCTCATGGACGATGACGTATTCGGTGCACTCAATAGGATAAGCAGGCAGATACACAGATAACCAAATTCGGCGCGCACGCGTGTTACAGCTGCCCCAGCGCGTATGCATTTTTTTTAGGCGTATCTCATTGGCTGTCGCACCGACAATCGGTTGCCACTTTGCAAATAATGCAGGCATTGCTTCAGAAAGATGTTGCCGATAATAGGCAATTTTTTTATCGTGGTTTAAGGTGAATGGTTGCTTTATCCCCCACAATAGCAAGGTGCTGTCAGCCGTTGAAGATTCCTTTGAAGGAAATTGTTGGCGCTTATATTGTTCTAAGACTTGCGGGTGGTTTTCTATCGCCCATGGTACACGCTTCGCTATAGCCTGTGCGACTTGTGCTGAGCTAATAAACGATGGTACAGACACCATTAGCTTATGTGGCTTTAAACGAAAATTAATATTTTTAACCCGCTTTTTGCTTATTTGTAATTCAATGCTTGCCTCTGACAAACATTGAATAGTGTTTTGCAACAAAGGACTATGGTACTCAGGTGTCACATTCATATCATAGTGCTTGCAAATGATTATCAAAAGACATTGTATGGCGTCTGCTATCTGTGCCTATATTGTCATTTTTGACAATATCGTCTGATTTTAGTTCTGAGTCTAATATTGTTAAATCATTGATAGTTAATCTGGTTAATTGACCTTGCCCATCACTAACGATAAAACCGGATTGTTGCTCTATATTAGTCTTAACAACATCGTTACCACTGCATATATTACGGCTATAAACGGAAGCACCTGCACAATCTGGCAAACTGACAGAGTTGATTAGAGCTCGAGTCGTTAAATCAAATATTGCTGCACAGCCACCCATTGGCGTGGTTACACATAGTAAATTGCGTTTACTATCAACCGCAACGCTAGCGATATATTGGTGGAAGCGTTGCCATTGGTTATTTGGCATAATAAGGGGTTTAAAATCAGCATCACCGCGCTTGTGCGTCAATACTAATGGCACATTGATATGCTTTTCACCTTGGAACTGAATGCCTATCATCACTGTGCCATCATCGTGCATGGCTAGGTGACGCACACTCATTTGATTATGCTCAGGCATAATTTGTTCAAGTAAATCGCCATTATGGCGGTTTAAGTACACCAATGATGGGTGCATAGTATCGAGATTAAGCTCTTCACGCGATGCTCTCTCGGTCTTGATACCGCCATTAGCAATTACCAACGTTTTACCGTCTGGATGCATAATGAGCTCATGTGGACCTATACCGTACGATTCAAATTCTGCTATTTTTTGATAACCATTTTTAACATCATAAACACCGATTTTACCGTCTAAAATTAGCGTGTCATTTTCAGTCACGTATAACTTTGAGCCATCTGAGCTATAGCAAGCATGACCATAAAAATGACGGTTGTTTGCAGCGTTGATCACAAATTTTACTTGTCCTGTCGCAGTATCAAGCACCCAGAATTTTTCACTAGGACGACGACCCATGACCACTACATCACGATTTTGGTTGTGATTAACAAAGGTGTTTTGAGAATCAAAGGCTGGTTGGACGACGATATCATGGACACGTTCAGGCATGGTCGTTTGCCAAACGATTTGTCTATCGGCATCAATACCGACTACACCAAAATCGTTTTCATCCCTCTCACTTAGCAGTGAGATGTCTTTTGGCATAGAAGCCACACCACTGACCCAGTATATAGGGCGAGTCAGCATAGTAGTGGTATGCATTGACCTAAAATCATTCGCAGACAAATCACAGCTACTAGGCTGGTTATCATCCATTGGCAGGCGATACGCTTGTTGCCACGTTGACGCTGCCTGCTTGCAGGCGTAGCGCAAACGTCTAAGCGTTGACTTGGAACCAGTAGCAGCTGATTGCACAGCATTCAATTGAGCATAAATACCGCTCACATAATCTTGCAGGCGAGCATCAACTAGGCGTTGCTTACGATAACGATGATGAATACCGACGAATGTTGCCGTACCAAGCGCTGTCAATAATGAGGTTGTCAGCAGCTCATGGCTAAACGGTTTTGCTTTTAGCGCATACCACTGCCTATGATTTTTATTCACTGAGACCTTTTGACTCGCTTTGATAATAGCCATTATTTAATCACCGTCGTTACTGTTAAAGCCGACACGGAGACCAAGTGCCGGAATCAATTGACGCTTAATTAAGCGCGTAACGCTAGTAAGATGATCATACAGCTCTTGCTGCGTGGCTTTATCAGCAGTGGCTAAATCTTCTGGCATTTGTGCCAATAACGTAGTGGTATCAGCGAGCGCAGTCGATAGATTGTCAGCCACGTTATTTTCACTATTGCTGCCCAAGATAGCAGTCAGTACCGGATCGGTCATGGCTTTATTTAAAGTCGCTAATTTTGCATTGATAATCGCGCGGCTTTGCTCTGCGGTCGCAGCAGGTAGATGACCTTTGGCTTTACCGCTCAAGCCTAATGGCTGATCAATGGCGTTAGATTTCATCGTCTCAACCAACGACAGTAGGGAATTAATCCATTGGTTCAATCCTTGGTCGCTTTCAGCAGTTTTATCAATTGCTAATAGCTTAGTCGCATTTTGTTGCCAGTTTTTCTCAATAGCTTTTAAGCGTGTGCTCAGCGCACTACTCGCGCTTATAACATACGCACACTGACCAGCGTCCAAGCTGTCATTGGCATAAAGCACCTCTTCTAAACCGGGCACACCTTGGACAACGGCACTTTCGTTAGCAAGTTGTTCAGCGGTCAGTTTTGGATTGGCAGCGATAAGGTCCGCCACTCCGCTATGTACCAAACCGCGCTCGTCAGGGTAATAATTGATATAAAGATTACTCATACTGGCGGTCGCAGGACCGAAGTTGACCATTTCAGCACTTGCCCATGCTTGTGCCAATACTAGCCACTGGTCACGTAGCGTTTGCAATTCATCACCACTGACTGGCGCTTGTTGACAATGTTTTTGTGCCAAATCATGCAACAAATCACTTTGTTTCGCCGCGTCAGCATAAGCAGGTATGACAATCTCATTAGCTACATGGGTTAAATAGGTTTTTTCAGTCTCAGCATTGATATCGACAGCGACTATTTTTTCAACATTCTTATCTGTATTGCCATCAACTGCAGCATTTTCGCCAGCTTTCGGCTCAGCACTGTCTTGTGAAACTTGGCTATCTACTTCAGCCGCTTTATTGTCATCAGCAGGTTTGACGCAGCTAATAAGTATGCCAGCACTTAATGCCGAGAGCGCCATTGCTAGCGCATGGTTTATCTTCATAGAGTTCTCAGTAATATTATCAATCGTTATCGTCGAGTATCAGTATCGCAGTGATAGAGCCTTCAGGCGGATAACCTTATCTATCTGTCATTTAAAGATTAAAAAAACACAGTCAGACGCTTATAATGACTGTAAAAACGCACTCAATTCAGTACGTCCTTGTTTATCAAGCATCAGCACTTTTTGCTGCTGTTTTTTGGCTTCGCCGCCATGCCATAATACTGCTTCCATCAGTGTGCGGGCACGTCCATCATGTAAAAACGTCGCTTGTGGATCAACGGTTTGAGCAAGTCCAACTCCCCATAAAGCGGGCGTACGCCACTCATAAGAATTGGCTAAAAACTCAACTTGCCAATTTTTTGGCGGCAGTTTGCCAGCGATGGTGCGATCCGCAAGCTCATCACCCATGTCATGTAACAGCAGATCTGTATAAGGATAAATCACTTGTCCATGCTGCTCAAGATGATCATCAGCGGTTTTTGGTAGCTGATATCTTGGCGTATGACAGCTTTGGCAGCCCATATCGTAAAAGCGTTTTTTGCCTGCTAATACCACCTTATCCTCTGCATTACGGCGGTGCGGTACTGCCAAATTGCGCGTATAAAATTCTACAAATTTTGCCACCTCATCATTGACTTCAACCGCAGGCTTACCATTGCCTTGCTCATCTGCGCCCGTTATCGCATTCTTACAAGCGGTTTGTGTTGGCATGCAGGATTCATGTGGGCGGATATTTGAAGTTAAACCCATGTCTTCATTAAAGGCGCTTTGATTTTGAGTAATCAGCTTGGTTTGCCCTGCTTTCCAGCCAAACCGACCTAAGGCAACTTTACCCGTTTGTGGATCCATGACCCAGTTAAATTTACCCTTAATATCATTGCTGTTTTTATGATTGCTAGCCGCTTGTTTTTTAATATCCGCATCAGGTATTTGTTCAAGTAGGCCAAGCCCAATCATAGGTAAAGCAACACGTGGCGATACCATCATATCATCATCAAACGCACCATAACCCGGATTGGTCAAGTTAAAAGTTGGTGCGCGCAAGGTTTCGATATGTCCATCGGCAAAGGTAACCGGTTTATCTTTCCACTGCACGGCAATTCTTGCTTCTGCTGGGACGCCTTGAATACCGCGATCTTGCAATTGACCACCATACATAGGATGAGCAACTTTCTCAATAAGTGAATCTTTTAACTGCTGACGCTGTTCATCCGTGGTCGCTGGCATCGCCAAACGAATCAGAAAACTATCGGCATCGTCCTCAGCAGTCATAGGAGCATGACCACGACCGTCTTTGACATGGCATGACTGGCAGGCAGCGACGTTAAATAACGCACCAAGACCATCACGGCTATCCGTACTGGCAGGCGCAATTACCCACGGCTGACGGAAAAACGCATTACCAATAAAGAACGAGCCTTTGCGAGATGCGGTAATGTTCGATGAAGGTTTAGAGTAGCTCTCACTACTAGTAATACTAATCCCAGTATCACCGCCTTGCTTGATTTCTTGCGGCTCAAAGCTTGCAAGCTGCTGCATAGGTACGCCAGCGAGTGTTTCGATGGTTCTGAGGCGTTCAGGAGTCAACACTTCTGATTGCAAGCTGTCTTTATTGACTGCATTATCATCAGTGTCTTTGACTGGCTGACAAGCACTGAGTGATAAGACACCCAATAATACCAGTGATAAGGTAAATGGCGCAGACATGCCGACAGAGGCAGTTTTAAACTGGGATATAAGAGAAGAATGGGGTATGGGGCGTGGTTTGCTGATAAAACCTTTCTTGACGTGCATAGAGTACCTTAGTTCTGGTATAGAACCATTAAAATCGCATGCTATAAAATTTTTTATTGCTAGTCGATAAGTGGCAGCGACACGCTGATTTATCTGGCTATTTTAATACGCTATGAAAAAACACGTTGCCAAGCAAAATTGACAACGTGTTTATTATACCTATATTGTTTTCTTATGAAAATAAGTCTCATTCACTGTTAGCGACTCATTAGGCATTATCGATCAATGCTATGTCAATCATTGCTATGCTTGCTGTTAAAACAGTAGATTAGTGAGCAATTAAAACTGCGAACCTGCATCTGCATCTAAATTGTCAATACCGACGGCTTTTGCAGCATTTTCAATTCCAGCTGTCAGCTCTTGCAGACTTGTGATACTGGTTTCAATCCAACCGCGACGCTTGTTTTGCTCTTCAGCAGAAACACCATGTTTACTCGCCTGTCCTACAGTGGCAATCATCTGATCAATCTTGATATTTTCTTTTTCACCTTTTTCAACAATGACATTAAAGGCAGCTTCTACTTTTGCAAAATCAGCCGCTAGCTTATCCGCAGCTTCGATATTGCCAGTATCGACAAGATAGTTTTTCAGTCCATAACCACCTACGGTTTTGCCCGTGACCGTTTTGTAGCTACCATTAAAGACATTTTGGATACCGCGAGCGTTATTAGCATAGCTTAAGTGTGTCAAATCACTAAAACACTCATGCTCATCTTCAGTAGAGCCAGTGACGAACGCTACTTGGATGCGTTGAGAGGCAAGCTCCCCAAGTGCTAAGCTGCCCATTTGATACATAATTTGGCGCAGACTATTGCTATCCCTACGTGCCATCATGTCGCTACGCAAGGTGTTTTCACTGTCAGGTTGCCACTGCGCTTCCATCGCGGTCAAATCATCAACCAGTAGTTGAGTTGCTGCTTTTAGATACTGTCCGCGGCGCTCACAGATACTAGCGTCAGGATTGACATTCTCGCCGCTAGTGCATTGACCGTCAGTCGTTAGATAATCACTGAACGGGCGGTTGCCAGCACCTTCAGCGACGCCATTGGTATCTTGACCCCATAGCATAAACTCAATAGCATGGTAGCCTGTGGTCACATTGGATTCACTACCGCCAATCTCATTCATCTCTGCGAGCAGCTCAGGCGTGATGGTACTAGTATCTTGCTTGAGGCTACCAACGCTAATGCTATCGCTATTAATGATGTTGTCTTTACTACTGTACTCGCCTTCATAGTCAGCGCTTACGTAGTCAATCAATGCTTCATCTAAAGGCCAAGCATTCACCTGCCCCTCCCAGCTGTCCGTACTACCAATATTACGATTGTCGTTGGCAGTCACAAAACCTTCATCGAATCTAAATACTTCAGTCTGTGAGTATGGCTGGCGCGCGGCTTTATAAGCGGCTTTTGCAGCATCCAAGTTTGCTTGCGTTGGTGTTTCTATATAAGTATTGACGGCGCTCTGTAAAAGCTTTGCCATCTCTAACGAATCTTTGTATGCAGCATGTGCCATATCCGCATAACTGATAAGCAAGCGATCCATATGAGCTTTATCAGCAGCTGATGAAGTTTTGCTAGCTGTTTTCTCTGCGGTTTCAACTGGTGTATCTGTGGTCGCTTTTTCATCAGACTGTTTGCTACAACCTGATACCATCAATATCCCTGTCAGTGCAGCAGCTAAAGTAGTCGGTAAGATTTTACGGCTTGTCACTGTCGTGATATTCATAGATGTCCTTGATGGGCTGCAAAATAAATAAGAGATAAGATAAATCTTTCACATCGATACTAGTAATGAAAATAGGCGAAACCAGCACTGTATCGGGCATTGAAACAGCTTGATTATAGATAATAGCAATGATCAGTTTGCTATTGAAAACTGAAAAAATAGCTATCCGCAAAATAAATGCATGGGAATTATAATGTTATTGATAACTATTATCAAATATAATTTCTTAATGAAAGACAAAATTCAAGACAAAAAAAAGGCCAGCTTTATGCTGACCTTTTTTCGATATTAACTATTAGCTAATCATTTAAAATTAACGAACGCTTTGTGGTGCGTTAACTGTCAGCTCAACACGGCGGTTCTGTTGACGACCAAATTCGCTATTGTTATCAGCAACAGGACGTGACTCACCATAAGCAACAACATTGATACGGTTAGATGCTACGCCACGCGCACTTAAGTAGTTCGCTACTGCATAAGCACGGTCACGTGATAACTTCATGTTATAAGCATCAGTACCTTTGCTGTCTGTATGACCAGCAATAGTGATGGTGTTTTGGTTATACTCATTCATTGTCGCAGCAAGTTTATCAAGCGTTGGCTTAAATGAGTTGTTCAAAGTCGCATCATCAAACGAGAAAGTGATGCTACCTGGCATAACCAGATCAATGTTACCGTTAGCGTTTGGCTTAACCGTTACGCCAGTACCAGCCATTTGTTGCTCAAGCTGACGAGCTTGACGCTCCATATAGTAACCAACGCCAGCACCTAATGCAGCACCAATAGCAGCATCACGACCAGTTTTATCACCACCAGTCGCTTTTGAGATAGTCGCACCACCTGCAGCACCAGCTAGTGCGCCGATAGCAGACTTGTTAAGACGTTGTTGTCCAGTGTTAGGATCAGTGACACAGCCAGTAAGAGCCAAACCTGAAGCGATTGCTGCAACCATTAATGTATTACGCATAATATGTCCTCTTAAGTTGAAAAAATAATCGTACTTTTATAAAAGACGCTAACGACAAATTAGCCATTAACTATATTGTTTGGGTGTTTATCGACACTAAAAGTATTATGGCAATCTCATTCTAATTCTGTGTAATATTTTGTCACATCTATGTATGAGAAGTGCATAAGTGTTGATAAATACGACTTTGTTAAATGCATAATTTGCTATCGCAAGTCACGTTTACAGCCGTACACTCTATTTTTTTCTGCTAAAATCACTCAGCAACATTACAAGAATAAAAGTAAGGGTCTTATCACTTAAGCGCTCTTTTATTAACAGCCAGTGCGAAAATCTAAATATGAAATCACGCTACATAGAAGACTCTTTAATTATTAAAGCCTTATCTATAAAAGGCTGCCGTTAACTATTAATATTAGCAGTATCTGTAGGCTAAGTGAATATGACTATATTATCAAGATTCTAGCAAAGTCAAAATGCGTAAAAATAAAACTTATATGTGTTGTCCTATTGCCTGCAAGCTAAGCCTTTGAGTCTATGTAGTGTTAGAAATACTTAAAACATACTATTGATATATTTGTAAAATTAACAGAGAGGAATGGGTCATGCGCTTAAACGCCACCATGCAAAAACTCCATCAGCGTGCCCCTAAATTGGGCAAAGCGGTTTCGCTAGCAACGGCAACGGGTGTTATTGCTGCCAATAGCTTTGGTGGTAGTATTCCCTTGTGGTTGATGGGTATGGGCAAGATTATCACTGGCGCACCTATTGCAGATCAAACAGTGATTAAAATTACCAATCACTGGATTAGTAGTAACAATGCCTTAATAAAAAACCTCTTACCAAGAAAAGATTGGCGTATCACGCTACCTGATGATGTACATGTGCATGGCAAATATCTGCTCGTCAGCAACCATCAATCTTGGGTTGATACCAGTATTGTGCAATACATTAGCGAAAAACGCTTACCCCTCACGCGATTTTTTACGAAATTTGAGCTGATTTATATCCCGATTGTTGGTCAGGCTTTTTACTTCTTAGATTTTCCGATGATGCGTCGTCACTCTAAAGAAGCGGTTGCCAAAAACCCTGCTTTAAAAGGTAAAGATATCGAAGAGGCAAAGCGTGCTTGCGCGTTATTAAAAGACAAACCTTTTACCTTGCTGAACTATTTAGAAGGTACACGCTTTACCAAAGAAAAGCATGATAAGCAAAACTCGCCTTATACCCATCTGCTAAAACCAAGAGCTGGCGGTTTATCGCTGGCGATTAGTGCTTTAGGTGAAGACATCGATGGTATCTTAGATATGACCATTGTCTATCCTGATGGGGTACCAACTTACGGGGATTTGTGGAAAGGCGATATCAAGCGCTTAGGCGTTGATGTGCGCTATCTTGAAATACCTGATGATTTATTTTCTGGAATCAAAGAAGGTGGCTATGAAAACGATGAGGATATAAAAGCACAAATGTTTGATTGGGTAGAGCATGTTTGGCAACAAAAAGATCAGCGTATCACCACTATGTTGGCTGAGTTTGAAACCAATCCTAAGGTTGACAATTCGAGCAATTAAATGACAGCATTCTTTGAAAGAAGATAAATGGCAAAATACCAAATTATAATGGTTGATGGGTTGTTTTTTGGCGTTATTCATTGATAATGTGAATGACCGTTAGAACGCTGTGTTGATTTTGTTGTGATTGGTGTAATACTTCTCATGACTGCTGCCATTTATTACTTATAAGGACTGACTGTGCCCGCCTCTTCCACTACTCGCCCGCCCATAGAGTCAACGTCCACGCTCAATCAGTCCTTAGCAGGGTCAGAGCCACCAACAGGGTCACCAGAGACTCCGCCTTCAAGACCAAATCGTCCTAAACCAAATCGTTTAAAGCTTACTTATGATATCGTGATGATTATCGCCATCAGTATTGATTTATTGGTTATCAGTACTGATGCTATTTTGATGAGTAGTTTTAGTAGTGACGCGGCAAACTGGCTTGGAATTTCCAATCAGTTGATCTGGTATCAAAGTAATATCCATGACTCATTACGTACCGTGGGCGGCTTTTTTACCTTGTTTTTGATTGCAGAGCTGCTATTACGCTGGGCCATTGCCATCAAAGAAAAAATCTATTACCGCTGGTTCTTTTTTCCTTTTGTGCATTGGTACGAGGTATTAGGCTGTTTTCCGCAATTGCGTGCGCTGCGATTATTTCGCGTTGTTATTATCGGACGACGACTATATCAACTAGGCTATCAAGTATTGCCCCAGCCATGGATCAATAGAATCAACTTCTATATCGATGTAGTATTAGAGGAGTTGTCTGACCGAGTTATTTTAACGACCATTCAGACCTTTCGGCAGGAGCTTACTGATCCGAAGAGGCAAAAATCGTTTATCGACTCTACCATCTCGCGCAATCGTGATGAGATTGAAGCCGCTATACTGTCACTACTGCGTAAAGAGATGACACCAAAACTACAAGCTCTAACTGAGTCAGCAGGTGGCGGCGCTATCATCGCTAGTGAAGTGGGCAATGCGATCCAAGATGGTCTTGCCAATACGCCAGAATTGCGCCGCTATCTGCGTATGATACCTATTGCGGGTAGCTTGATTGAATCACAGCTACAACATGTGGGGCAAAATATTGGTGAAAATGTGGTTTATGCGCTCAACGAGCGTCTACTTGACGCCGAACGCCTTGACGCATTGATGGTCGCTATCGCTAGTGGGATCGCTCAAATCGATACAGACAATCCGGCATTAGACCATCTCATTGCTAGCATTATCGATAATGGTCTGACAGAATTTGAAGCGCAAATAAAAGTTCAACAGTGGAAGCATCAAGACTTGCTTAAATTATAGAATCTTTAAAGCTTTAAAATAATGATTTGATAAGAAAAATATCACCACGAATATAGCATTACGATTACCTTTTGAGGATGTAGATTATGACCATTGCCGACAACTATACCGACACTTCGTCAGCCACGCCTGCTTTAGCCTTTTATGGCAAAATGCTGACCTTTTCACGGGTACAGTTTAGTACCGATGACTTTGTGGCGATTGCTGCTCAATTACAAAGTACGTTGAGCAATAAGAGCAGTCATATTCCTGTGTTGATTGATAGCGAGGTTGAGCAAGATCTATCAGCACTGGTCGAGTTGCTATGGTCTTGGGGTTTACAGCCTATCGGCGTCGTGACGGGGCTACTTGACGCGCAAGCACGTGAGCTACGCTTGGCAATATTTCCAGCAGATGGCAAGCGTATTGAGCGCATATTACCCAGTAAAAAAGCAGTCACGCAGTTAAGCCAAGTTGCTGCTTCTACAACGGCTGCTACTGATAATAGTGAGTCTAAGACGGATAACGTGAGTGCTCATCAAGCGCTACAAACAAGCGCAGAAATGCAAGCTGATTCATCTGTAGAAACAGCAGAAACCCTTATCAGTACTGAGCATATTACCAGTCTTATCTATGATCAAATGCTGCGCTCAGGACAAAGTCTCAATCATGTCGGTGGCGATTTGATTTTGACCAACAGTGTCAATAGTGGTGCTGAAGCTATTACTGATAATAATTTGCACGTTTATGGTCGTGCTCAAGGTCGCTTGGTCGCAGGGGCTACGGGCGATAAAGACGCACGCATTTTTTGCCAAGTTTTTAACCCCTCTCTGGTGTCAGTCGCCGGTACTTATTGCTTACGTGACAATCTGCCTGAGCATGTGATTGATAAATCGGTCGAAGTGCGGTTTTTAGAAGGTCAAGGTTTGGTATTTACGATCATTGATGAATCTCAGATTAATAAAGGCGTCAAACCCTAGTCATTTATATAGATATTGTTAAGGTTAAAAAGTAAATATGTCAAAAACCCTTTTAATTCATATTGTAGTAAGTTTATTTAACAAAACTGCGCTATGATGAATTTTTAGCTCTGCCACTATTTACCACACCTACGTCCTTATATATCAGTTAGGTAATCGCTTAATTTTATATCTTAGCCGTTTGTATACTTTAATAGAGACTTGCTATAAGTTCTGCTATATTTATGCTAGGCTTACGCTCGCAGAGAGTATATATACAGCGTATGGACGACCAGAAAGCATAATGCTTTATATATAATATATGCTGTTTTATATAATAAATATCTCATCAATTCATCAATTTATAGGAGTGTGCCATTGTGGCGAAGATTGTTGTAATCACTTCGGGTAAAGGCGGTGTGGGTAAAACCACGACCAGTGCTTCTTTTGCCGCCGGTTTAGCATTACGTGGCTATAAGACAGTTGTTATCGATTTTGATGTAGGCTTGCGTAATCTAGACTTGATTATGGGCTGCGAAAATCGAATTGTTTATGACTTTGTCGATGTAATCAATGGCAATGCACGCCTATCACAAGCGCTTGTCAAAGATAAGCAATTGGAAAATCTTTACATTCTACCTGCCAGTCAAACGCGCGATAAAGATGCGTTAACAGATGACGGTGTGGCAGAGATTATGGAAGAGCTTTCTAAGCAATTCGATTACATTATTTGCGACTCACCTGCAGGTATCGAACGCGGCGCGCAGCTCGCCATGTATCATGCGGATGAAGCTATCATCGTTACCAACCCTGAGATTTCATCAGTACGTGACTCAGATCGCATCATTGGTATCTTGCAAAGCCAGACGAAAAAAGTGGCTGAAAACCAAGGTTCTGTACGTGAGCATCTGATTATCACGCGCTATAATGCAGAGCGCGCAGCAGCCAATGAGATGATGGATATTGAAACCATCTCAAATGACATCTTAAAAGTTCCATTACTGGGCGTGGTTCCTGAGAGTCATTCCGTGCTGGAAGCTTCTAACCACGGTGAGCCCGTGATTCATTATACCGACTCTATTGCTGGTCAATGTTATGATGATATTGTCGCTCGCTTCCTAGGGGAAGAACGTCCATTACGTCATATTGATGTGAAGAAAAAGAGTCTATTACAGCGCTGGTTTGGGGGTTAATAATGAGTAAGAAAAAAGGATTTTGGAGTAGCTTATTTGGCACTGACGACAGCAATGCAGGCAGTGCCAATATGGCAACTGAGCGCTTAAAGGTTATTGTCGCAAGTGAAAATCGCTTAAACAATCGCTTGACCGCAGACCGTATCGAAAAAATGAAACGTGAGATATTAGAAGTGGTCAATAAGTATGTCAATGGCGTACAGATTGATGATGTCAATATCAATCATCGTTCTGAAGACAGCTTGGACGTGCTTGAGATGAATATTAATTTACCTGAGCATAAAAAGTAAATTTATAGTTAGCCCATATTTATTTTGATCATTAAAAGAAGCCCTGTGTATGATACGCAGGGCTTTTTTACGGGTATATTTTACACTGTGGAAACTAAGAAATAGATGCCATTTCTTAATACAAAAGTGCTATAAGCAGCACTTTTGATATGTCGTAACGATATTAAAAGTCTATTACTTGATACGTGCTATGAGGTTGTCTTTTTTCACAAACTGATGATACAAAGCCGCCCCGATATGAAGTACAGTAAAGGCGATAATCATTGGCCAAATGATATCTACATGCCAGTCATTAAAGAGTCGAGCCAACCCTCTATCTGGGGTTACTAGTACAGGTATCTGAAATATACCAAATATATCAACCGGACGGCCACCATACAAAGACATCAGTAACCCTGCTATTGGCATCGCAATCAACAGAGCATAAAGTACAAAATGCGACAATCGAGAAAGCAGCATTTGCCATTTCGGCATCAATACTGCTGGTGGCGCTTTGGTAAAGATGCGATTAATGACTCGTGCTATCATCCAAAATAATAGGCTAACCCCAAAGGCTTTATGTAGCCCAATATAGAGATTGCTATCTAGGTTGTCATATAAAAAAATCATGGTCCATGTAATCAGCAATAAAATCGCGCTAATCCAGTGAAAAAATCGACTAGCAAAGGACCATTTTGTTAGGTTGGAATGAGTAGTATTCATAAATTTACTGTGTTACCTCTGTCGCTACTGATTGCTTAATAAGCGCTTAGGCATAGATATAGATAGTGACTTAATGAGCAAACTAGCCGTCTAAATCTACCAATTGATGCGCAATTTTATCCAAATCTGGCACCAAATACAGCATATTATCAATCATGACCGTCTGAAAAAGATAGGATAGCACAACCTCTTCTTGTACACGTTCATTAACCGTATCGATATTGCTATTTGACTTGATAAAATGCTCAGGTAGCTCAACATCTTTCACATCAGAAATACGCGCCTGTAGTTGACGCACCTCACCTGAAGTTTGCAAAGCAATACGATGCGCTGATGTATTTCCTTCCAATATAACCATCTTATCTGGCGTTTGATGGCTTGGCAACATATGGAACACAGCGATTTGTTGTTGTTGCCACTCATAAAATTGTGTATATTCACTGTACTCATCTATACTCAAAATCAAACCACTAGGAACAAGCCAATCCGGCTGATCAAGCGCTGGAATGATCGTCACATCGAGCATACCATTAGTGGTGGTCAATAAGCTTACTGCCTCAAATGAATGTTTTAACATCTGTCTCATAAGTCGCTCACAATAAATGAATGTGGAGTGTCGTTTGTCGCTTTATTAGCAATATAGTTGGTCAGCTTTTCTGCCAATGCTTGAGGACTGCCGATAAAGGTACAATATCCTGAGTCAATGATAGCCTGTGGCTGACTGGGACAAGTACTCAAACTTGGGTCTTGTGCCCATAATTGACTGTCATTATCTTGTATCAAATCTAAATACTGCGTGCCATCATTACCCATACCTGAAAAGATAATGTTTATCAGCTCGCTACCATAAACATCGCTGGTGTTTTTGAGAATCTGACCAATTGCAGGTTTATAACCCCCTACCCAAGCCTGATCTAATAAGATAATGCGACCAGTTGAGTCACAGACAATCTGTTGATCGATAGGTACGATCAGACATTGACCTGTACGCATGCGCTGCGAGGAAGTAATCATCTGGCAGTGCCAGTCATTATGGCGATTTAATATACGTGGCAAGGTACTAATCATGGTTTGATTAAAATGATGCGCTAGTAAAATACTTATCGGCAGTGTTGGCGATAGGTGATCTAAGAACGCTTTAACCGCACTAGGACCACCCATAGATGCCCCTAAGAACACCACATAACGCCAATCACTAATATCATCCTTATAGACAGAATTATCGATAAGATTTGGCAAATCCAGCAGTTGCGCAAGCTTACGTTTGAATTTACGTTGCCATTTAGCGTACTGCTGCGCCTCATTAAGATAAGGCGCTTGACTAAACCCGACCAACATCGCTACAGGATTGGAAGCAGCTGTCATGGTCGCTAGATGCTCATCGTAATCACTGTCTATCAACCAGATATCAATAGCGCTTTCATAACCATCAAACTTATCCTTCAACTGCGATGGTGTAACGCAATCCACCAGATGAAAGCCACAGCTCCGCACTGTATCAGAGAACGCCATCCGCTGCTGATGGTCTTCTGCCACCACCAGTACTTTAATCTCATTTTTATCTTTTAACGCCAAGGCACGTATGTTACCCATGATGAGTTAGGTGGACCTTTTCATCCAATAAACTTTGGATTTTATCAAGCAGCTGGTTTTCTTGGAAAGGTTTGCCCATATAGTCATTTACCCCAATCTCAAGGGCACGTTCACGATGCTTCTCACCGGTTCGTGAGGTAATCATGATAATAGGCAAATGCTGCAAGCGTCCATTATGTCTGACTTGGGTAGCAACTTCAAAACCGTCCATGCGCGGCATTTCAATATCAAGCAGCATTAAGTCAGGCGTCATCTCTTGTAGTATCTCAAGCGCATCGATACCATCTTTGGCAAGTACCACATTGAACCCTTGACGCTCTAAGAATCGTGATGTTACTTTTCTGACTGTGACTGAATCATCAACGACCAGAATCGTGGTATTGGAATCCATATTTCTTTGTTCAGTAGCTTTAGAATGCGTGACGTCTTTGACTAAAGCCGCGTTACGCATCAAGGCTATCAAGTCTAGAATGAGCATCACTGAGCCATCGCCCATAATGGTAGCCGCTGAGATACCAGATAAATTTGAGAACTGTTGCCCCAAAGGTTTTACCACTACTTCAATACGTGAGCCTGCTATTTGATCGACTTGTAAGGCCATATTCTGACCACTGCGGTTTTTGATGATAATAAGCGGCACGCTAGTATTGGTATTAACGACCAGCTCATTGAGCTTATTACCAGATAAAATCTCATTTAAATAGCGTACACGATAGTCGGTATCTTCAAAATTGAGAGTCGCCTTACCCGATTGATAATAGTCATAGACTTTTTCTGGATTGATACGTACAACGCGTTCAATCTGCACCAGAGGTATGGCATAGTAACGATCAGCTGCTCGAACTACCAAAGCATCGGACACAGCTACCGTTAATGGTACACGGATGGTAAAGCTCGATCCTTTGCCAAGCTCTGATACCACGGATACAGCACCACCTAGCTGACGAATCTCACTGATAACAACGTCCATACCGACGCCGCGCCCTGATATCTGCGTGACCTGTTTGCTGGTACTAAGACCAGCATTAAATATATATTGCATGATATCAAGGTCGCTAAGATTCCTATCTTTGGCGTCGATCAAACCCTGAGAAATGGCTTTTTCACGTACCGCCTCTACATCAATCCCTTGTCCATCGTCATTGAGCAAAATGACAATTTCACTTCCTTCACGTAGTACTTCTAGCGTGATTTGACCGCTGCGCTCTTTACCTGCTGCCAGCCTTGCTGCCACATTTTCGATACCATGATCGACTGCGTTACGTAACATATGCTCAAGCGGTGAGGTGATACGCTCTAGAATGGTTCTATCCATCTCATCATCAGCATTGATAATTTTTAGCTCAACCGACTTATTCAGCTCATTAGCCGTTTGGCGGACAATACGCTCAAGCCTTGGTGTTAATCGCGTAAAAGGAACCATACGTGAGTTCATCAAACCATCTTGTAATTCAGTCTGCGTCCGAGATAACTGGAGCAATAGACTTTCACTATCACGCGTTTTCTCTAATAAAGTATGGTTAATTTCGACCAAATCCGATGCCGACTCTGACAAAGATTTTGACAGCTGATTCAAAGAAGAGTATTGATCCATCTCCAGCGGGTCAAAACCTTCATGATTGACCAGATCTTCATCAATCTGCGATAAAATCTGTGCCTCAAGCTCAATTTCCATACGGCGCAACTGATCCGCTAGACGCTGTACGGTAGTACCCATCTCTTCAATACTGTTGGTCAAGCTACTGATGCCCATATCTATACGAGCACGGTTAATCGCAGACTCACCTGACAGGTTAATCATATGCTCAATCAGACTGCCTGAGATACGAATCATCTCATTATTATTGGTATTTTGCTCTTGTTCAGTCGCATCGTTAACCATCAGCGGCATGGCGCTGATATCTTCTTGGATATAGGTTGTTTCTTGATTTTCTTTGGCAATTAAAATCGTTTCACGCTGAGCTTGCAGGGTTTCTGCTGGTACCTGCTTTAAACTATTAGGGTTTTTACTAAATTGCTGTAATGCCTCAATTAGTAAACTAGGTGTTGGCGGATTCACTTGCTGCGATAGGATAAAAACAGCATCTGCTAGCCAGTCATAACAAGCAGCCAACAACTCCAGCACTTTCGTGGTTGCAGGGCGGCGCTGAGCAACAAAGTCTTGATAAACTGATTCCATTTCATGAGCCAAATCAGCAATACCAGTAGCAGTAACCATACGTGCACCACCTTTTAAGGTATGCAAGTCGCGCTGTAGTGCTTGCAGCGCAACCATGTCACCAGCATCATTTAAGAATAACTGTAGATATTCATTACGATTGGTGAGCGCTGTGGCCTCTTCTAAGAAAACTTCTAAAATATCGGCATCAGGTAAACCATGCGCCCACGATTGCTGAACGATTTTATCTAAACTTAACGCATCTGCCTCATTTGCTACATGTTGGCTATCTTGATTGGCAAAGATTTGAGGCTCAGCTGCCACATGGTTATTTGGCATAGGAATAATAAGCTGTACCGTTTCTGGCAATGCTTGTGCTTTTAAGAACTGCTGTAATTGAGCCATGAGCTCAGGCGCAAAAAAAGATTTTTGATAACGTACAATGTGTGCTACCTGCAGCGATAAGGTATCTTGCACCACTTGCATAATCTCAAGCCACTGCGCGGTTGGCTCGCGTTTAGATTCTACAAACGCCTCATAAACGCTTTCTGCTTCATGAGTCAAGTCGCCAATACTGCGGATACCAGCCATACGAGCACCACCTTTGATGGTATGCAGATGGCGTTGGAGTACCTTTAAGGTATTAATATGGGTGATGTCTGCACGCCACTTACTGAAACTATCGACCAGCGCATCATCAAGCTCTTGCGCTTCTTCTAAGAAGATTTCTAGTAGCTCAATATCCGTATCGATAGTTTCAAGCTCTAGCTCAGGTGCGGCCATACTTTGTACAGTAGCCTGTTCTTCATCGGCTATATTTTCATCACTTTCATTCTTATCTTGCACGATATTGTCTTGCACAATATTGTCTTGCACGATACTAGCTTGCACGATGTTGTATTGCTTGATACTCTCTAACTTCTCTAGTACTTGCTCATCAATTTTTAATGACGTACTGCCTGCTAAAGCATCAAATAAACCAACTAACTGCGCATGACCTGCAAGTAGGATTTCTTGGATATCAATATCTGACGCTTCTTTTGGATACTGGCTCAAATAATGATAAGCATCTTGTAAGGCATCAAGAATAGAGACGAATTTTGGAAAGGCTTGTGCTTTGTCAGTTAAATATTTAATTTGTAAAATTTGCTCAGCGATATAGGCTTGGATTTTCTCGATATCAGCACTGTTAAGCGCTTCATCTAATTGCCACTCGGCGTCTAATAACTCATCAATATTGCCATCTAACAATTCATTAATCGTTGGTTTATCCTCAGTGCTTGCCTCACTATCGTCATCTTGCTCTTCAAGCATCGCCTGTAACGAGGCGATATCCTGCTCGCTTTGCATATGCTCTGCCGACATATCTTGCTGGTTTGCATGTTGTTTATAGTTATGGAGATAACCATCAATAAGCGTGACAGATTGGGCCAGTGCAGTTAAATGGCTTGCATTCATCGGTATATCCTGCTGCTGTAGAAGCTCTAAGCTTTGCTCTATCGTCGCACTCACTTCGCTAATGGCAGTCAATGCACTAGAGCCAGAAGCTGCTCTCAAAGTATGGAATGCGCGCACAATCTCATCACTTACCTCGACATATGGCTCATTTTTATGATGACGTACAAAGTCATTAACGCCTTCTAACAACTCTTCTGCCTCTTCAATAAAGATGTCAAAAAACGCCTGTTCTTCTTCACTTTGAGGCATCACAATAACTGGTGCTTCTGCCATTTTTTCATTGACCGAATAAATCGTCTGCAAGGTGCGATCAATGGCTTCATCATTCTCCAAATCTTGAATACGACTGTCTAAATCAATGTGACTTGGCGTATGCTTAGCAGGCTGTAACCATTGATTGTATAATGCACAGTAACTGAATTCATCACCTAATTGTTTGCTATAAGCATTAGCGCAGGCCACCCACAATGGCATCATAGTAGGATAATCTTGGCTTTCACGCTCGAAAGTGCTTAGTAACTCAGGATATACGGCCAATACATCACCAATCAGCTGCTGTATATCCACTGAGGCAGTTATGCTCTTATCTAAAATGCGGTTTAGCATGTTTTCTATAGACCATGCTAATTCAGCACTGTAATGAGCACCGACCATCCGACCAGAGCCCTTCAGAGTGTGAAAGCCACGGCGTATGTCTTTCAGTTCAGTCAAATCAGTAGGTGAAAGCTGCCAATGTCCATATAAAGGGATGATTTCATCTAAGACTTCATTAGCCTCTTCTATAAATATCTCTTTAATATCAGGATCAGCATCGTTTGCATCTGTCACTAGCGACTTTGCTTCCAAAATAAATGGCTGTAATACCAAAGGGAGCTCTAAATCTGACAATGCATCCAAAGTGTTAGCTGGCTCAGAGACTGAGCTTATGGCTTGCAAGTGCAAATTATGGTCAAGTACATAATGATCTGATGCAAGGTCCGATTCTTCAATATCAGCTGTTAATGACGTAGGCGCAGCTACTGGCAAACCTGCATTTAGTGGTTGCTGAGTCATCAAGTTATGACTTTGCAAAAGAGTAATAGCAGGGTCAAAGCTTGGTGGCTGCTGTGCTGCAAAGTCAAATAGCATAACGGGTAGGCGTTTGGTCGTTTCTGTTATCAACGTTACCACATCGTCCGTTACGAATAAGGTTTTATCCAATAAACGGTTGAGTAGATTTTCGATAGACCATGCCATCTCGCTGATGCTAACAGCACCCACCATACGTCCCGAGCCCTTTAAAGTGTGGAAACCGCGACGTAGTTCCGTTAATGGTGTTAAATCTTGCGCATCTTCCTGCCATATTGGTAAAAAGTCTTCTAGATCACCAATCACTTCTTCAACTTCTTCAATGAATATTTCTCGAATGTCTTCATCGATATCGAAGGTATCAGGATTTAGCTGTTGGCGCATTTTCAATAAAGCTTCGCTATACTCTGTCCCTACAGCTTTTTCATTGTCTAATAGTGAGTCAGTCAACGTCTCAGTATCAAAAGACGGCACAGTGACAGGCGCAATCTCACCGCTGTCGTCATAGCGCAATACATCATTGGCAGCTGGTTTTTGGGTGAGGAAAGTATCGTTGACTGCTTCAGGCGCATCGATATATGCATTAAGTAGCTTGGCTGCCGTATCAATATAAGCATTTGCTTTTTCTAGTAGTGTTTGATCAACAAACTGTTGCGCAAGATAATCCAATAATAGCTCAATGGCACTCAAGCTCTCTGCCAACGCTTCAATAACGTCCCAGCTCAATATGGCAATATTATGAGTATGTATCTGTACAAATATATCGGCTATCTTGTCGACTACTTCACCAATCGCTGGCAGCTCCATACTATTAAAAGCATGGCTCATGCTCATAAAAATTGCCTGCTCTGGCAGTAATTCTAACTGTTGGCGTTGTATATAGTTATGAAAATCTTGCTTAACTTCTTCAGCCGCAATACGTAACTCACGTAAATCCACATTAACAGAACTAACATCTAAACTGTTTGCTGGTTGCAAGTCATTATCAGTGCGAGCAGAAATAGTGAATGCATCTACATCATCCATTTTGATAGAAATCATTTGTTCTGTATTATAGACAGCGCTATACAACTCTTGTAGCTGACGTTCAATCTGCCATTGTTCTTGCGTAAAATCCTGCTCTGATAAGAGGCTACGCTCTACATTAGTCACAATAGCATCGATTTGTGAGGCAAATAATGTCCAGCCACGACTTTTAAGCTGGTTATTTATTTTCGCTAAAGGTTTTAGCAAAGTATGAGGTTTATCAAGTGCAAAAATAATCGTCTCAATCTCACTCAATATACGAGGTAAGAGACCTACTTCAGCGTCTATCTGTACACTGCCATTCAATAAAGATTCAGCATTATCACTGTTATGAATAAGGCTACTTAATTCGCTATAAATATGACTAATGAGACTTTGAATCTCGCTTATAGATGGCTCAATCTGATCTTGAGGACTGTCTATCAATTGATCCAGCTGACTTAATATTCCTGCATACTGCTTAGGTAGTGGTATTTCATTTTGCCCAAGATCCTGTAGCCACAGCTCAGCCATATACCACAAGCGCTGCAAATCAGCTTCTTGCGCCGTTTGCCATAAATAATGGCTGACCTTTTGTAGCACAGTCAGGATAGCAGGCTCATTCATATTGGCAGCGAGCAATTTTTGCGTCTGTTGGCGCCACACTAATAGCAATTGCCGATGCTGTTGACTATCTAAATCTGACACTGCCCTACTCACAGGTAGGGTTATGTCAATATCATCATAATCCGATAAGCTAGCCAAATGACTGTCTGTCGTCAATGATAACGTATCTGCAAGCGGCTCTGTGACTATATCAAACTGCGATAAGACTTGCGCTAGATCAGTCAGCGTTTTATTCATTAAAACACTATGATATCTACCTGTGCGCACATAATGTTCCAGCTCACGCTGTAACACTTTATGAGCAATCTGCCCTATTCTTAGTTTCTCAGCAGCCAAATTTATATCTAAGCTGCCATTATCCAAACCATCAAAAACAGTGGCTTCTGCTAATAAGCTAAGCTTATTCGCTAAACTTGCGAGAGCAGGCAAATTAATCATGATCAGGGCACCAGCAATTTCATGATAGTACCGTGCCATTTGCTCGTCATTAGTACGTGCTGTCTCTAATTGCCAGCCATCAGCTACCTGTGTTAATTGCTGATTAAACAGTGGCAATAACCACTCAAGCGTTACCATGTCATTGGGCTGGTTTTTCATAGATTCATCCTGACTCTTTTAGGCGCTAATTTAGGTACTGATTTTTTGCCACGCATTGAGATGTGGGTGCGCAATACGGCGCATATTTGAAGGACGCCAAAATAGCGCCTCACCTGGAGCCAATATAATATAACCACCCAAGGCGCATTGTTTTGATAATCGAGCTAAAATATCACGCTGATCAAACTTGCGAAAATATAGCAGCATATTTTGACAAACAATCACCTGTTGTAGATGTGCGGTAGGCGGTTTTTCATCCATAATATTGTGTAAAGCAAAACGGACCTGCGATTTTAACGTTGCTGCGACCTGCCAGTAGCCATAGCTACTACTTGTCGTGGTTCTATTTAGATAAGTGTTACCAATACTCGCTTCGTCAGCCATGATTGCTGGTGATAATGATTGCACAAACTGCTGACAATATGGCGGGATTAATGATTGCTGTTTAGCGTCATATTGACCCAATCGCGCCTTTGCTAGTACTTGTTGACTGACATCTGTACCCAAGATCGTGTAATTGCTCAATTGCTTTGCAGCCAAACTCATTGCCAGAGACCAAGTCTCTTGTCCGCTCGCGCAGCCCACACTCCATATGTGAAACATCTCACTAGTATCAGCAGATATCCGCTTGCGGCGCTGATGCTGCTCTGCACATTCTGTGACAAAATTGATAGAAGGCAGATGACGGAAAAATCGGCTTTCATGAATCAATACTTTATCAAGCAAATGCTGGCGTAGCTCATTGTTAAACGGCAACTGCTGCCACAACTGGACGGTAGTCAATCCATAAAACAATGCCGTGTGAATCACCGCATTTTCCAACCAATTACATTGAATATTAGGTAAAATAAAACCAATCTCACACTCTATATAGCGTTGCCACTGTCTAGTATCAAAATAATCGTCATGCCGTATCATTTTCACATTATCTTGCATGAGGCTGTCTATTGATGTAGCTTCAATTATATGGATACTGCCTTTTTGAATATGATGATTCATGCGACCTGCTATTAATGTTGCTGCTCCAAATTTTATAATGTCTGTTTAGAGCAGCAATTTGGTTAACATTTCCATAGGAAAAATCATAGCTATTATCGACAGTTGTTACATACTGGCTGAGACTCTCTCATCCATATCGAGATATTCATGATCCATGCTTTCATGATTCAACTGCTCATCATCATTTGATATTTTAAAGCCGGTGACTGATTCTTGTAGTGCTGCAGCCATTTCGCTTAGCTCACCAATAGAACGTGCAGTCGCCATCGTACCAGAAGACGTTTGAGAGGTAATATCTTGAATAATGTTCATGGTATGAGAGATATGACCTGCTGACTCTGCCTGTTGCAGAGCAGCATTTGAAATATTCTGAATGAGATCAGCCAAAGTATTAGAAACGGTTTGCACCTCTTCTAGTGCTTCACCCGCATCTTTTGCCAACCGCGCACCACGTACGACTTCAGACGTCGTTGATTCCATCGACATGACCGCTTCACTGGTATCTGCCTGAATGGTTTTTACCAACGTCTCAATCTGCTTAGTTGCATTTGCCGAACGCTCAGCAAGACGCTGAACCTCATCAGCAACAACCGCAAAGCCTCGTCCTGCTTCACCTGCCATCGATGCCTGAATCGCTGCGTTTAATGCCAAAACGTTAGTTTGGTCTGCAATATCGTTAATCAAACCAACGATATCACCAATTTCCTGCGAAGACTCACCAAGACGTTTAATACGTTTTGAGGTTTCTTGAATCTGATCACGGATAACGTTCATACCTTCAATAGAGCGCTGTACTACTTCTGCTCCATTGTAAGAGATGGCAACCGAACGCTGAGCAACCGTTGCAGATTCTGCAGCGTTATTCGAAACTTGGTCAATGGACACCGTCATCTCATTAATAGCCGCAGACACACCAGCGATTTCTTGTGCTTGATGCTCAGAGGCTGCCGCAAGCTCGACTGCATTCATCTGTGTTTGCTCTGATGACTGCGAAACGCGATCTGCGGTACTGTTAATAACCAGTACCAATTGGCGTAGTTGGTCGATAGCAAAGTTAACAGAGTCGGCAATTGCACCAGTGAAGTCTTCTGATACTGTTGCATTGACCGTCAAATCGCCGTCTGCCAAATCACCCAACTCATCAAGTAGGCGCAAAATAGCAATCTGGTTACGCTCGTTTTCTTCTTGGATTTGGCGCGCACGTTCAGACTCAGCTTCTGCTTCTTGACGACGACGTAAGGTCTCTTTTTCGATAAGGAGACGTTCTGAGCCACCGCGCTGCTGTAGCAACTTATAAAAAGCGAAAAAGATACCCAGTACACTGAGCACAAAGACAACTACCGGTATTATGACAGCTTGATTGAAATCCGTTAAATACTCACTGACCGAGGATATGGCATTGATCAGCGCCAATAGAGCACCCATAGCCACTAGAGCACAACCGCCTAGTAATAGTTTCCATTGACTGTTTGCATTTGTCGCGGCTTTATTTACACCGCTTACAGGGTTATTTATAACATCACTCATCGCATTTATTCCTTTCAAACAATCATCAAAGTCTTATTGTGACTGACTCTGAAATCATAGTGTTATCAAAACAACCGTGATGAACAAAGCCTGTATGAATGCTGACACACCACCGGATCATGTCAGCTATGATTCTTCTGCCATCGTTTTGATGAACACCTCATGATCAAACATGACGGGTCATTAAAGACAGTTATATTGCAGCATCGGTATACTGTAGATCCTGTGTCAGTAAGCTTGGCATAAACACATACCAATCTTGTTCATCTTTGAAAAATTTGCCATGGTTATAAGGTGCAAATGGCGAATTCGGTTCAATGGCTTCTGGACGATATTGGTCTAGAGTAAACTGCTCGATACCAATCACTTGGTCAACAAGTAACCCTGAAAACACATTATCATGGTCGATAACCATAACTTTACGCTGACTCATTTGCGCTAACCGACTCGGCACTTGTAAAAATCGAGACAAATCGGTCAATGGCAGTAAACGCCCACGAATATTAGCAATACCGAGCATCCAAGGCTTTACTAAGGGCACGCTGGTATATTCTGGCATGGATAATACTTCTGCTACTTGACCCATTGGCGCAACCAAGCGTTGTCCGCCAATCTCAAATACCACCCCTTGCCAGTCAAATTCTTGTCCGCCGCGGCGTCCGCTTTTACGCGAACGTGCCATATCTGCTATACGCAGAAGCTCAATAAATCCTCTCGATGCCACAAGCTACTCCATTACTTTGCGAATGATCTGGACCAGACCGCTTTCATCAATAGGCTTGGTAAGATACTCTTTTGCACCTTGACGCTTGCCCCATACACGATCGGTTTCTTGATTTTTGGTACTGATCATGATGATAGGAATATGTGCTGTTGCCTTGTCACGAGTGATTTTACGAGTTGCCTGAAAACCATTCATTTCAGGCATGACCACATCCATCAAAATGACGTCTGGTAGATGAGCAATGGCCATCTGGCAGCCTTGTTCACCATTGGTTGCTTCCAATACTTGATAGTTATTTTTAGAAAGCATGTCGCGAAATTTCGCCATCTCAGATGGTGAATCGTCAATGACTAATACAGTAGTCATAGTTATTTCCTTTATTTTCGATGATATCTGTTAGATATAGAGTGTTAAAACAAACCGATTGAAGTAATATTTCATGCTGAGCTGAATGCACATTACTGATTATGACAACAATATTTTATCGTTATATGAAAAAGCCTTGACCACTTTTTATGATCATTTTACAGATTAACGATACTGATTAATTGCCTCAAAAAGCTCATCCTTACTAAACGGTTTGGTCAGATATTCATCAGAACCTACAATACGTCCACGGGCTTTATCAAATAAACCATCTTTAGATGACAACATAATCACAGGTTTACTGGCATAGTCAGGGTTATTTTTAATCAAGGCACAAGTTTGATAACCGTCCAAACGTGGCATCATGATATCCACAAAAATAATATCTGGATTATGATCGACAATCTTAGCCAAGGCATCAAATCCATCAATGGCAGTGACAACTTCACAGCCCGCTTTTTGCAGCAAGGTTTCTGCGGTACGGCGAATGGTTTTTGAGTCATCAATAACCATTACTTTTAAACCATCAAAATTATTTTCCATTCTTATTGTCCTATTAACGACTGTTTATTCATTATGCGATATGTTCACAGTACTACTCACGCGTAGTACTGTTTACTCACAATGAATTATCTTAGTATGTTGGGCGTTATGCTAAATTTCTTACAGCGTTATTATAGCCATAAATTCAATGATTACTCATACTCTGCAACCATTAATTATCGCAGGCAAATTTAATGAATAATGTAATCAAATCCTCTGTCAATAAACGAGTATCTCTTATTCAATATTGCTTGCTATAAAAATAGTTAAATATCTAGTCTCATCAAAAATCTACTATATTGAAAACCGAAAAAATCAACCAAGTCGCAAGTGAATAGCCTCGTTGTTAAATGTCGTCTTTCCAATCGTAGCCATTATATAGAACCAGCACTCATCTTACTGAATAATTTACCTTTGTGATAAAAATGTATCAATATATTTTGATATGTTCGTTTTAGCACAGTTACCAGCCATTATCCAGTAATTAGTGAAATTATGTTCTAAATTTAGCCACTTAACGAATATTCTCTATATAAAAACGGCATTCTACAGCGTCTCATCTAGTGCTTAAAAAAACCAGTTAAATACAATCTGATAGAACCATTTCCCATACTTGTAATTCCCTATATAATAAAAAGTCGTTTATGATGGTGATTGGTATGACATTTTTTATGCGCTCGCTGCATTACATGCGTTTTATATGCTTACAGACTGCGCCGTTAAAAAAGAGCGTTTATATATTGAGCGCCCTATTTCTTATTGCCTGCCAGCCAACATCTCCTACCGAAGTATTAAGTAGCGACAATAATGAGCCAGTTGATATACCACTCATTAGTGCCGATAGTGTCACCATCACACCTGATCATATTTTAAGTATCAAACCTACCCGTTATCAGCCCAGCCTTGGCTTACAAGGTCGTATCGAACCTATCAAGCAAATCAACCTTATGGCGGCACAGCCTCTGACGGTAGAGCAAGTATTAGTCAGTGACAACCAGTGGGTGAAAAAAGGTACGCCGCTAGTCACGGTTCGACGTCAGGAAATTTTAAACAAAGCAATAGGCTCGGATAATACTGAAACCAATATAGAAGCAGAATTAAATACAACTGCTAGTAATGCTGATGGAGCTAGCACTTCTGACAATACTAGCCAGCCCTCTGTCTTAAATAAAAAAACTAATGTTATTAATGATAATAATAGAGCCGAGCTTGCTAGTAATAGCAAAGACAGAACAACGGCAAAGCAGTCCTCTGATTTAATCACATTACGTGCCCGCTTTTCAGGACGCGTAGAGAATCTGTCGGTGCAAGCTGGACAAAAGATAGAGGCTCAAACAGTGTTATTGAAGCTCAGTGACGAAACGGAATTGCATTTTATCTCAACGTTGCCGATTGAAGCTGAATCGCAAATTTCTGTCGGTCAAACCGTCAACTTTACTGCCGAAGATAGAGTAGATAAATTTACCGGTCAGGTCAGTAAAGTGCAGGCGGTAAAACAACCGATGCAGCTTTTGGTCTATGTAAATGTGATCAACAATGAAGTCAGTCGTAATCAGCTAGCGCCTGATATGCAAGTCACTGGCAGAGTTGACTACGGGCAGATAGAAGTGGGTACTATTGTGCCTAAAATTGCCCTACATAATGTTGACTTGACACAAATACAGGTGCCGCCTTACAAACCGCTGCGTTCTTTGACTGCCAATATCTGGATTATAGGACAAGACCAGCGCTTAACCCGCCAGCCTATTGAAGTAATTGAGTACGATCCACTGACCAAACAATATTTAATCGCAGGTATCAGTAGTGACAGTTTGATTTGTTTGGCGAACTTACCCATTGAATCTAAAGGCAAAAAAGTGGTGGTTTCTTAAGCACAGAGCCATGCAGTTACATTGTGTAGAAACATTAACAAAGCACGCCTTGTTTAATAACATCCTGTTTAGGCAATATAGCGTATTATGGATAGTACGGATTACATACTTTTATTGCATAGCATTAAAGCATGGCTTGTATCTCTTGTATGGATAGCTACTTTTGATTTACATATTTATCATATGAGCATTTGGGATAATTGAAAACTAAGGGCAGACGCCACTTTTATAAATTGTAAAAGTGCATTAAGACAAATTATAACAACAACTAGAGGAAACATTATGAGTAAGCAGATTTTGTTAATTGAAGATGATCCAGATTTAGCAGAATTAATCAGTGATTATCTGACCATGAATTATTATGATGTGCATCATGCAGGTCTTGGTCAAGAAGGTCTGGATTTATTAGACACCAAAGAGCGTGATATTGACTTGGTAGTACTTGACCTCATGCTACCCGACATGGATGGTATGCAAGTTTGCCAAAAAATCCGTGGCAATAAAAACAATATGACCAATAAAGTGCCGATCATTATGTTGACAGCAAAAGGTGATACCACAGACCGCGTATTGGGTCTTGAGATGGGCGCTGATGACTATATTGCCAAACCGTTTGAGCCGCGTGAACTGTTAGCTCGTATTCGTGCGGTTATTCGCCGCCATGAGCAGCCAAACCAAGCGGACAGTCAGTCAGATAGCTTAACTTTTGGTCGTTTGAGCGTGTTCCCTGACAGTCATGAAGTGACTATCGATGATTTACCTGTACGCTTGACGACGCATCAATTCCAATTGCTGCATTATTTTGCCACGCATTCTGGCAAAGTACTGAACCGCGAGCAATTGTGGCAAGCCATGCCAAATGATGACAGCTCAGACAATATTGATCGCGCGATTGACGTACATATTTCGCGTCTTCGTGCGTTGATTGAAGACAATCCACGTCAACCAAAGCGTATTATTACAGTGCGCGGTGTCGGTTATCAGTTTGCCACTGACCAAGTGTAATCAGTAGTAAACTGTTGGTAAATAAACAGTCAAACAGCTTTAAAATAGTTCATTAAAAGGGGTATCATATGTATGATAACCCCTTTTATGTTTGACCATACAAAGTGGCATAAGTTTTTGATAATAGAGATTATTTAATGCAGCAATTGGGTTTTCGTTCCGTGTTTGCCAAGCTATTTGCCAGTGTCATGCTGGCGCTTATCTTGTTTGCTGTTGCGATGGTATTATTGACACAGCTGGTACATGATAAAGATGCGGGCATTCGCTCAGAGGTATTGGCAACGCAAATTTTAGGACAGATCGATCCTTTTTTGCATGAGCTAAATATCGCAGTTAGTAAGGAAAATCGCCTACAATCGCGTTTTATGCTAGCTGTAGTCAAAAAAAGCTTCGATATCTTTGATGAGTCATTGCAAGCAAAAATGGGTTTATATGACAGCGAAGGTCATCTGCTGATGCAAACAGATAATAGCGATTTGCCGCTAGAACTTCCTGCTACGCCTTCTTTGTTCTCACGTGTTTTCCCCTCTTTTGCAGAAACGTCACCAACCAAGCAAGCTCAAGTTTATAGCAGTACTGGCTATACGCTATTATATGAGTCACGCTTGCCACCCAAAAAGCCGGTTCTCTCTGCGGCGCTTAACTTATTTACTGGCACGCTCTTATTGCTACTCATTATGGCAGGCGTCCTTTGGTGGATTGCCCGGACCATTACTTGGCGTATTAATCAGATGAGTCTACAGATGGCTCAGCTTGGCGATGGTGACTTTACCGTACGGGTAAATGCACGCGGCAATGATGAAATCGCCTCACTGGCACGTGGATTTAATCAAGCAGCACAAAAGATTGAACACCTTATTGATGCCAATAATTTATTACTTGCACATGCCTCTCATGAGCTGCGTACACCCATAACACGTATTCGCCTACAGATTGAGATGATGGACATGCTGACAGGTCCATTGCCAAGTGACAACAAAGCCAAGTTTGATAAGCGCGCTCAAGCCATTAATCGCGACCTCTCAGGTCTCAATGATTTGGTTGAAAGCATTCTATTAGTGAGCCGTTTGGATGCCGGTCACGCCTTACAGCAAGTTGAAAATTTAGATTTATATGATTTGGTGAATCAAGAACGCCAACACTATCCTGAAGCAACGTTAATTGGTGAACACATTGTAATTGACGGTCAATCATCAATGCTCACCCATTTAATTCGCAATCTATTAACCAATGCCATGCTGCATGGAAAACCACCAGTCACTGTGCTGCTGTACGGGGTGCAAACCCTTGAAGAAGCTGAAGATATCCCTGATTTCTTATTGCAGACAGTATTGTGCAGTAGCTTTATAGACTATAACAGCTCAGACTTTTATTCTGATGAGTCATCTCATAGTACAAATCCGCTTGCTCATCAGCAAGATACCGTATCAGAGCTGAATAATTCTATTAGTGCAGCGCTTCCAAAGCCAAAAGCAGCAAATAGTGAGTCTATATCTGTATTACCAGCACCGCTTATTTATCAAAATGGTGAAAATTTGGTGAATGATGCTCATACTAGTACTGACAATGAATCTGATAATACTGTGAATCAAGATAGCGATAGTACTATTTTAGAGCAAGTAGAGCCTACTAATACGAGCGAGACACTTGAAAAGGTTGGTAATTCTTCATTGTTTGATAATTATCATAGTTTTACATCAGATTTGACCGATAAGCTAAAGAAAGTGATGTGGCGTGCCGTGCCTGAGAAGCAACGGTCTTCTGAAGATCCTGACCATGCTATTGATGACATTTCTGGTAAAAATGCTATCAATGGCAATAAAGAAGATGCCAATAAAGTGAATAAAAATAGTGATGTTGCGATAAAAGAAAGTGATAAAGCAATTGATAAAGAAAGTCCTGAAACGTCAAATACCACCCGTAAGGAAAGCCTATTTAGCAAACATCTCAAAAAATCTAAACCGGAGCCAACACGTCCGCTTCCGAAGTATGTGGTATTGGCAGTGATTGATGAGGGTGATGGCATCCCTGAAAATAAACGTGAAGAAGTTTTTAGCCCCTTTGTGCGTTTGCAGCAAAAAAATAAAGGCTCAGGTCTTGGCTTGTCCTTAGTATCACAAATTGTCACTGCCCATCAAGGAAGAATCACTACTGACACTATCAATGGTCACACGCGATTTTTGGTGGTATTGCCTGTTAAACTCAATCCGCATTACCATCATCATGACAATCGTGACTGATTTTATTCATTCATATCATAAACAAACTCTCAAAATTGCTATAGGATAAGAACTACAAGCCTTTAGCGTGCATAGCGATCAATAAGTCAGAAAAATATACCATAATGACATCCTACCTATTTCATTCTATATATCTTGATATTGACTAACTAAGTTCAAAGTCAATCATCGATGCCTGTATCAAAAACCTTGCATAATATGCTATATTAGCGCCCCTTATTATGGGGTTATCGAATGTGGTTTTAACTCAACTGCTCAGCAGTCAGAGAGACGACGACCACTTCATAACCACTAAAACATTTATTGAATTTTGAGCCTTCCATGAGTGACATGATTGTCTTAAACGATGTGACCAAGAGTTTTTTGAGTGACCGGTCTATAAAAGATAAAAACGGCAAGCCGCATTGGTTTACTGCTGTCGAGCCGACGTCACTAACCGTCCAGCAAGGTGAGATTTTTGGCTTGATGGGCTATTCAGGTGCGGGTAAATCAACACTTTTACGCCTGATTAATTTGCTTGAACGTCCTGATTCAGGTCAAGTGATTATCGATGGTACAGACCTGACTTCTTTGTCTGCCAGTGACTTGCGTATCGCCCGTCATAATATCGGTATGATTTTTCAGCAATTTAATCTGATGTCTAATCGCACCGTCTTTGACAATGTTGCTTTTAACTTAACGGTTGCAGGCTACCCTCGCGCTGATATTCATAAGCGTGTCATGGATTGTCTAGAAATCGTTGATTTAATCGACCGCGCTAGCCACTATCCTGCGCAGTTGTCAGGCGGACAAAAACAGCGTGTTGGTATCGCCCGTGCGATTGCGCCAAGCCCAAAAGTACTCCTTGCTGATGAGCCAACCAGTGCGCTCGACCCTGCCACTACGCGCAGTTTGTTGACTTGCTTGCGTGATATCAATGAGCAGCTTGGCGTCACTATCGTCATTGTAACTCATGAGATGAGCGTCATTCGCAGACTATGTGACCGTGCAGCCTTGTTACATCAAGGACAATTGCTCGAAGTAGCAGACATCCGCGATGGTCTCATTCAGGCCACCACCCCAATTGGCAAAGGCTTAGTCCACGAAGACTAATGAGGCAGGAGAAATAAACATGATAACTGGTGCAGAATTATCCGCCTCGATAGACAAGCTACTCGCCCTGCGTAAAGAGATTTGGCAGGCATTTTTAGATACTTTTATTATGCTTGGTATCTCAACGACAGTTGCCATTCTTATCGGTGGTCTGTTTGGCGTCTTCTTATTTTTATCCAGTGATCGGCAGTTTTTACAAAATAAAACGCTCTATGCTGTACTTGGTGGCATCACAAACTTTATGCGTGCCTTTCCATTCGTCATTTTGATGATTGCCATGAGTCCCTTTACCAAAGCTATCGTCGGTACTGGTATTGGTCCTATCGCCGCATCATTGGTGCTTGCAATTGCTGGCTCATTTTACTTTGCACGCTTGGTTGAGCAAAACTTACGTGAAGTGCCGCGCGGTATTATTGAAGCAACTGAATCGATGGGCGCCCGTCCCTTTACCATCATCAAAGTACTGCTTAATGAAGCACGCTCTGGCTTGGTCTTGTCCGTGACTATCCTTTGTATCAGCTTGCTCTCTTTTTCAGCAGCGGCTGGTATGATTGGCGGCGGCGGTTTGGGTGATTTGGCAATTCGATATGGTTACTATCGTTATCAGACTGAGGTGATGGTATTCATCGTCATTATGCTGTCAATCATGGTCATCGGTATTCAAGCCTTAGGAAATTGGGTCGCGACTCGATTAGATAAACGTTAAAAACCTGTGATCACTTGGCTCATTGAAGTTAGATATTGATGACTGAGTGATGCTTGATATGAATAGTTTACAGGGTCTAATGCTGATTCATCCTAAGCAAATGCTTGACTTTGTAACTGATTCCCTTTAATTTTGATACTATCTTAACACTCGTTAACTTAGCAGCATTACTATTCATAATGTTGCTTTTTTAATGCGGTTTTTTAATTCTATTTTTAATCTCAGTATTTTATCCTTTGACTCCTACCCTTATTAAGGAAGTTCCATGAAATTAACAGATATCAGCCGTCAAGTAGCGACTGCATTTGCTGCTGTTGGCGTATCAGGCCTAGTGTTGGTCGGTTGCAATAATTCATCAGCACCAGAAGCCACCAAAGAGCCAGTTACTGAAGGCGCAACCGAAACTACCAATACAGAAACCACTGCTACCAGTGATATTGATCCTGAACATAGCAAAATCGTCATTGGTACGACCGAAGGTGACTTTGCAGATATGGTTCGTAATCAAGTAAAAGGTTCATTAGAAGCACAAGGCTATGAAGTTGAACTGGTAACCTTTACTGATTATGTCCGTCCAAACGTTGCGTTAGCAGATGGCGATTTAGACATCAACATTTTTCAACATAAGCCTTATCTAGATACCTTCAAAAAAGAAAATAACCTTGATTTGGTAGAAGTCTTCCAAGTTCCTACTGCCCCATTAGGTATTTACGCTGGTAAAAAAACCAAAATCGAAGACGTTTATAAAGGTATGAGCGTTTCTGCGCCTAATGACCCGAGTAACTTTGCTCGCGCATTAGTCATGATGAATGAGCTTGGCTGGATTACGCTAAAAGACAATATCGATCCATTGACTGCCTCAAAAACTGATATCGCTGATAATAGCAAATACGACATAAAAATCGTTGAGCTAGAAGCGGCGCAGTTGCCTCGTGCGCGTGACGAAGTAGACTTTGCCATTATTAACGGTAACTACGCGACCGATTCAGGTATCAAGCTGACTGAAGCGCTATTCCAAGAGCCAAGCTTTGCTTATGTAAACTGGTCTGCTATCAAAACTGCGGATAAAGACAAAAAATGGGTAAAAGACGTCACTAACGCTTATAACTCAGATGCCTTTAAAAAATATGCTCACGACAGCTTCCCTGGCTATAAATATCCAAAGATTTGGGGTGCTGACACTACAAGTAGCGCACCTGTAGAAGCTGCTGCTAAATAGTCATTACTAGTTAATAGATTTAATACGACTCATCTATTCAAATGATTCTGTTTTAAGTAATAACAAAAATCCCATTATTGATAAATAATGGGATTTTTTTGATCTTTATTTTAGTAATGATAAGCAAAAAATAGTTTAAATGACGTTACAGCCTGTTTGTCGTTTGTAGGAAAGCGTCACCTGCCCTTTCACTTACCGCCATTTCTTTCTATAGTGGTTAAGCTTATTAGAGATTGAGAACATTATGTTTCTGATCAAATACTTTATTTAACTATAAAAGCTATTAGTAGATCACAAAAAAGACAAGGATAATAATATGCATGCTAAAACTTATAACATTCGCACCGCTGGACAAGCGAACATTCCGGTACTCGGACTGGGTACGTGGCAATCAACGGGACAAGACTGTATTGATGTCGTCAGCCAAGGTCTAAGAATGGGCTATGAACACATTGATACGGCTCAAGCATATGGCAATGAAGTCGAGGTTGGTAAAGGTATTAAGCAATCAGATGTCGCTCGCGATAAGTTCTTTTTAACGACCAAGATATTCCCTGATGACATGAAGTTTGAGCCAGAAAAACTTATTGCCGCTGCTAAGCGCTCGTTGGAAAATCTAGATACCGATTACGTTGATTTACTGCTGCTACATTGGCCTGATGATCGTGTGCCCTTATCTGAGACCATCCCCGCGCTTTGTGAGCTGCAAAAACAAGGGCTGACTCGTAATATCGGTGTATCTAACTTTAATATTGCTAACATCATTGAAGCCAAGAGATATGCTGACGTGCCGATTGCGGTCAATCAGGTTGAGTTTCACCCCTTTATTAAGCAAAAAACTTTGCAGACCTTTTTAAACAATCACCATATTTTATTGGAAGCGTATTCGCCGCTTGCCCGCGGAGATGTTTTTGATCATAAAATCATTAAAGACATCGCTGATAAACACGGTATCACCGCCGCACAAGTTTCGCTGGCGTGGATTCTAGCCGATAAGCACCGTATTGCGATTCCAAAAACGTCTAATCCTGAGCACTTACAAGGCAACTTAGATGCCATCAAAGTAGAGTTGAGTGCGGATGAACTTGAGAAAATCGGCAGCTTAGCACGTAGCGACGGGCGTAAAATTAAGCATCCAGATTATTCACCAGAATGGGACGATTAATAAATAACTCATACTTATTTAAGTATTAGGTTCGCCAAAAAAAAAGCCAGTGTTAAGATATCGCTGGCTTTTTTTATGTTTAACGCTTTTTACGATAATTATCGTTTATTGTTGCCAGCGCAATTACTGCTGTAAAGTCTTGGTCTCATGAATTTTTTCAGCAGGATTGTATTGCTCAGAAGAAGGAACTGCACCAATGCGATTATTTTCTTTCATCGATTTAGCAACTTCTGGCGGCATATAGTTCTCATCGTGTTTTGCCAGCACTTCACCTGCGACAAAGGTATCGCCTTGCATTTTACCCGTCGCGACAACACCTGAGTTCTCAGCGAACAAATCTGGCAAAATACCTTGATAAGTCACGGGGACGGTCGATTGAAAGTCTGTGATGGCAAATTCAACGCTCAATGGGTCGTTTGGCGCACGCTGTACACTACCAGCAACCACCATACCACCAGCACGAATACGTTTGTCTTGTGGCGCTTCACCTTGCGCAATGGCAGTCGCGTCAAAGTAGTAGTCGGTCTGTTGCCCTATAGCATAAATCACCAACACTACGGCTATGGCTGCCCCTGCAAGCGTAAACATAACCCACATCAGTTTTTTACGACGAACTGCGTTCATACTACTACCTCATTGATGAGTCGCTGTTTTAGACATTATCCATCTATAAAACAGAAAATATTAAAGAAACTACCATTAGAAAAACGTCCTAAAAATGTCTTTCTAATCGTACTCTTCTAATAACTATATGGTAGCATTTTATGAATAACTCAATAAGGTTACCCACCTTTATAGAAATCCTTTATCTGCTCATTTATGTATCAGCGCAATGTATCAAATCTAGATATTAAGGGTATGAGATAAAATGATTTCTAGTGAGTATTTTTAGTCACCGGTGTTGGCGTTTTGGTCGTGCGCTGTGCCTGACGGGCTTGTTGAATCGCCAGCTGCTTAATAAGAGCTTGTCTTTGACGACGGCTATAAAATACAAAAGCCAGCATCATGCCAACGGTAATCGCCCAGCATGACCAGACAAAAACGCCATGCTTACCCATTGCAATAAACTCAGAAAAACTATAAAAGTAAGGCTGCATCATATTTTCCTAGCGGTTATTTGGTTTGCCCACGGATATATTCTTTGACCCATGCTTTACCTTGGTCACGATGCAAGATTAAAGTGTTGGTACGGTAAATCGCTAAGGTTGCGACCAACAGGTAACTACCAATAATCATCAATAATAACGGCAGCCACATATCTGCTGACATCTTAGGTGCCGCAGTCAAGGTAAAGGTCGAGCCTTGGTGTAAAGTATTCCACCACTCTACTGAATACTTAATAATCGGCAGATTCACTGCGCCAACGATAGACAAAATAGCGGCAGCTTTACCGCGATTCGCCGTATGTTCAAAGGCGGCAAACAATGCCATCACACCTGCATATAGAAATGCCAAAATCAGCATCGATGTCAGCCGCGCATCCCAAACCCAGTAGGTTCCCCACGTAGGTTTTGCCCAAATAGAACCCGTCAGCAAACTAATCACACACAATAAAAACCCCAGAGGAGCAAGTGCCTGCGCCACAAGGCTGGCGGTCTTGATTTTCCAAACTAAGTAAATTACCCCAAGTACCGCTAAGGAAAAATAAATTGAAATAGCAAGGCTTGCTGCCGGTACGTGGATAAAGATAATACGATAGCTATTACCTTGTAAGTAATCAGGCGGCGCAAAAGCCAGCCCCCAGATACTGCCAATGAGCAAGCAAAGACTTGCTAGTATCGCCAGCCACTTGACCCAAGGCGAAAAGATGCGAAAGAATTCCTTGGTACCCACCGTGGTCAGGAAAACTTGCCAAATACGTTGCCACAGGCTAGGAGATGAGACATTATTTAGGTTGGGCATGGAAATAAACCTATTACGCAGCTAGTGATTATCAAGTTAAACGCATGATTCATACAATTATCCGCTAACCTGCTGGCGTTAAACGCTGGATAGAATCTACACGTGAGTGTGTGTTTAATAGACTATTATAGCAAAGTTGCCAGTTTTCATCATGTTGTTAATATAAAAGGCTTTAATAAGAGAAGGAACACCATGCCAGTGTAAACTTTAATTCAACCACGACATTTTTAACGTCATAGCAATCACCCATGGCATCACTAACACTGAGATAATACTACCTGCCAGCAACAACGCCAAAATAGGCAGACCATTAAGACCCGTAGCAAATAAATCAACCGCACCGGTGGCAAAAATCAATACCGGCAACTGCATCGGCAAAGCGATTAAAGGCACTAGCACAGCGCCATTCTTCAATGATAACGTCAAACTACTAGCAACCGCTGACAGCATTAACAGCATCGGACTACCCGCAACAATTGATGCCATCAATATCCATGCCTCAAACCAACTCAGCTGAAATAAAGGCACAGCAAGCAAACTTAATGCGGCCACAATACCACTGCTAAAAATCCAGTGAATCACCAAACGGATAAGCACCCATAACGGCAGCGACGCTTTGGCGACAACCAATTGCGCCAATGTGCCATTATCAAGCGCCGGCTTAAACAAACCATCAACGCCCATCACTAATGACAATAAAGCAGCAATCCACACCGCCGACACCCCAAGGCGCTGTAATAGTGCAGGCTCGCTTCCAACCGCTAGCGGAAACAAGGTAATGATTACTAAAAATAGCACCAAAGGATATAACCACTGCACTGCCCCTTGCTGCTTGACCTGCCATTCGCGGCGCCACAGCTGCATAAAACTGATACTACGCACATCAGCCATATGAGCATTTAAACTGGAATTTACGGTTTGTTTTCGAGTATCTGACTCTATCATTTATTTGCTCTTCCACTGATGCCTATCGCATTTATACTGACAATGATACTGATAGCGTTATACCATGTAATCGGACAAATCGAGCACTTGATTGGCAACGCCGACTGCTTGGTGACTGGTCATTAATATCGCCCCGCCTTCATGAGCAAAATCGCGCAATCGATCTTCCATGCGGACTACCATATCAACATCGAGTGCGGTGAATGGCTCATCAAGTAACCATAATGGCGTCACTTCAGGCGTCAGTAAATATAACCGCGCAAGGGTAATTCTTCGAGTTTGACCCGCGGATAAATGACTTGAGCTTATGGTTTCAAACCCTTGTAATCCTACCCAAGTGAGGGCGTCATCAATATCAGCAGCGCTTGGTGTGATACCATATAAATTCAGCAAAAAGGTGAGGTTTTGAGCAACGGTGAGATTGGGATGAATGCCCAATTGGTGCGATACATACAAAGGCTGAATCGGTAAACGAACTGCCCCTTGATAATAAATCTCACCTGTTAGCACCGGCAATAATCCAGCCAGTTGCATAAGTAACGTGGTCTTGCCGGTACCATTGGCACCAATTAGATGGCAAATGCTGCCTGCAGACAAATTGAGTGACACCCCTTCACATAGAGGGATTTCACCACGCTGAACGGTCAGCTCATCAAGCGCAAGTAAGGCGGTATTCAGAGCCGTCATTACAACCTCTCATTATTTATTGACCCGCAGTCAATATTCATCACAAACCAAGACGATGTTCGTGGCATAATACTTTATGCCCCATAACCATACAGTATAACAAATTGTCGATTACTATGACCTCAAAACCTATGCAGACTTCAAAAGATATTCAAACCCCAAATACGCCTATGCTAACGATAAACAGCTTAATTGATGCACAAGTCACGTTTATGCAGCAATGGTTACGTAAGCAAGCTGAACCGCTGAGCATGGAAGCTTGGCAGTGGCTTGGTGCGCAGCCATTAGCTAAATATATCAGTAGCGATGATTTACAGCGCCTACTTAATGATTGGCTATTAGACCATCCTTTAAGCGAGGTGATGCGTGCCGATATTCGTGATATCTTGCATAGCATTATTTATCATCCAGCCAATAACAATGTGCCGTTATCAGAGCTTATTGATGATACACAAGTTGAAACGCTAGCGAGCTATGTCGGCAGCCATGAGCAGCAGCGTAATATCTTGATTCATACCTTGGTTGGCAACGATACATTTGCAGATTTGTTGACCCAAACGCTATACCACGCCATCAACGACTTTATGGAAAATACGCTAGAAAAAGCGGGCGGTGTTGGCAAACTGATGAAGCTTGGGCGCAGCTCATTTGAGAAGGCAACCAACAGAAATCTTGATGAAAAATTGCAGACTTACCTACATCGTAATATTAAAGATTTAGCGCATCGCGCAGAAGCCAATGCTCAAGAACATTTATCCAATGAAGAGGTGTCGCGATTATTGGTCACTGGTTGGGCGCGCATTAAAGAGCAGCCGATTAGCCATCTCCAAACCTATTTACGTGATGAGCCTAATAATAGCAGTATCGATCATATTGAAGCCAGTATTCAGCAGAGTTACAACCGCTTACGCATCTCCCCTTATTTACATAGCCTTGTAGCAGCAAGCGTTGATACTTGGTATCGCAACCATCAGTCCGATACCATAGCACAGGTGGCAGAAAGCTTACATATTAATGAGGCAGCAATGATGCAGCTGTCCACTACCCTAATGCCTATCATCAATGATGCGTTTGAAAGCGAATGGTTGACCGCGCATCTGCGTGAAATGCTACAAGCGTTTTATAGCCAGCCCAATATCAAAGACAGTTTGAGTTTCAGCAACCAGTAATTTATTTTTGCCTGCTTCTTTATCTGTACTTTTTCTTAATCTTTATATTTCATTTGTTGGTTAGCACACTATTTATGAGTCAACGTAATAAACTCAGCTTATGGCAAAAAATGACGCAGTTGCTAACCACATCCACTGTGCGCTCTGTTATTGAGAAGATCAAATCGTCGAAGGATTTGACAAGCGCTGACTTTGATGATGAGATTGATAGTCAGGTGAGGGCTTCACATGTAGCTACTGACAATGTTAGTACGGATAATGTTGATACTAATCATGAAGAAACTGACTCTAACAATATTGACAGCACTGTCAGCGACAAAAATGCCCCTAGTACAGACGCAAATGTCACCGATAACATCGATAATACGAATAAACCTATCGATGTTGAAACCGATATTGATACAGCTATTGGCAAAGATTTCGAAAATAGTGCGGAGCAAAAAAGTGAGAGCGACTTATCCATTGTCGATTATCTAAAGCAATACTTCGATGATAAAGGGTGGCATTATAATCATTATCAGCCCAAAGCAAAAGACAGCCAAAAATCTCATTATTTGTCTTTAAGAATGCGCAATAAGCAGCTCGATTGTGGTTATCTGTTTCGAGTACAAGAAAAAAATAAACTGCTGGCAATCTATGGTATTTTGCCATTTTTGATACCAGAAAGTCATCAAAGTGCCGCTATATTACTCATTACTCAAATCAACTATGACATGATGGTTGGCAATTTAGAGATGGATATCAATGATGGTGAGATACGCTATAAAAACGCCATTGATGTTGAAGCGGTCGGACTTGACGACGATATCCTTGAGCATTTATTGCAAAGTATCATTGCCATGACGACGGTTGCTCATGAGATATTTAGTGATTTGGTCAATAACCAATACCCTGCTGAAGAATTATCCGATCTACTTTTGCAGCTACGCCAACAATCCGATTCAAGAACCTTCTTTTTGCCCACTCAATTTGTACAGTGAGACTGGATTTTTTCCCAGTGAAACCATCAGCTCAAACTTACTATGTTAGACAACCCTCTACTCAGAAAGCCTTTAATACGATATTAAAAATACTATGTTAAAAATTGCCTACTCTGATATTTTTCGTTATTCAGTACCCGAAAAACATCGTTTTCCAATGCAAAAATACACCATGATTCCTGAGCGCTTATTAGCGGAAAAGACTATTAGTGCGAATAACTTTTTTGCGCCCACACGCTTAAGCGAAGATGAAATCTTAACGACGCATACTGCTGACTATTGGTATCAGCTTAAGACCCAAACGCTACCAAGAAAAGAAGCGCGAGCGATCGGCTTTGAGATGACGCCTGAGTTAGTAGAGCGTGGGCGCTATATTGCTCACGCGACTTATGAATGCGCGCTTTTTGCACAGCAATACGGCGTCGCGATGAATGTCGCTGGCGGTACCCATCATGCCTTTGCCGATCATGGTGAAGGGTTTTGCGTCTTTAATGATGTCTGTGTCGCGAGCAATTTACTATTAAATCGCGGACAAGCACAAAGGATATTGGTCGTTGATTTAGACGTCCATCAAGGCAACGGCAATGCCAGTATCATGACGAATGAGCCACGGGTTTTTGTGTTTAGTATGCATGGCGCAAAGAACTATCCATTTCGTAAGCAAGTATCAGACTTAGATATTGAGCTAGATAATGATACTGGTGATGAGCAATATTTGCAGATTTTAGCGCAGACCTTGCCAAGACTGATAACGGATTTTGTACCTGATATGATTTTTTATCAGTCGGCGGTTGATGTACTAGCGACGGATAAATTAGGCAAGCTAAGTTTAACCATAAAAGGCTGCAAGGCGCGTGATGAATACGTCCTACGGCAAGCCAAAACTGCCAATATTCCAATCGCTATCGTCATGGGCGGTGGTTATTCAGAAGATATTAATGATGTGGTTGAAGCGCATTGTAATACCTTTCGACTGGCGCAGCAGATGTTCTTTGATGAGGCGACTGACTAAAATTTAGCATCAATTCTACTCTCTCTTGTGCTAAGCCATAAACGACATAATCCCCTGCCAGCCGATACGTATACCAAGTACTGTGAGGATCACTAAGATAAGCTGACGAAAGCGTGCTTGTGGTAAATAACGTCGCAAGCGGATACCGACTAAGAGCGCGGTGATTGACATGACACTAAGTAAAGCAATCAGTTGCCATTCACCACTGCTTAGTGCCATGATAGGCTCACGCAATACAATGATTTGGGCAATTTTACCCAAGAAATAGCACATATTGCCGACTTTAGCGATAGTATGCTTATCATTGCTTGCAGACAATAAATACATCATCAATATGGTCGACATAGCATTGGTCGCGCCGCCAATTACGCCTGCACTAAAGCCAACGATGATTAACACAGGCTTGGTAGCAGGTAGACGAAGTTGCTTACCAAGCAAGCTGCTTATGACGTAAAAACCAATAACGGCTGCCAATAACAATAAAATATATGCGCTATCGACCCATAGTAAGAGCTTCGCGCCTAAAATACTACCGAGTAAGCTGGTCAATGCCAGTAACCAATAGCGCCTGCCATAATAGATGAAATTTTGCCAAATCGTGCGACCACCACCTGCCAGCCAAGTCATCGCATTGAGCAATAATGAAGGGAAAATGACTAGCACTATGGCATGGGGTAACGGGTAAATACTGGCAAGTGCAGTGGTGGTGACCAAAGTCACACCCAATCCGCTAATACCATGTAGCAATGATGCCAGCGCAAAAATTGCAATCAGTAAAAACGTCTGGGTACTATCGCTACCCACCATGTCCATCATATTTTCCCTGTCGAAGATATCATACGCGGCTGGCTACTTATGACTATACAATTAGCCATTCAAACGTTGCACCAAAGTCTGGCCAATGATGCTCACTAATTGCTCAGCTATTCTATCCTTACTCGCTTTATCAAGTATGATGCTATCGTGCTCATAATGTGTTGAGAAAAAAACCTCCATTGCATTGTCATCACTGGCAAAGCCGATATCAGCACGTGAGACGTCATTGCAAGCAATCAAATCTAAATCCTTAGAAAGCAGCTTACCACGAGCATAACGTTCAACATCTTGAGTTTCTGCTGCAAAGCCAACGACAAATAATTCTGGGTGAGCAAGCGAAATCGTCGCTAAAATGTCAGGATTTTTCACCAAGCTTAGCGTCATCGAATCTTGGGTTTTTTTAATTTTTTGTGGTGCCGCCTCTTCCGTTCGATAGTCAGCCACCGCAGCGGTGGCGATAAAGATATCAGCGACTTTTATATGATCATCGATGCCATGCTCATGTGTTCCTAGCTCTTGCTCTTCATGCCCGTGTGCTTCATCGCAGTCACAGTCGCCATGATGATGATCATGGTGATGATGATTATGACTGTGCTCGTGCATATGATCGTGAGAATGATCATGTTCATCTTCAACCATATACTGTAGTACACTATGCGTGCCTGTCACACACTGCTGCGCGACCGTCAACATCTCTTTAGCTGACAATACATCAATGCGTGTGACATTGAGCGGTGTTGGCAAAGCAACTTTGCCACCAGCAATCAAGATAACGTCTGCACCAGCAGCAACACAGGCACGCGCCAAAGCAAAACCCATTTTCCCCGTAGAATGATTAGACAAATAACGCACCGGATCAATGGCTTCAACGGTCGGTCCTGCGGTAATCACGACTCTTTTACCTGCCAATAACTGAGGCGTCGTCTGCATTGCTTGAAACAGTAAAATTTCTTCTAATAACTGTTCAGGCTCAGGTAAGCGTCCTGCACCCACATCGCCACAAGCTTGCTCACCACTAGCAGGCGCAATGATTTGGTAATTCATATCACGCAAGGTTTGCACGTTTAAGTTAACGGCAGGATGCGCCCACATCTGTTGATTCATCGCAGGCGCGATAATGACTGGCGCTGTCGTTGCAAGACAGACCGTGGTCAGTAAATCATCTGCCATACCCATTGCCAGCCGCGCTAACGTATTGGCAGATGCCGGCGCGATGACCACAAGGTCTGCCCATTTTGCAAGCTCGATATGACCCATGCCCGCTTCCGCTTTTTCATCGAGTAACGAGATATGCACCTCATTACCCGTCAAAGCTTGTAGGGTTAGTGGAGTGATAAAAGCCTGTGCACCTGACGTCATAACGACGCGCACCTCAAAGCCTGCCTTGATTAATAGACGGGCAAATACAGCAGATTTATAAGCGGCAATACCGCCAGTGATAGCAAGCAGGATATTTGACATAAGCGTGGCATCAGCAAAAAATTGAAAGATAAAATTGCGCTTATAGTAGCAATTATGCGATAAGTTAGGGAAAGTTTTCTAAATTTATCTCGTCGCAAGTGCATATTAAGGAATAAGCATGGCAATCAAAGACTGGCATGAGGATGATAGACCGCGTGAGAAGCTATTAAAATTTGGCGCCGCGCACTTATCCGACGCTGAGATATTGGCGATATTTCTGCGCACGGGCACACAGTCGCAGTCAGCCATTGAGCTGGCTCGCCATCTGATCGAGCAATTTGGTAGCCTAGCAGAGCTGTTAGCCGCGCCACAAGAAACTGTCCTTGCTTGTCACGGCATCGGTCCTGCCAAATACGCGCAGATACTCGCCTCACTTGAGATGGGCAGACGCTATTTGGACAGTCAGCTTAAAACGGGTAAAGGACTTGGACGCTCGCAAATGGTCAAAGACTATATCAGCACTCAGTTGCGCAGTGAGCCGCGAGAAGTGTTTGCTGTGCTATGTTTGGACAATGCCTTGAATCTAATCAATTTTGAGATATTGTTTACAGGCGGTATCTCTTCTTGCTCCGTCTGTATCAAGCACGTGCTGCGTCATGCGTTAAGCCATGCTGCAAGCCAGCTCATTATTGCTCACAACCATCCGCATACCGACGCTAAGCCATCAACGGCGGATAACTTGTTAACCTATGAGCTCAAAAAAGCTTGTGATCTTATAGATTTGTCTTTGATTGACCATGTCATCGTTGGGCGCAATGAGACTTTATCTTATGCTGAAAACGGTTTAGCGCCTTTTAACTAACGTTTAATGACTCGCATTTGGTTATATACACAAATCTTGATACATATTATCGACACAGCGTAGCGTTTTCGCTCTTGATAGTTATAAACAACTGTTTCATATTGGTAGTTAACTTCATTTTTGGGAGAGCCTTTATTCCCGATGCGAAGTTTTTATTTTATATCGGCTCTATTTGAAATCACTAATGTCAAAAAACTAAAACTATTTTTCACTATAAAAAAGGAAGCTTGGAATATAAAACAACAATCATAGTTATTTCAAACTTTCTTATTCACTTATATTTTAACGCTTTTTTATTAAGCGTTGCAAAGGAGGCAGTTATGGCCATTGGCTTATTTATTTTGGCAGTCATCATTCAATTAGCCATGGTCTTGGCCATCTTTTTGTTATCATTATCGCGTGTCACAGGCAGCATCGTTGCTTTAATCACTGTCCTCGTTACTGCTTTCATCAGTCCATGGTCGCTTATCCTAGGTCTGCCTATTGCCCTACTTTGCCTAGTGCTGCTTATTACCCCTATTCGTCAAAGCCTGCTTACCAAGCCTGTCTATAAAGCGTTGGGCGGTGCCATGCCAAGTATGAGTGACACAGAGCGTGAGGCACTTGATGCAGGTACTAGCTGGTGGGAAAAAGAGCTGTTTATGGGCGCGCCTGATTGGGATACGTTTGCAAAATACCCCTATCCAGAATTGTCAGAAGAAGAGCAAAGCTTTATAGATAATGAAGTAGAAGTGCTCTGTGCAATGCTTGATGAGTGGAAAATTCATCATGAAGATAAAGAATTATCACCAGAGGCGTGGCGATTTATCAAAGCCAATGGCTTTTTGGGTTTAATTATTCCCAAAGAATATGGTGGATTAGAATTTAGCTCATATGCCCAAAGTCGCGTGATGAGTAAGATTGCCTCACGCTCGCCGACTGCTGCAGTGACCTGTATGGTACCAAATTCACTCGGTCCTGGTGAGCTGTTGATGCATTACGGTACCGATGAGCAAAAGCAGCGCTGGCTACCGGGTCTAGCGAAAGGTGAAGAGGTTCCGTGCTTTGGCTTGACAGGTCCAGAAGCGGGCTCTGATGCCGGTGCGATTCCGGATACTGGCGTGGTTTGTTATGGCATGCATGAAGGTGAGCAAGTGCTGGGCCTGCGCATGAATTTCTCTAAGCGCTGGATTACTTTAGCCCCTATCGCAACAGTAGTAGGTTTGGCATTTAAAATGCATGACCCTGAAGGTTTACTTGGTGATCTTGAAAAAACCGATTACGGTATTACTTGTGCGCTGGTGCCTGCCAGCCACCAAGGGGTCATTATCGGTCCACGCCACAATCCAATCGGTTCGCCATTTATGAATGGGACAGTCGATGGTCAAGATGTCTTTATACCGCTAGATTATATTATTGGTGGAGTGGAAAATGCAGGACGCGGCTGGCGTATGTTGATGGAGTGCTTGGGTGTCGGTCGCGGAATCTCATTGCCTGCCCTATCGACTTCTGCCAGTGAAATGAGCTATTTGTCGGTTGGTGCCTTTGCAAAGGTTCGTGAGCAATTTAAGATCTCTGTCGGCAAATTTGAAGGCGTGCAAGATGCTACCAGCCGCATTGCCAGTAATACTTATATGTTAGAAGCTTTTAGGCATCTGGTGACTTGTGGTCTAAACCAAGGTGGTACGCCATCAGTGATGACAGCAATGGCAAAATACTATGCCACTGAGACCATGCGTTCAGTGATTAATGATGGTATGGATGTCGTTGGTGGTCGCGCAGTACAAATGGGACCGCGCAACTTTTTAGCAATTCCTTATCAAGCGATCCCAGTATCAATTACCGTTGAGGGCGCAAATATATTGACGCGCTCATTGATGATTTTTGGTCAAGGGGCGATGCGCTGTCACCCTTATCTATTCGATGAGTTGCAACTATTACAAAGTGAAGATAAAGAAGGCGCACTCAAGCAATTCGATAATTTATTCTTTAAGCATTTGGGCTATACTTTTAATCGGGGTGCGAAGGCGTTCGTCGCAGGCTATGTTGGTGGCAGCAATGATGCGCCAAATTTTGCGGATAATTTTACCCGTCCCTATTACAAAGACATTAACCGCTTAAGCGCAGGCTTTGCTTTAACTGCTGACATGTCTTTAGGGTTATTGGCTGGTGATTTAAAACGCAAAGAGATGCTATCTGGGCGCTTAGCAGACATCCACTCTCATCTATTTATCTGTACAGCTATTTTGCAGTTTTATGAATATGGCAGCAAATCAGTCGCTGAGCGCTTGCATGCTGAAGTGGCGTTAAAAAATAGCCTTTATACTATCCAAGAAGCATTCCTATCTTTATTTGCCAATTTTCCAAATCAGTTTGCAGCCAAATTAGTGAGCTTTGTGACTTTTCCCAGTGGTCGTATCTTTGCCCCAGTGAGTGATGAATTAAAACGCCAACTGGGTGATACGTTTATGGATGACTTTGAAGCAAATCCCTTCCGCGACTATCTTAAAACCATGGTCTATTATAATACTGAGCCGGATGATGTCACAGGGCGTATGGAGCATGCTTATCAAATACTGCTCGAAGTCGAACCCTTATGGCAGAAATTTAAAAAAGCAGAACATAAAGACAGTTTTGAAGGTTTAACTTTTGAAGATCATGTGGTCTATGCAAGTCAAAATGGCGACATTACTGAAGAAGAAGCTGAACAGTTAATAACCTATAATTCGATACGCTATGATTCCTTATTGACCGATACATTTGATAAGCATTTATCAAATGTGCAAGAACGTGCTAACCCACACAGTTTAGAGAACGCTGTACATAGGCTAACTGACTATGCTGAACTAAAAAGCGATGCTCAGTTAAAAAACAATGCTCAGTTAAATCAGGCATTAAACCCTGATAATCTGCAGCAGACCTCTGAGAATATCGCATCAGTTGATTCAATGCCAGACAATAACCAACCAACAGGAGATACTAACCCTGATCATGGTTACGAAAATGATGGTGATGTAAAAATGGTCAATGAACAAGATACTGCCAAGGAAATTAATGCACAGACTGATTTTCAGGATTCACATCCTGAAATAGAAGCCTTTGGCTCGCGTCACCGTGATGCAGCATCGCATCTAAATGAACGTATGAGTTATAACCATAGATTAAACAAAGATAAATTTGCTAGCACAAGTAGCGAGCAAGACAATCACGAGCAGCAAAGAGAAACCAGTGACCCTATATGGAAAGATGGTTTGCGCCGTGACGAAAACGACAATGTCTAACTAGGATTGATCTACCTATCGCCATTTATCTATATTGATTGAAGCAAGTGAGATGGTCTCATCAGAGTCATCTCGCTTTTTTATTTTACCGCTCATATTATTTTTTTATGCTCCTTCAACAACGCTTCATTCAGTCAAATGCATATGAATTTTTGACAGATAAAAAACCCAAACATACTAATATTGTAATGTCACGTTATTTAAGTCATAAAAAAATCTTGCAGTCTCCCTAACTATTCTTTTATATTGTCCCCCAAAATCTGACTTAAAGGTCAGTTCATATATTTATAGACGTCACAGCAACCGTCATGACAGCAATCTTGCACTCATATTGAGCGCGCTATTGTGTCTATTGCTGTGCGTAACGGACACCAAGGATAGCGTTTATGTGGAAAAATATGGGTTTGACCGGCAAAATTATTGTTGCCATGGTGCTCGGTATTATACTGGGTCTATTTATAAACTACTCTGGCTTGAACACGGAAGGCAGCTTTGTTAATAATTATGTCACCAACGGTTTTCTTGCCATTGTCGGTAAGCTGTTTGTTAACTCGCTAAAAATGCTCGTCGTGCCACTGGTCTTGATTTCACTAATCTGCGGCGTATGCGGTATCGGTGATATTCGTCTATTAGGGCGTATTGGTACTAAAACCTTTTTCATCTATATGGTGACGACAGCACTGGCGATTGCAACTGCTATTGGGCTTGGCGTGTTGTTTGGTATCGGCAAAGGCATGAATATAGCAACAGAGGCGGCGTTTGAAGCTGAGAAAGCACCACCACTACTCGATGTATTTTCCAATATTATTCCCTCTAACCCCATCAGTGCGATGGCAAACGGCGATATGCTATCGATTATCTTCTTTGCCGTTTTGATTGGTATTAGTATTTTGATGGTAGGAAAACCCGCTAAAGGCTTGGTTCAAAGTTTAGAGCTCATCAATGAAGTCATCTTAAAAATGGTGACTATCATTATGAATCTTGCACCATATGGTGTCTTTGCGCTATTGACCAAAGCCATGGCAGAACTTGGCTTAGACCTGATTTGGTCATTACTTGGTTATGTTGCGGTACTGGTTGGCTCACTGGCATTCCATTTCTTTGTGACCATGATGATTGTCCTCAAGCTGTCTTCAGGCTTGTCAGTCAGAACGTTTTTGGCAAAAATGCGCGAAGTACAGATTTTTGCTTTTAGTACTTCAAGTTCGAATGCAACGATTCCAATTACCTTGCGTACGGTCACCAAGCGCATGGGTGTTAATAACTCAGTTGCTTCATTCACCATCCCTTTTGGCGCGACGATCAACATGGATGGTACAGCCATCATGCAAGGCACAGCGACCATTTTTATTGCCAATATTTATGGTATTGACTTGGGTATAACTGAGTATTTGACCGTTATTTTGATGTCAGTGCTCGCCTCTGTCGGTACGGCAGGTGTTCCGGGTGTTGGTCTCATCATGCTGTCAATGGTATTTGCCCAAGTCGGTCTACCGATTGAAGGTATTGGTCTTATTTTAGGGGTCGACCGTATCCTTGATATGTTACGTACAGCAGTCAATGTCGGCGGTGATGCTGCGGTGACCGCTATCGTCGCAAAATCAGAAGGTAAAATGGATTTAGCGATTTATAACGATCCTGATGCTGGCTCAAAAGATGTCTTTGACGGTCATATCGATGAGAACAGCGAACGCGAATTCTCTGAAGTCTTTAGCGATGGCATTATGGGCAGCGAGTATGATGATGTTAAGCGCGGCTAATCGTGATCAGTGATTGCCTATAAATAAGTCATAAAAAAACCTCAGTCGATTGGTCTGAGGTTTTTTTATGCAGCAAGTACGTTTTTAGACCAAGAGTTGCATTCTTCTTGATCAATCTACCCTTCACTAACCAAGTACATATTTAGTCACCATCACAAGACAAACCAATACAATCATGGGACGAATGAGTCTACTGCCGCCTTTTACTACCATATGCGAGCCAAAATACGCCCCTATAGTTTGCCCTACCATCATCGCCAGCCCTACTGTCCACAATACATTACCGCCCAATATAAAGAAGATTAATGAGCCAATATTGGTCGATAAATTCAGTACCTTTGCCGCACCAGTTGCTTCGATAATTTTTCGACCACGTAATGCCACATTGCCAAGCGCAAAAAACATACCTGTCCCAGGTCCCATATAGCCGTCATAAAAACCAATTAAAGGGGCGGCAATTTTTTGCCAAACACCTTCTGAGATACGAGGGGCAGCTTCCACTTCACCAAGTTTGGGGGCAAACAAAGTATAGATACCAATGGCTGCAATCAAAAATGGAATCAGCTTTTCTAACAAGTCAGGTGGCGATAACTGAACCGCGATAGAGCCAAAGATAGAGCCAATAAAAGCCGCAATAATTGCTGTTTTAATATTCTTGGGTTTGACCACACCCTTTCTAATCATGGTAATAGACGCTGCTAGTGCCCCTGATGCTGCTTGTAGCTTATTGGTACCCAATGTCAATACAGGCGGGATATTGGCAAGTAGCATGGCAGGAATGGTCAACAAACCACCGCCACCAGCAATAGCATCGATAAAACCTGCCAACGCGGCTACAGCGGTCAACATTAAAATAACTTCAATAGAAAGGGATACGTCCATGACACTGACCTGCAAAATTTATGATATAAGAGACACAAGCCTTAAAAGATTCAACCAATTCTACTTTTTAGCAGCATTTTTTTAGCAATATTTTTTGATAGTATGTTTTTAAAAACGCTCATTTAAAAATAGTTGGATGAATATCAGGCAAAAAATATGGATAGATAATGTGTATATTATTTTGATAACGGCTAATGCTATAAGAGTCAAATCCGATGCTAACCGTTACGTAAAGCGGCTTATTATAAAGATAAAACTGCGAAAAAAGCCATAACCCTAGCAAAGTCTGCTAGATTTATCGCACAAGGTACTTTAAAAACAGCTTTTTTCGTCATGAAGCTTTCAAGTTAAAAGGTAAAACCGGTAACCTATTTCATTTGTTTATATGAATAAGAATATGAGAAACTAGGGATATACGTCTATTACACTGGTATTATAAACATCAGTGCTAACAAAGACTCGTCCCCATATGTGGTCGCGTACTTAAGGCGGAGCCATTACAGACATACAAAAATACTTGAGCTTTTGAATACTTTCGCACGTTTTATTTGGTTAATGAGGACAATATGGCAATACATAAAATCAGAGCGTTTTTTAATCTCGAGGCTTCGGGCGGTATCGTCCTAGCGCTGGCAGCTATCGCAGCAATGATTATTGCTAATACTTCTCTAAATACGTGGTACGAATCCTTTATTCACGCACCTGTCGCTATTCAAATTGGCAGCTTCTCAATCGCTAAAGATGCGCATCATTGGATTAATGATGGCTTGATGGCAGTGTTCTTCTTTTTAGTGGGACTTGAGCTTAAGCGTGAAGTGTTAATCGGCGAGCTGTCCAATGTAAAGCAAATTATCTTGCCAGCAGGGGCGGCTCTTGGCGGCATGATCATGCCAGCCATCGTCTATCTGTTTTTTAACTATAATGAACCTGAGTTTTGGCGAGGTTGGGCGATTCCTGCCGCAACCGATATCGCCTTTGCTCTTGGTATTTTGAGTTTACTTGGTAATCGCGTACCCAATTCATTAAAAGTATTCTTAGTCTCGATTGCTATCTTTGATGATATCGGCGCGATTATTATCATCGCTTTATTTTATACCAATGATTTATCGCTTGGTTCACTGGCTATCGCGGGCTTATGTCTGCCGTTTTTATATCTGCTTAATCGTCGTAACGTTACTAGCATAACTCCTTATTTGCTAATTGGCGTTATCATGTGGGTTGCCGTACTCAAATCTGGTATCCATGCAACGTTAGCTGGGGTTGTATTGGCGCTATTTATTCCTTTATTTGATCGCACTGACCCTGAGCATTCCCCGCTTGAAGAGCTTGAGCACGACCTACAAAACACCGTTTCTTATGGTATCCTGCCATTATTTGCTTTTGCCAATGCGGGCATTTCGCTTAAGGGCGCAGGGTTTGGTGAGCTGTTTCATTCTGTGCCGCTTGGTATTGCCGCCGGACTGTTCATCGGTAAACAAGTAGGCGTCATGCTGATGTGCTGGTTAATCTTTAAACTGGGCATTTCTACTATGCCAAAAGGCATGAACTTTAAGCAAATCTACGGCGCAGCATTGTTATGTGGTGTGGGCTTTACCATGAGTTTGTTTATCGGTGGGCTTGCATTTGCCGGTGAGACGCCATTATTTGATGAGCGTTTGGGTATCATTATGGGTTCAATCGTCTCTGGTATCGCAGGTTATATGATGCTCAAAGCCACTTTAAAAGATGAGGTTAATGTAACCTCTGTAGACTTAACGCGTCATTCTTAATAAAAGATTGAGCTACTTTATCCCAAAGTAGCTCAATCAACTTAATAAAAAGCAGTTGATACAGAGTTGCTCATAAATATGGATTCCATCGACATCTCTAAAAAAATCGCTAAAACAAGTACCGCCAGTGCTCGGCAAGGTGCAGGCTGTCATCAAGCGCCTGTTTCTTATCAGCGTCATGGACGCACCACTGCCATTGATGATCATAGTGATCTGCAAGTATTAAAACGCATTAAGCGCTATCTACTGCCAAAAGACTTTGTCATCTCGCAAGATTTGTTAGAGGAAATAGTTGCAGGCTACGATATTGGCGATCCAATAGCAGATGATCTAGCCTCTGATGGCATTCGTTTTGCCAAGCCATTACAGCAGTTTATTATTGATAAGAAAGCGGACTCTAACCTCAAGAATAATTCCTCATTCAACGCATTAACTGAACAATTTAGTCGCCATCCCGATTGGTTTGATCCCAAGCTTGCCCAAATCGGCGCGGTTGCCTATCGCCGTTATCCACTGATGCTGATCTGGCTATTACGTAATGTGGCTCTCATGGCAGGCTATAGTATCCCTGCCTTATCGCTACCGCTGATTCAGACTGGCGCACTGATGCATGACGCTTTACCAAGATTGATGCGTACCTACGCCTATATCTTGGCGGTCTCTGAGCATCCTCAATTGCATTTAGATTCAGAGCATAGCAAACCTAATATTGAACGAGTATTGGCTATCGGCTCTGAAGGTTGGCAGCAATCCATTAAAGTACGTCAAATACATACCTCAGTACGACAGAACTTGCTCAAAGGTAAAGGCAATGCTGCTAAAGGCGTCATACCAGATGCCAACCAACATCACAACCCAGATGGCAGCTGGAATACCGCATATTGGGGTATTCCTATCAATCAAACCGATATGATTGCTACTCATTTGCAGTTTTCACTGTTGATTATGCGTGGCTTAAGATTGCTTGGCGCCCGTATTAGCACTGAGGAAGCAGAAGGCATTTTGCATTTATGGAATCTTGCCAGTTATTGGATGGGGGTTGATTTGCAGCGACTGCCAAAAGATGAAGCCGCCTGCTGGGAATGGCTCTATACCTATTTGTCGATTCAGCAGCTTGATTTTAAAATGGGACGACCACTAGCAAAAGCTCTGCACGATTTACCACGTCAGCTGATGGGTGAGGACAATCGCCGTGGGCGTTTTGTTGAGATGGTCAATGCCAGCGTGACCCGTACCTTGGTTGGTGATGATATTGGCGATGGGCTAAACCTACCAAAATCAAAAATACGCTTTGGCGTATTGTCTTCCGTGCCGATTCTATTTGCCCTAGATACTGCCCGTCAACACAATAGTAGAGTCGCCAACAAGCTAGAAGCATTTCGTGCTAAACGCCAAGACAATATGAACTGGTGGTTAAAGAAGAATGATGAGTATTATAAATAGAATGCATCCATTCATTATCACTAACGTTTATAATAACGATCCTCCTTCGCCAAAAACATGTTTATTAGCGAGTATCTAACACTTCTATGATCGAGTGTCTTGTATGCGATAATACCACTCTAGCTGCCGATCAAAGCCTGTTTCTAATAAACTGGCAATGACTCGTCCCGTCAGACCCCACACCGTTTCGCCATCTACTTGCCAGCTCGGTGTCAGAAGCGTTGCTGCCTGATCTTGCAATGTATATTCTATAGAATATTCGACTGTTGGCTGAGTTAATAAAGTCTCAAAATCTGCCCAAAAAATGCGTGATATCTCCCCAAGCTCTGGCACCAAAAGCAGATCTGGCGCAATCAGCGCCACAATAGGACGTACACTCATACCACTTTTAGAGGTTTGGATAGGCAATTGACCAAGCAGCTGAACTTTATTAGGCGGTAGCGCAGTTTCCTCGCAAGCCTCACGTAGGGCGGTAACGACATTGTTACCATCACCTACTTCATGTTTGCCACCAGCACAGGATACCTCGCCAGCATGACTATTCATATGAGCAGCGCGGCGAGTCAGCAGCAGCTTAGGATGGCGCTCATGAGTGATAGCGACCAAGATAGAGGCATCGGCGATTGGGGTTTGATAAAGACTATTTAAAATACGGGCACTGCGCGAATGGTCGTGAGAGTCATAAAGCGCGGGACTAGCAATAGCCTTTAATGTCTCGTGCTGCACCCGTTCAGCCAACTTTCTGATCGTGGGATAACGTATAAAATCTGGTACAGCGACTGTCATTTCATCAAAACGTACGGACTGTGAGGGATTTAGCATTATAATTGCCCTATTTTTTTATCAGTATTAGCCATCAAAACGTTGAATGGTTGCAGCAAGCAGATTGCGACAACCGTCAGACAGACATGGTCTTTTATCATTGTACGACTGCAATTGGTCCTCATGGATCAAGGGTGTCATTCATATATTATTTAGGAAATGCTCGTGGATAAGATTTTTTCATTACATAAAATGCAGGGCAAAACTGATGATTGCCCGCAAAGATTGCCATTAGTCATCATTGCCATTGCTTGGGCTGGCGGAACAGTTGCCACTGCTGTATTGGCATTACTGGGAAATTGGCAAAATATCGCGATGATTTTGGGCTCATTTGGCGCCAGCTGCCTGCTTATTTTTGCTTATCCAGAAAGCCCTTTTGCTCAGCCAAGAAACATTGTCGGTGGTCATCTTATTACTACCTTTACTGGCTTAGCTTTTATGTCTTTATTTGGGGTTGAGTGGTGGAGCTTGTCCCTTGCCGTTGGTACGGCAATTGCTCTAATGTTACTGCTGCGCGTACCGCATCCACCTGCAGGATCCAATCCATTGATTGTGATGCTCGGCGGCGTAAAGTGGCATTTTTTGCTCACTCCGACGCTAGTAGGTGCCCTTGCTTTAGTAGTGGTAGCGCTGATTTACAACAACATTGGTCGTGGCAGACACTACCCGCGCTATTGGTAACATAGTCAATTTAAAATAGAGTCACTTATAGCCTAGCGCAATCTGATAATAACTGCATACCTTTTGTGTGACTGATAGGCTTGGTCCATTCTGTTGGCACACAAGGAATTCCAACGGTGATTCAACTCACAAAATACGCTATTATTATCATTGCCAGTATGAGGAAGATTTGTGTTATCTTAATATAAAGGGCGATTGTCAGATAATCATCTGATATTCGATAGCCCTAGTATCTGATACAACAACAATTATAAATCTTAAAATTATACGTCTTAAAGTAACCTTATCTCTCTCATTTCATTATATAAGGCAGTCGATATGCGCTATTGTCTACAATGCGGTTGTGAAGCAGAACGCAAAATACCAGCTACGGATAATATACCGCGTTTGGTATGCCCAAACTGTCATTATATTCATTATGAAAACCCAAAGATAATTTGTGGTGCGCTGGTCGTCCATAAACATCGGGTGCTGCTCTGTCGACGCGCGATCGAGCCGCAGTATGGCTTATGGACGTTGCCTGCAGGCTTTATGGAAAACGGCGAAACCATGGCCGAAGGTGCCGCGCGTGAGAGCTTTGAAGAGGCTGACGCGGTCGTGATCAATCCACATTTATATTGCTTGTATGACATTCCAGATATTGGTCAAATCTATAGCATCTATATCACCGAACTAAAAGACGGTGCTTATGGCATCGGCTCTGAAAGTCTTGATTGTGCGTTATTCACAGAAGAAGACATTCCTTGGGATAAGCTTGCTTTTGAAGCGGTACGCCGTACCCTAAAAAGCTATTTTGCAGACCGTCAACATTACGACAGTTATGATCAATTCCCAATTCATCAAGAGATCATTGGCAAAGACCAAGCCATTAAGCGCTATTAATAACGAAGCTGGCTAAAAAGCTGACTTACAAAAGCAAGTAGTAAAGACCGTTGATAAGAATTAAGCTCAAATCTTATCAACGGTTTTTTATTGCCTAATGTTAACCGCTTAAGCTAAGTCGCGAGGATACCATGCTGACACTACAACACTCTTTTGCCCTATTACCGCTAACTTTGGCCCTAGGGCTGACGAGTGTAAGCGGTCATGCTGAAAGCACTTCTTTAACCGCTAAGGAATCAGACCCGCAAACGCTCGGCTGGATGCAAGGTTTCCCGCCTCCAAAAGGCAAGCTAATCACTCAACCACAGTCGGACTTTTTTAGCTTTCCCAAACTGCGTTGGACAGTCTGTCATATTCGAGAGCTAATGCCCACTACCGAAGTCAGTCGCGGTATCGGTGCACCATCCAAACTTGACTATGCACTCGATAAAAATATTGATGCCATTACCTTTACCCCAACCAATAGCAAACACCCTATGACATGGCGGCAGTCACTTGATGCCAACTATACAGACGGCATTATGATCATGCATCATGGCAAGGTCGTCTATGAGCGTCAAAATGGTTGCCTCAATGAGCTGGGTAATCACGCCGCAATGTCGATGACCAAGTCAATGACAGGATTATTAGCAGAAATCCTCGTCACCGAAGGTAAGCTTGATGATAAGGCATTGGTTGCCTCTATTATTCCTGAGCTGGCAAAAAGTGGCTTTGGCGATGCCACCGTACGCCAAGTGATGGATATGACCACGGCGCTCGATTATAGTGAAGACTATGCCGATCCTGACGCAGACATCTGGAAGTATTCAGAAGCGGCAAGCCCGTTACCAAAACCCAAAGGCTATAGCGGACCCAATGGCTATTTCGAATATCTGCAAACGGTTGAGAAAAAAGGCGAACATGGTGTAGAGTTTAACTATCGAACCATCAATAGTGATGCGCTCGGCTGGATTATTTCACGCACCACTGGCAAGGCAATCGATGACCTGCTCTCTGAACGTATCTGGCAGAAAATCGGTGCCGAACAAAGCGCCTATATCACGGTAGATGCTAAGGGTACGCCGTTTGCTGGCGGTGGCATCAGTGCAGGTTTGCATGATATGGCACGTATTGGCAGCTTGATGCTCAATAAAGGTGAGATGAATGGTGAGCGTTTATTCCCAACAGCGGTAGTCGATAATATCGAAGCTGGCGGTGACAAAGGCGCATTTGCAAAAGCGGGCTATAAACAGCTCAATAATGGCAGCTATAAAAGTATGTGGTGGCTGTTTAATAATCCCACGCCTATTTATGCAGCACGTGGCGTCCACGGTCAAACGGTCTATGTTGATCCAGCAGCCGATATGGTCATCGTTCGCTTTTCCTCATACCCTGAAGCCAGTAATGGTAAAATCGACCCAACTTCGCTACCTGCCTATAAAGCAGTCGCTAATTACTTAATTAAAAAGTAAGCCTTTAAGAAATAGCGCTTTAAAATACTCAACCAAAACAAAACCGCCGCTTTCAATATAAATACTGGAAGCGGCGGTTTTTTATATAGATACTGATTTTTTACAAGTTAAAAGCTAGCTTTTAATTTTACAGACTTTAAAGCCAAGCTCTTGTACTGCTGCTTCTTTATCATAAGGCGCTAATACCGCGCGGACATGCTTTTGCCCTTGCAGGTATTGCTTAGCAACACGTTGCAAGTCAGCTACTGTTACAGCCAAAATTGCTGCACGCATTTTACGTTGCCAGTCAACACCGCGATGATGCAAATCAGCGAAGCAGGCTTTAATTGCCTCACCTGCTGGAGAGCCTGGCTTATCCATTCCTGAGATAATACCTAAGATAGCTTCTTCTAACTGCTCATCGGTTTGCGGTTCATTCAACAGCCATTCGATACTGGCATCGAAATGGGCAAAAGTTTCAGCACACTGTGGATCGCGATAGCTAAAGAACTTAAAGGCACAAGCATTGGCATCGTAGCCCGCACCACCGCCATAAGCACCGCCGCGCTCACGAATGGCGCTATGCAGATAGCCATTGCGCAGGTAAGGCGCTAATACCATCAGGGCTACCGTATCAGGATGATCAGCCGTAGGAACGGTATAAGCACTGGCATTATGATAGACATTGGTTGGAACCAGCCATGCCAAGTCTTCAACATCGAGCGCCACATCACTTTCTAGAGCTTTGACCGCGTCTTTCTCCCCATTTAACGCTGTATCAAGTTGCAATTCGGCAAACTCACTTGGAATATTGGCTTCGATACTCGCATCAACATTTTTTAACTGCGCTGCAATTTTTGGCGCTTGGCTGTCTTTCCAACTCTCAACGATTAAATTACTCAAGCGTTCAGTTTGTTCGGCTTCGCAAATAATAACCGCGTGCTTAGGCAAACTAATCAAACGCTGATGTAAGTCCATCAAACTCGTCGCAAGCTTATCCCACTGTGCATCATCGCTACTGGCATGGGTTAAGAAGTCTTTTAGCGCATTCAATGCTGGTAGACCACTGCGTACATATTCTAACTGCGCTTGACGACTCATGCCGCGACTAGCCGTTTGCATGGCATAAGAATGCCCTGAACCAGCAAGGTTTGATTGCCAACCTGCTTGACGCTGCTGCAAGATTTCTTTGATACGGTCATGTTCAGTGAATACGCTATGTTCCATGACTTCTTTCAGCAAATCAATCGCTTCAGGTTTACGATTCAGCGCGCGCGTTGCCACCACAAAGTAGCTGCTAATCGCTTGGCTGTCATCGACATTGGTACGTTGGCTGATACGAGCCGTCACACCTGATGAATGCGCCGCTTGTTTGGCCTGCATTTCATGGGCACTAAGAGAATCTGTACCTAGCTCTGATAACAAGCTTAAATAAATAGGCAATAATGGATGATTAATCACTTCATTAACCGGTAGCTCGCTTGTATCCTGATTACCAATCTCATCGGTTAACGGTACGATGATTTGATAATAATACAAGCCGTTAGTGCCCGCTTCATATTCAAATAACGTACTTTCTTTGCCGCTTAAATTCACTTGTTTTTGCGTGCCTTGCTTGAAGCTGATATCGGTCGGGACATCTTCTAAGCCAACTTTTGGCAATAAACTTAAATCATCAGGTGCTGCTTGGCGCGCTGCCAAATCTAAAGCCTGTTGCTTTAAGATAGCTTTATCATCAGCGGTCAAATCCATCGCAATCGTATCAAGACGGGTTTGCTCGGCTGCTGCCAAACGGGCTGTTTTTTCACTATCAGGCTTCATTGTGACGCGCACACGATGCTGATTATCAAGCAAATGGATTTTGATTAAATTTGGCAGCCACTGCGCGTCTTTTACTTGCTCGCGTAGCCATTGCAAATGCTCATCAACTTCCCAGACATCAATAGGATTACCATCATGGATGGCAGTGCTAAAACCTTCTAGCATGAGATTTAGACCATACGGCATGCTATCACCACCGATATGGCGCTGATCAATCTCAATTTGGTGCAAGATAGTTTCAATGGTTTCATCATCAATCGGTTTGCTCGCGACCTCTTTAAGCAAATCAATAATACCCTGCTCTACCGCTTCGGCATGCTCAGGGTTTGAACCGCGCAGACCGGTATAAAAGACCATTTCATAATGACTGTCGTCGAGTCCCAATAGCGGGCTTGGCGCTTTACCAAGTGGATGGCTGTCCAAATACGCACGCAATGGCGAACCAGCATGCTCAACCAATACCCCTTCTAATAGACGCAAGGCCAAACGCTGCTTCGGATCAGTAATCGATGGTAATAACCACGCAACCACATGATGGGTTTGGTCAGGACCGGCTTCGTCAGCCGTATAAGTATCAACTGCGTTAATCGGTGCAGACAAACGCTGCTCTGGACGCGATACATGTTTTTTGCCCGCTTCAAACTGAATCAAAGCATCGTCATGTATTTTTGCTTGCGTTTCAGCGACTGGAATATTACCAAAGCTCATAATCACACTGTTTGACGGATGATAATGGCTCTGATGGAATTCAACCAGCTCATTATGAGTCAAGTCTGGGATATCAGCAGGATCACCGCCCGAATTATAGTGATAGGTCGTTGTTGGGAACAGATGATGGGCGACCGTATGATACAACTGGTCAATCTCGCCACTCATTGCGCCTTTCATTTCATTAAAAACGATACCCTTAAATTGCGGCTTGTCATTTTCGTCTAACTCAACACGGATGCCTTCTTGGGCAAAATCAAGCGGATGAATATTGGGGAAAAATGACGCATCAAGATAGACAGCAAGCAAGTTAAAATAATCATTTTTATTTTGCGTGGCATACGGATACGCTGTCCAATCGGCAGCGGTCATCGCATTCATGAAGGTATTTAACGAACGCTTAATCATCGAAAAGAACGGGTCGCGTACGGGGAACTTTTCAGAACCACATAAAGCCACGTGCTCTAGAATATGCGCCTCACCTTTTGAATCCATCGGCTGGGTACGAAAGCCAACCAAAAAGGCATTTTCATCACTCGGATGCGCCAAGTGATAATGCATCGCTCCGGTTTTGATATGCTGACTGATCAGCACATCCATCGATAATGCATCGATATGGCGGTGCTCAATCAGCTCAAAGGCAGGATGCAGGGTTAAATCAGCAGTAAATAGCGTGTCAGTCATGGTTATCCTTATGCATTAATTACTTCAGTATCATCTTAGCCAATAACCAAGGTATGAAATCGATATCAGCAATTAAAATAGTAAAATTTATATTTATAAAAAGATCGCTTTGAATAAACAATTAAAGTTATCAAAGCCTCATAGGTCATCTTCGAATTGAATGGCATTTATCAGCTAAAAAGAATTTGCCTAACGACAGTAGATGGGGCTAATACGCTAGTAAGTCAAGACAGTGGGTGGAGAAAAATAATAAGTCAGCAAGAATAACGGATAAAGATAGCGCCCGATTTAACAAAGCCTACTTAACAGCAGTCATTAGTAGTGCTATAGTTAAAATCATCTGCCACAAGGAAGGAGCCGCTCATGAGTTACCAACATATTTTATTGGTCACCGATTTACTATCCGATGCTGACTTGGTTGCTCAAAAAGCCAAGCGTATCGTTGATAATCGTCCTGACTCCAAATTATCGGTATTGCATATCGTAAAAGATACCATGGTTGGCTTTGGCTACGAGCTGGTGCCTGCCTCAAGCTTATATGATGAGATTGATGATGAGCGTTGCCAAGAAGCGCGTGCAAAACTGGCGCAGTTTTTGGATCGTAACGACTTACATGTGGTCAACTCTGAAGTGACAACTGCCATCTCAAATAGTGAAGGTATCGTCAACTATTGCCATAAGAATGACGTTGATTTATTGGTTATTGGTCGTCATGAACGTCATGGCATCGCAGCTTGGCTTAGCGGCGCAACGGCAGATAATATCTTGCCAAATGTACCTTGTGACAGCTTAGTTGTGAGACTTGATAAGCCCGTTAATAAATAAGTGTAAGCATAGAATTAATACAGTAGATACTAAATAAGGTGAATGCACCTTATTATAGGGCAAAACTGGTACAAATTTTTCTTGCTTGCTGTGGCTGCGCCGACAGAGGCTACAAAAAATTTATCCCAGTTTCGCTATATTTTTTAATATGAGGCTGGCTATAGCTACTTTTAAACACGATCCTCTTGAATAATATCAATAAAGCTTTGCCAAATCGGGCTTTGATGGCGCGCTTTATGCCATACCAGCCACCATGTACGTGACAAATCAATTCCTGCAACCTGCACTTGTACCAGCTTCCCTGTTGCAAGCTCTGCTTCAATGACATGCTGTGACAGGCACCCAAGTCCAATATCAGCGCTGACCATATGCTTAATCGCCTCCGACTGCTGTATTGCCATAATCACCTCGGCATTGGGCAAATGCTGCAATAATTGCTCATCGATGATCTGCCGCGTACCAGACCCCGCTTCTCGTACCAATAGTGGTAGCGTTGATAGTTGCTCAATACTCAGCTCATAGCAATTATTTGCATCGTTATAATAACCTACATCGGTCAACCATTTGCTGTCGTGCTTAGCAAAAATCATCAAAATATCAGTGCGCCACACGCGCTGCTCAATCACCTTCATATCTACTGGGCGCGGCATACCTTCGACTAAAGCAATATCAATATTTAGTTGCTCAACCTCTGCTACTACCTCTTGAGTATTGGCAATATACATATCAACATCTGCATCTGGCAGTGCCTCATAGAGCTTGGCAAGCAGCGGCGGCAGTACATAATTACCAATGGTGGTACTAGCACCAATATGGATCTGCCCTGCTTGGTGCTTATGATAATGTTCTAGTGTCAACGACTGCCCTAAGATAGCTTGAGCTTGTATATAAATAGGATGGGCATTAGGGTGCTGATTGAGCCTGCGCCCGACCCGCTCAAACAATGGCATTTGCAGCCTTGCTTCTAATTCTGTCAACGCACTACTGACCGCCGACTGCGATAAATGCAGCACTTCACTGGCACGGCTGGTACTACCTGTTTGATAAATACTGACAAACACTGATAATTGCTTGAGGGTAATCTTTGGTAATCCCTGCATGGCTTTTTTCATAATTTCTCTGACACCCTATCTTATTGATATAACCTAAAAACCATCTGTTATTTTAAAAACCCTCTATTATCTAAAAAACTATCTTTTTAACCCTAAGACTTTCTATTAACCTATAAAATCTATAATTTATATCTAATTAATCTGTTTTTATTATAGGTTGGTCTATCTTATAATGTCTATTCATAAGCTTATGCTTATTTCGATTATAGATAATAGGACAGTCAGTCATGTACGCCTTGACCCAATCAGTGAACAACTATTTTCCACGCAGCCGCCATCTAGCAGGGCTCATCGTCGTGCTGATTGGCAGTTTATTTTGTTTATGGCTCAATACTAGTGTAAACATATGGACAAATGGGCGCATCGTAGGACTGTCATCGCTCACGCTGGCGATTTTAATCGGGATGATACTTGGCAATACGGTCTATACCAATTTTGCTGAGCATTTAAATGAAGGGGTTTGTTTTGCTAAAGGGCAGATTTTAAGACTCGCCATTATGTTTTATGGTTTTAAACTAACAGTGACCCAAGTTGCTAGCGTGGGTATGCCAGCAGTGATGAGCGATGCACTGGTACTAACATCGACTTTTTTATTGACCTATTGGATAGGTACCAAATTATTAAAAGTCGATAAACAAACCGTGCTATTGATAGGCTCAGGTGCGAGTATCTGTGGTGCAGCCGCCGTCATCGCCGCCGACCCAATCGTCAAAGCAGAAACACATAAAGTCACTATCGCAGTAGCTACGGTCGTAGTATTTGGCACCATGGCGATGCTGCTCTACCCTTTTCTTTATCATCTTGGTTGGTTGCAACCTTGGTTAAATGCTCAGCAGTACGGAGTTTATACGGGTTCAACCATTCATGAAGTGGCGCAAGTCGTCGTCGCTGGTAACGCAGTCAGTCCTGAAGTGGGTGACACAGCTGTTGTCACCAAGATGATACGCGTCATGATGCTCGCCCCTTTCTTACTGGTATTGTCTTTTGCTCTGACCAAAGGCTGTAGCGAAAATGATAAAAGTGCTTCATTTATGAGCCGTATTAAAGAAGTCAAAGTCCCTTGGTTTGCCTTTATATTTATTGCCATCGTCTTACTGCACACTTGGGTGCCGATGACCGCAAGCTTTGAGCGTAGTATGGTGATGCTAGACGATGTGCTGCTCACCATGGCGATGTTTGCACTAGGTTTGACGACTCATCTAAGCGCCATTAAGCAAGCTGGCGTGAAGCCACTGATCTTGGGTGCTATTATGTTTGCTTGGCTGATCGTTGGAGGTGGATTGATTAATATTGGTATTAGCTTGATTGGCTAAAGTAAACTACCAAACATCCTTGTTGTGAGTTATATAGATCAAAAATGCCGATGACCAGCGTAGTCATCGGCATTTTTGGTTCATTGTCTGATTTAAAAGCCACTCAACATAAAGCGCACGTTATAAATATTAAGCTATTAATTGCAAATAGCTTATACTAAAGTATAGACGAAAAAAAACGAACCCGAAGGTTCGCTTTTTTTTCATCTTGCTCTAAGCGTCTATAAAGACAGATTAGATAGCAACGATGTTATGGGCTTGTGGGCCTTTTTGACCTTGAGTTACAGTGAACTCAACTTCTTGGCCTTCAGCTAAAGTTTTGAAGCCTGAACCAGTGATTTCGCTGTAATGAGCAAAAACGTCTGCGCCAGTTTCTGGAGCGATAAAACCAAAGCCTTTAGCTTCGTTGAACCACTTAACTGTACCTTTTTGAGTATCTGACATATTGATAATCCTACTTTTAAATTTATTAATGGTCTAGTGACCGGTAACGCTTGCAAATAGCTACTGAACGATAAATATTAAAACGAAGGATTATAACTAATACTACGAGGTAATGATTTGGTGCAGAACTGCTCTTAAGCTTGGAAGTATTATAAGGGCAAGATCCCATTTTCGCAAGTCTTATCTTAGATTTCATGTAACCAAAGCCACTTTTTGACTGTTTTTCGCCCTAAAATCAACACATTTTAGGCATTTGGCAAACGGAACAAATAGACCGCTACCCCAGTACAGACCGTGGCTACCAGCCAAGCTACCCACATCATATCAGCAGGAATGTTAAAAAATAACATTGTTGTTGAAATTGCCATCATTATCGTCGCTAGCCACTTGCCATATAAAGGTACAGCATGGCGGTCTTCCCAATCTCGGACGAATTTACCAAAATATTTATGATTAATCAGCCAAAAATGAAAGCGTCGTGAGCTACGCGCCCAGCACCCTGCCGCTAGTAAGATAAAAGGTGCTGTCGGCATAACAGGTAATAATACGCCAATGATACCCAAGGCAAAAAACAGCCAACCAAATATCAAAAACATCCAACGCACCGTTGGATTGTTATGTTGATTGGTCTTGGGTCGATAATAAAAAGATTTTTTTGATTGAGTCATGATAATTTTATCAGTCAGTGTGAGACATTAGGTCATCAGATATGGACTACCTATATAAGTTATCAAAGATAAAGAAATTGAAACCTAGGTTCAAGACTGATTTTGCACGGTTTTGCTACGGATACGTAGCTTGTTTAGCAGTTAGGTAAATATCGGTCGCTATTCACTATGTTTGGCAGGATAGCTTTCCCAGTAATCAGCGATTGCTTTTGGAAAACAGTATTCTTTTGGCATCACAGTAATGGCGATGGGTACTAATATGGATTTGGTCACACCGCCGATACTGTCACAAGTGGCATCGGTAGGTACGTCATAATAAATCACGCGCAAGGTATTCTGCGGACAGAGGTCTGAGCACTGGAATGACTTGACCACTTCGATACCGTTATGCACGCCGATGACCTTCTGCTGCGCGCCTTCGGTTGGTGCTGATTCTTTTTGCTGGGCAGCTCGAATGAGATCAGCATCTGTTAAGGTGTTTTCATTGGTAGGCAGTGAGACGCAAGCGCTTAGACTTAAAAACAAAGTACTTAAAGTAAGGGCTTTTGTAGTTAATGTTGTTTTCACAGTGAACATGGCGGTTACTCCTCAGTTATGATGTTATCAATCCAATCTTACGAGCTTCTTTTAGCCAGCTTGGGAACTCTTCTAGCATACTCTCATAAAGAGACTCTTCGCTAATGTCATCCAAATCATCTAATTCAAAAAAATCGCAATTATCAATCACGCGCCCTGTCATATCGTCTAGTTTTTTTAGAATGCCATAACCACGACCGCCTAAGCCCACGAACTGCCAAAATATCGGTAGTTTCGCCGCTTCCGTCATGACTCTCGTGATACCGCGATTGTCATTCACTCCGCCATCACTGATAAATAGCACGTATACGGGCACATCCAAGCCGTCTTTTTGATAAAACTCTGTCACGGCCTTCATGACTTCTGCTTCATTGTTGATGCGTGGGCCAAGTGCCCATTTGCGCCAGCCGCCATGAGCGTTGTCAATGAAATCCTCATAGTTGCTAAGCCCAATCTCGCCCAAATACTGCGGATCTCGGGCAAACGCCCAGCAGTCTAGCGCTTGGTCATCATCGAAGCTCACTGCCAATGGCAATAAGCGATTGACCACCTCTTGCACGCGGCCTTGTTTATACTGTCTGTTCATTGAACCTGAAGCATCTAACACCAGTGCCACTTTTGCGGTTAATTGCTGTAATTGGTGTTTTTCTAGTGAGATAGTGGCTTTTTTGGCGAGGTTAACTAGCTTTGGTGCTTTCTCTAGCATGACTTTTTCTAAAGGGACTTTTGAAGTATTTATTTTAGAAGGTTGCGGAGCTTGTGAAGATAAAGCGTCGCTTTTACCCTCTTCTACATCACCACCGAAGTGCTGCACGATGGCGGCAAGTCCGCCATTAAAGCCTTGCGCAACGTTAGATACCCGCCAAACACCACTCTTACGATAAAGCTGCAACAGCATACTGGCTTGCTGCTGGGCAAAGTCTGCGGCTTGATACGCTGCCTGTACCTTTTGCGATTGCTGCCAAATACCAATCTCTAACGATTGCATTTGATTAAGCGGCGTGTCGGCTGATAATACAAAAAACAAGCTGTCTATATTATTAGCCAGTTTGGATAAGTTGACTTCAAACTCGGCTTGGATACCTTTATTCGCTGTTGGCTGCGATTCGTAATGGGTGAGCTTGATTTGCCCGCAAGGTGAGGTTGGCTGATTATAAAACACCATGTAATCATCATTGATCAGTTTGCCCGCTGCGTCCAAGGCAAAGCAGCTGATGTCCATCTCTATCGGACTTTGGCGAGTGAACTTGAGCGTGATGGGTGCGGCATCGTCAATAGCAAGATTGCTTAGAGGCGCGCGTTGTCCGACGGTGAGATGGTTCATGGTGTTCCTTAATAAATCATAATTAATAACAATTTTTTCTTGATCGATAACGCAGTTTTAGACATTAAAAAGCCACTATAACTAAGAGCTATAGCGGCTGTGTATGTAGAACTGATATAATTTTACTAAGAATAGCCTAGCTAACAAAATTTAGCTTGCTCAGCCTTATGTTCTTTTCCCAGAGTTCTAATAAATTCTAAATCTTTTTCATAAGGAACTAACGATTTAAAACCTGCTTTTACAGCATTAGAGGTAATAAAATATAGTACTTTAATTATAACTTCAGACTTTAAGAAAGGAGTATAAGCTAGAAAAGCATCAAAAACTATATGAACCAGTCGTACTTGAAATACTTTTACCTCTGGCAAAACATTGCTTTCTACTCTACTTTTCTTATTCTCAATAACTCTTAGCTTATCTATAAATCGTCGAAAATTAAACATTGTATGTTTACTATCCTTATAGTTATGGATAGTAACATTGTTAGTATTCAGAATTTCTCTCAGCTGAATATAATCAGACCTAGATAAACCATTTCTCTCTTCGTATAGATATGTAATCATATCTCTGCGTAAATCACAAAATTCAAAAATATAACGATCGTGCTTCTGAATTCTTTTCAAGTAGACAGTTTCGAAAAGAGCAAATATTACAGCAATTACTAGCATTAGTATTAACATAATAATTTTCTCCATTCTAACATTTCACTTAGCCTTCTTTCTATTGCTTTTTTTAGTAGTACTATCGTATGAAAACTTCTCATCAAGTATCGCGAGAAATCTGTCTCTATACTCACTATTATCTGCTGCTAATCGATCAATTTGTAATTGCCTATTATCTAAATTGGACTTGTATAACTTGTGAAGATACCAGTGAGCACCAAAAAAAAATACTATAGCTACGAAATATTCTGGACCTACAGTTTCTAATAGATTAGACAGAAAATTAGTCACCGCTTCAACCTTACCAGTGCTACCTTCTGCTAACTCGGTCTTTTGGGCTACTTCATTTGCAATATCAGTTTGTTCCACTCGTACCTCTGCATAAAACAAATCTCATATAAGCCTCTTGTAGATCAAGTATATAACAGTAAGCTAATTATAATTGTAACTAATAGATTTTTCTATTACGGTAGAGTAATAGAAAATATGAATTTTCATAGCTTTCTAACGGAAAATAACCAGAGGTATTATAGAACTATAGTTCATTAATTAATAGTTGTTTTGCTAATATTACCATATTATAGCTTGTTTCGTGCAAAACACTATGACTCTAAAGTAGCCTATAACAGCGTAATACATCTAACTATATTCAATCTAGCGCGAGGGACAAGCTGAGTCATTAAAGAACAACGCCCCATGCATCGCATATTTGCCCATTATTAAAGGAATCAGATGCTGAGGCCATGCTCTTTAAGCTTTTGCTTTAGTTACAACGCCTTTAACTGCTCCATCTGCGCTGTCATCGCCGTCAACTGCCCTTCTAACTCAGCCAGTTTCGCTTTTTCAGCATCGACTACTTCGACTGGTGCTTTACTGACAAAGCCTTCATTGCCTAGCTTACGGGCGATGCCTTCGGATTGACCTTTCAACTTATCATATGACTTACCCAAACGTGCTAGCTCAGCCGTTGGATCGATCAGACCTTTCATCGGTACGAGTACACGTAGCTGACCGACCATACTTGATGACGATAGTGGCACCTCATCGCCTGCTTTGACGATCTCTAGGCTCTCGACCTTAGCAAGCGCTTTGAACTGGTTTTTGATACGTGATAGACGCGCATCTTCATCGCTAGAGACGTTTTGTAGGAGCACTGGCAGACGTACCGCGTTGCCCAGTTTCATCTCACCACGGATGTTACGGACGCTCGCGATTAGCTCCTGTAGCCACGCCATATCCGCCTCAACTTGCTCACTGATTTGTGCCTCATCCGTTTTTGGATAGTCAGCGACTACGATGCTGTCAGTGTTTTTACGACCCAATAGTGGTGCGACCGTCTGCCAGATTTGCTCGGTCAGATACGGCATGATTGGATGGCTAAAGCGTAGCGCTGTCTCTAACACGTGCAGCAGTACATAGCGGATTTGCGCTTTACGCTCGTCAGACACCGAGTCATCATTTAGACTGGCTTTGGCAAGCTCAACATACCAATCACAGTACTCATTCCAGATGAACTCATAGATATCTTGGCTGACCATATCGAGACGATACTGAGCGAAATGCTGATGGATATCGGCAACGGTAGAGTTCAGACGACTCATGATCCATTTTTCTGGCAATTCCCAAACGTCAGGGTTTGCCGCTTGGTCGATAGGCTTGGCACTGCCTTCGCTATCGACACAGTTCATGAGGACAAAACGGCTGGCGTTCCAGATTTTATTACAGAAGTTACGATAGCCCTCGACACGCTTTAGATCAAAGTTAATATCGCGACCCGTACTAGCAAGGGAGGTAAAGGTAAAGCGCAGTGCATCCGTACCAAAGGCTGGGATGCCTTCTGGGAACTCTTTACGTGTTTGCTTTTCGATTTTGGCCGCGTCTTTTGGATTCATCATATTGCTGGTGCGTTTTTCTACCAGCGCTTCTAGATCAATACCGTCGATTAGGTCAATCGGATCTAAGACGTTACCTTTCGATTTTGACATTTTTTGACCATTGCCATCACGTACCAGACCATGCACATAGACGGTCTTAAAAGGTACTTGCGGCGTGCCATCTTCGTTTTTCACAAAGTGCATGGTCATCATGATCATGCGGGCAACCCAAAAGAAGATAATGTCAAAACCTGTCACCAACACGCTGGTCGGGTGGAAGGTGTCCATCACGCGTGGATCGGCGTTAACGTCTGCCCAATCAAGCGTACTAAACGTCCATAGACCTGAGCTAAACCACGTATCGAGCACGTCATTATCTTGGCGCAATACGATATCGTCACTGAGACTGTACTTGCTACGCACTTCCGCTTCGTCACGGGCGACATAGATTTCACCCGTCGCATCGTCATACCATGCAGGGATACGATGACCCCACCACAACTGACGGCTGATGCACCAGTCTTGCAGATCAGTCATCCACGACATATACATGTTTTTGTACTGCGCAGGGACGAACTCGATGCTGCCGTCTTCTACCGCGTCAATCGCAGGCTTGGCCAATTCTTTGACTGCGACATACCACTGATCGGTCAACCATGGCTCAACGATCGTACCGCCACGCTCAGCACGCGGGGCTTTGAGTGCGTAGTCTTCGATATCTTCTAGCCAGCCCTGCTCGCCTGCTTGCTCGACAAGGAACTTACGCGCAGCAAAACGCTCAAGTCCTGCGTACTCGCTTGGCGTGGTCTCTAATTCTGGCTCACGTGTCTGCAAGTCAGGATAGACTTCCATCGATGCTAAGATATTGGCGCGCTCATCAAGGATGTTAATCAATGGCAAGCTATGACGACGACCCAATTCATAATCGTTAAAATCATGTGCTGGGGTGATTTTTACACAGCCCGTACCAAAGTCTTTTTCGACATAATCATCAGCGACGATAGGCACGACGCGACCAGTGATGGGCAGAGTAATGGTTTTACCGACCAAATGCGCATAACGCTCATCGCTAGGATTGACCGCAACAGCCGTATCACCAAGGAGCGTTTCAGGACGTGTGGTAGCTACCACAAGATAGTTTTTACCATCTTGAGTCAGCAGCTCTGTATCCGTGAAATGATAGCGGAAATGCCACAAGCTGCCTTTCTCGTCGTGGTTTTCTACTTCTAGGTCAGACAGCGCGGTTTGGAATTTAGGATCCCAGTTTACTAGACGCTTACCACGATAGATAAGGCCATCGTCAAATAGACGTACGAACACTTCTTTTACCGCGTTAGATAGACCATCATCCATGGTAAAGCGCTCACGTGACCAATCAACCGAGCTGCCCAAACGGCGAATTTGGCTAGTGATATTGCCGCCCGACTCTTCTTTCCATTCCCACACTTTATCGATGAAGTCTTCACGCGTCATATCACGGCGCTTGATACCTTGCGCTTCCAAGCGACGCTCAACGACCATTTGAGTCGCGATACCAGCATGATCCGTACCTGGCTGCCACAGTGTGTTGTCGCCATCCATACGGTGATAACGGGTGAGCGCATCCATGATTGCATTGTTAAAACCATGTCCCATGTGCAGCGAGCCAGTGACATTCGGCGGTGGTAGTGCGATAGAGAACGACTCGTCTTTGTCAAAAGTCGGCTTAAAATAGCCGCTTTCTTCCCAGCCTTTGTACATACCGGCTTCGACTTCCGCAGGATTATAGGCGCTTTCTAATTGGCTTAGCGCCGCTTGGATCGACTGGGTCAGGTTGGTTTTCGCATTGCTATCAATGCTGGTATCGGTATTAGGATTGCTCATAATAGGGTGATCTTATTGTTGATAATGAATGTGGTCAAAATGAGATAGCGCAAAACGCTATAAAAACAGGAAAAATAGTTGATAGTGTGATTTTAACGCAGATAGGCAGATTTTGTTAGATGCTAAGGTAATTTATCAGCCTTACAGCGCGTCATTACGCCCCTAACACCAGCAAATAGCAGAAAATACCAATAAACAACTCCAATCGGCTGAACTTCCCACAAAATAAATCCTAGTCGTGTTATAAAATACAGGTGATGCGAGAACTTATATAGTTATCGTATAGCATAATAAATGGCGTTTTATCCTAAAATGATAGCCTGATAAATAGCGAGCCAACTGTGTCCCAAGATACTGAGCACAACAATAACAGCCACTCTAAAGCTGACAAGATAGATGATCAGCGCTTGATTGATGAGAGCGCTAATCATCTATCTAGTACTAAAAATAAAGATATTAGCGATGCGGATACGCCAGACGATACTAATGCAAAAGAAAACTTGGAATACGAAGACTTCTCTGAGGATATTAGCAAAGAAGACCAAGAAACCATCAAAAAAGTTGCTAATGATGACAATTTAAGTCAAGCAAAAAGCTATGCCAGTATCTTAGTTGAGCAAGTGATGGATGCCAGAGAAACTTTTGAGCGCTCACTTGGCTCACTATTTACCAGTGCTTTTACCGCTGGCCTTGAGATTGGCATCAGCTTCTTTATGATTTTAGCGGCTTTTGCGCTATTGAGTGGCGTGCTACCGAGCCATTATGCGGTTGTACTCGCCTCCCTACTTTACCCGATTGGTTTTATCATCGTCGTCATCGGTCAGTCGCTATTATTTACCGAACAAACCTCACTCTTAAGCCTACCTGTGCTCAATAAAATCGAACCTCTCAATAAGCTGCTACGCCTGTGGGGCATTGTCATCGCTGGCAACGTCGTTGGTGGCTGTTTATTTGCGGCATTAATGATAGGTTTAGGTTTAAATATGCAGCTATTTAGCGTCAGCGACATTGATATTTACGCCGAGCATATCTTAGGGTTTAGATGGTGGGTAATATTTGGCAGTGCCATCTTGGCAGGTTGGATGATGGGCGTCACCGCGTGGCTTGTGACCTCAGCGCGCGATACCCTTAGCCGCATCGTCTTGGTGACGCTTATTACTGGCAGTATCGGCTTTTTGGGTTTGCATCATAGTATCGTGGGTAATATCGAAGTATTCTCAGCCTTGCTCTATGGCAATACTGTCAGCTTGGGCCGTTATTTGCTGTTTTTAGCCGTGGTGTTGGTCGGCAATACCGTCGGCGGCGTGGTGTTTGTCGCGATACTTAAAAACCGTACCTTCCTATTCGAATTAGCCAAAGTAAAGGAAGAAACAGCTAAGGATAAGTTAGAAGCACAAAACAATATCCGTGGACCTTACTAGAGATAATTAGTACGGTATTTTTAAATCGGGCGCGTAAATTCCACAACCGCTTTTAACTATAATAATTCCATTGAAAAACAGTACAAGGCTGCTGGGATAAGTTTTACGCCGCCTCTGGCGTGCAAAGCACACAGCAAGCAAGGAAAATTTACCACAGTAGCCCTTTATAACCTTTGTACTTATTTTATTTAGCACTGACTATATCGAAAGCGGTTATGCAGCTTTATAACTAAAAAATTATAATCGAGCAATTGTGAGTGCTTAATTATGATAAACCACACATTTCCGCTTACAGCATACGCGCTGCCAACACACTACTTTCTATCTCAGACTTTCTCAGCTTATTGTGCCGAGCGCTAAATATACGCACCAAAATGCCTGCCGTTAGGAACATTACCAAGGTATAAATAGCTGGCATCATCGACATATCGTAGTTAGATAATAGCGTTAATGCCATAAATATCGACAAGGTACTGTTTTGTAGACCGACTTCTAGCGTCACCGAAGTCCTTTGCGCTAAGTTAAGACCGAACCATTTGCTACTATAATAACCGAGCGCCATGGTTGAGACGTTTAATAATACCGATACAGGGCCGGTAGCGATAAAGGCATCGACAATGATATCGCGTTGTACATAACACAAAAACAGCACTAAAAACGTTAAAAATATCACCCCAAATCGAGACACATAGACTTGTGAGCGATCGGCGACTTTTGGTGCGTAGCGTTTAATCAGCATCCCAATGCTAATAGGTACAATCGTCAGTACCACTAAGGTAAGCACGGTTTTTACTACCGGCAATTCAAACTCACTACCGCTGCCCATAAAATAAATCAATGAAAAACTCAGTACAATGGGAATGGTAAATACCGTAATAACGCTGGCAATCGCTGTCATCGTCACCGACAGCGCCACATCGCCTTTAGCCAAATAGGTAAATAAGTTTGAGGTAGTGCCGCCCGGACACAGAACGAGGAGCATAACTCCGACGGCGTATTCTGGGCGTAATGGCATGATATTAGCTAGGGCAAAGCCAATAATTGGCAACAGTATCAGCTGATTGGTCAAGCCAATACCAACGGCTTTTGGGTATTTTAATACCCGTTTAAAATCATTGGTAATAAGGGTCAAACCCATACCCATCATGATTAAAAACAAGCAAATAGGAATAACAACGCTATTTACTAAGGTGACTAGAGCCAGACTTTCCATAACTACATCCCTGTAGATAAGACCTATTGCTAGGTCAATTTATAATGATTCAATGATGCCTGATTAGCAATCCTTGCTAATACGCTTGTCACTACCTGCTAATGCTTATAGATAACGGACATCACCCGTTTTAAACCATTCTTTTATAGCATATCTCATAGCATGCTATTGCTAACTATCAACAATAATTAAGAATTGATAAGGGGAGTATATAGGGCAAAAGCTAGGTTTAGCTGTTTTATTCAACAACTCGCCAGTCAAATGCAGAATATAGAGATTGAGTAGGAATAAAAGGGATTGTAATGAGATTAAATGAGAGTGTTTAACGTGAGCTTTTGGATAATTTGGATTTTAATAATTGGCGTTAAATACTTTTAGTTAAATAGCTATGACGGTATAAGAAGTTATATTTTGGAAGTATTGATTGAGATTTTGGCAGGAGTATTGCTGAAAGCGTTATTGGGCGCTTTAGTAGAATTTTCAGTACTAAGCACTGCCGTACCGTAAGCGATCGCTTCGACCATACTACCCAATTGATTGATATTACTGACTTCAAGACGCAAACCATAAATATGATTGTAGCCTTTTGCCTGTGCTTGAGTGCGCATACGTACTAGAGCTTCACGGCGGGCACGATCAAGCAAGGTCTCATAGGTGGTGAGATTTTTGCCAAAGAAACTCAGCACTTTGGCAATGACCATTTTAAAATAATCCTGCGCAATAACGACGCTACCAAGCACCAACTCACCCTCAGACTGCGACACTAGTTTTGGTACATAAAAACGCTCATTTGAGACAATAATATGACTCAACTCAGCTTCGGCAATCGTCAATCTTGCCAAATGCTGACGCTCATGACGCGCACCAAAAAACCAGCCAACTATAAATAATACCAGCAGCGGCGCATAGTTCATCAACATTTGGCTGAACGATTGATTCATGGAACGTCTCTTATCATCAAAAAGGCTACCTGTCAGTACTTGAGCGTAGTCTTATTCACCAAAAGGATTAAAGCGCGGTAAATCATCAGGTGACTTTACTGTTGAAGGCTGAGCAACTGACGCCACAGGCTCTTCATATTGAGAATGATGAGTTGATGACTGATTCGGCGGTTGATTCGTTGATTGATAGACAGGCTGTTGTGGCATCCGTACGGCTTTGACCGCTGTACCGTAAACAAATAGCTCAGAGGCACCTTGTGCAATACTAGAGGTCGAGAAACGCAGTCCAACCACTGCATCAGCGCCCAACGCCTCAGCTTTGACGATCATACGATCAATCGCCTCTTGACGCGATTCTTCTAACAGCTCCGTATAGGCAGTGAGCTCACCGCCTACGATGTTTTTTAGACCCGCAAATAAATCTTTACCAACATGCTTTGAGCGCACGGTACTGCCGTATACCACATCCAAGCGCTCAGTAATCTGATAGTTGGGCAAGTGCTCAAGATTGGAGAGTTGGACAGTCATAGTACAGCCTTATTGGTAACTTACAGAATTAGTGACTTACAGAATGATAAAAAACATATCGCCCGTTCAAGATAAAAGCGCGATACTTTAAAACGCATTAAAAAGCACATTGCTCAAATAATTTATATTGAGCAAACTCTTTAGTCGTTAGTATGGAACAACAAAAACAGCTCAGTTAAGTTGCCTTCGATGCTGTTTACCATTTGTACCATTTTATCTTGATCTTTACGCATCTCAGCAAGCTCAGGATCTTCATCATCGATACCACTCAGCACAATCATCGGCAAGGTCAAAACAGCCACATCTTCTGCAGTCTCTTCGTTTTCCATCCAATCACTGGCTTCATCACCATACATTGCATCCACAAAGCCAATCGACCAAGCAACGATATCTGAATCATCAGAAAAATCGACCGCCACTTCTTCATTACCCGCATCTTCACCAAATGGTAGCTCAATAGGCGTCTCGTTTTTTAGCTCAGCGATGATCGACTCGCGCCAGCGCTGAATACCATCAATCACGTTTGCTGGAATCTCGCTCACATTATCTTCAAACAGTGCTTCTAACCAATTAGGCAGTGGACGCCCAATAACCGTCGCAGTCAAAAAACCATGAGTAGCAACACTATCAAGTACAAATGCGCTTTCTTCGTTGTCTAAATAATCGAGTAGTTCATCGAAACTAAGTTGGTTGGTCATGGTGTCGTTGTCCTTAAAAGATGGATTGCGCCATGCGCAATAAATAAGAGTTATATAAAATAACGAGAGGTATAAAGATGACGATTATCTTGAATAAGTCAATCTACCCAAAGATTTTTTAAATCAATTATTGCTAAAGTACAGCTGTGAGAAATAGCTGGTTAAATAGGTGCCGTTTACTATTGATACTATTAAAATCAGAACCCAACCAGCTTAACACAGCACACTTAGGATAATTAGTTAACGATGGTTAGCTAATAGCCATAAGAGTGCAAATCAACACTTAAAAATTATTCGCAAAATATTTGCGTGATAACCTCATTATAGCGATGACGAATTAAAGTTCGTCATCATCCCAATCATCGCCATCTTCATCAAAATTATCGATATCGTCTAGATCATCTTTTAGCTCTTTAGCCAAACGTTTTTCTTCTAGTAGATTATCAATTAGACGACGCTTCTCAAGGCTACTTAAGCGTGTACGTACACTCGTCTCTGCTTCTTCAACCATCTTTGCATCATCATCATCAACGAAATCATCATCAAAATCGTCATCAATATCAGCATCACTCATGACCAACTCCTATCTTTTTTGGCAAAATTACTGAAAAGTTATCAATATATATATGCCTTATAAAGTCTCTATTAAGCCTTGTCAATGCTTTTTATTACTATGACGCATTTACAAGTCAACAACAAGACACTATTGGTCATTATCGCGCAGGCAATTGTAGACAATTTCTGCAAGTTAAATAGAATATCTAATCCTACTCTTCTGAGTCATCGATCATCAATACCGCATTACGCACATCGGCCAAACGCTGAATCATCGCATCATTGCCACCATCGAATATTGCACACTCACGCTCATAAACTGTCGTTGGACGCATGACGCTTTGTACTTGTACATGATGACTGATTTGTTTAAGACCACCATTTGGCAATAAAATCAGCATCTGCTCTTTTTTGCCGACGCTATCTAGCAGATGCGTCATGGCATCGACTTGGGCATTGTCACTCACACCAGCTTTGGCTGGCAGCGCAAATCGTGACAGCTCAATATGCTTATCATGAATAATTTTATTCAGCATCAAGTATAGCTTGGCTAGCATCACGCCTGCCAATGCAACTTTTGCATGGCTATTCTCTGCTTTAAGCATCACATAAGCACCACTTTCATCAAATTGTGGTTCATTGAGTGCGCTTACACCCAACAACAATGGCTGTTTCAGTAACTCAGTCACCGCTTGGTTTAGTAGCTGCGTACAGAGTGCCAAATACGGCAGACGTTGAGACGGTGCCAAGCGCTCAAGCATATTAAACTCATCATGAAAGACAATCTGGACGCTGACACTATCAAATGCTCTGGTGGCAGACAATCGAGAGACATGATTGTTAGCATGCTGGCTACTGTCTTCTGCTTTATAAGCAGTATGATCATTGACATCACTGTCTGTCATATTACTGGCAGCATACGCAGTTGTACCGTTAGTATTATCAACGAGCGTCGAATCTTGATTCTGCTGGGTTCTGACATACTGATTGACAGCACTATGAATATCTAATTTACGCGTATTAGGTTGCTGGTTATACGCTGTACTGGCAGCTGCTTGAGCAGCATTGACTAAACGATCACTTTGGCTAGTACCTGTCTCACTACTATCACCATCAGCAGCAGACATTGATTGACGACGTTCTCGCTCACGAGCATAACCACGCTGATCGAGCTGCGTATACTGCTCACGATGCAAGTCTTGAACATCGCGGCTGATGGCGTTGATTTGCTCTCTGGTTGGACGAGCGATATAGCTGTAAATCAGCCACAGCAATAAATGCAGCACCATCGAACCAATCACAAATGGCCATTGCATGGCGATGATTTCACCCTTGCTAATATCCTTTAGAGTCAATGCCACACTACCGATGACCGCATCGCCTTTGGTTGCAATTTGGCTAATGGTATCACCCTGCTGCATCGGCGCATTGCCGACAGGCACCAAGATATCGCCATTATTGTCTTTAATCAGGATACGGGTTACGTCTTGTTCGCTGGTATAGCGATTGGCAATAACGCTTAAGCTGACGCGGTCTTTATTTTCTAAGGACAGGCGCGCTTCGTCAATGAGCTGAGCAACCATTTGCTCGCCTTTTTGCGCACGACTGTTGCTCAGCTGTTGATCGGTACTGATGACCAATAATAGGGTTTGCAAACAAAAACTAACCAGAAGAATGATGGCAAACAACCCTTGCCGCGGCGCTAAATAGGTCATGATATGGGAAACTTTTTTGGATAAATGGAGTTAAAAAACGAGGCTATTGCTCATTCGCTCATTTTTGCAAGAGTATGCAGCTATATTTGTTCAATTCAATACCGCATTGTTTAAATAATCTTTTTTTAAGAGACTGATTATTTAACGCTGCCATCTTACAGTAGTTATGTTGTGCAATTATGTGTGGCGCAAGCATTTAAGCAGTATTTACGACTCGCTTACCCACTCATTGACATCTACTATATCACCATAGTAAGGGTTATGGCGTTAGCGAGTATCATAATTTTTTTGTAATGAGTCATTTCAATTTTACTGAGATTTTTTTGCAACAGTCGCCGTTTTATTTGCCGTTTTATTCGCCACTGATACTTTGCGTCTCATCTATAGTCGCTGCTTACTAAAGCTGTTATTATTCCTAATCTTATATCAGCATACAAGGGACAATTGAGCGATGCCAAACAATACCTCTTACTCGTTACCAAAAGACAGCAAAGCATGGCAACAGGCGGTTGATTCCGTGGCCTCGTTATTACCAGAGGGTACCAATTTACAGGATTTTGATGCACTACAATCCTTGCCTATTTTTGCTTTGATTGTGGTATTGCCGACGCATGTATCTTCACTTGATATCCACCAGTATGTACAATCATGGGTTGATGAGCAGCCAAATTGGCATCTGGTCACGGTTGCAGAAGATGCTGATGCCAATTTTGTAGATGTTGAAATTGCTGATGTAGATACGGCGCAACCTTTTGCCAAACGCTCATTTATCGATGTGCAAGTGTTCCGTTATCTATTGGTGCCAGTGACTGATACCCTGATGCATCCTGCCAAAAAAACTGCCGCCGCACATATCATTGATGACCAATTGACCACGCGTTTGCGTCGCGACTTGACTGAAGCTTATAACAACGCTCAAAACGCCGTCGTAAGCGATCATTTGGATGTCGTCGATTGTCATATCTTATCGGTCGGTCATATGCTGCGCACTCATAAGCTTGCCTGCTTTGATATGGACTCTACGTTGATTGAACAAGAAGTCATCGTTGAGCTGGCAAAAACGGCAGGTATTGGCGAGCAAGTAGAAGCCATCACTGAAGCCGCCATGCGGGGCGAGATGGATTTTGATGAATCTTTTGCGCAGCGCGTGGCGTTATTACAAGGTATTCCAACCAGCGTGCTTGATGAAATTTGCAGTCGCTTAACATTATCAACAGGTGCCTTGGCCACCATTAGCGCTCTAAAAGCTTTGGGCTATCATACGGTCCTTGTATCCGGTGGCTTTACGTACTTCGCTCGCTATATCGCCGAGCAATTGGGTATTGATGAAGTACACGCCAACTCATTGGATATCGAAGAAGGTGAAGTCACCGGTCATATACAGTTGCCTATCGTTAATGGGGCTAAAAAAGCGGCTATCGTCGCCCATACGGCTGAGCGCCTAGGTATTACGATGTCTCAAGTGGTTTGTGTCGGTGACGGCGCGAATGACTTACCGATGATGGCACTGGCCGATTTGGGCGTGGCTTTTAATGCAAAACCTATCGTACAAGCGCGCGCCGATGCCGCTGTGAATGTCACAGGGCTTGAAGGGGTGCTCTATGCGCTAGGCTATCCTGCATTTTTACGCAGCAGTGAACGCAGCAAAGTTTAGCTAATTATAAAATATATCGAACCAAAAGCTGGGCTGATACATTTTAATTGGTCCAGCTTTTATGGTTTATTCTCTGCTTTACAGTGTTTTTTGGCGCTACTATACTGCCATACGCGATTGTCATTTCATATTGCCACTTTTATCTTATCCAGTAACTTTATCTTGTCCAATAAAAAGGATTGTCCATGACGGCATCACAATCACCACGGCCAGATGCCCAGTCATCTTCCACCCAGTTAGATAACCAACCTGCGGCTGACGAAAGCAGCCCGATTTATAAAAATAGCCCCAAGGAATTACTGGGTGTCTATGTGCGAGGGTTGGCAATGGGCGCGGCTGACATTGTACCGGGCGTCTCTGGCGGTACGATTGCATTGATTGCAGGTATTTATGAGCGCTTAATTAACGCTTTGAGCAGTGTGGGTCCCAATCTTTGGCAGGTCTTTCGCCAAGAGGGTGGTATCAAAGGTTTAATCGCAGTATGGCGACAAGTCGATGCCACTTTTTTATTGTTTTTGTTGATGGGTATTGCCACCAGCCTTGCAACGCTTGCCGGTGTTATTAAGCATTTATTAGACAATCAGCCTTTAATGATTTGGTCTTTCTTTTTTGGTTTGGTCATTGCAACTGTTTTTCTGTTATTAAGTGAGATTAAGCGCTGGAATATCGGACGGGCGCTCTTGTTCCTGCTTGGAGTAGCCAGCGCCGTTATCATTAGCAGCTTGCCTCTGATGAATACGACGCCAAGTTTGCCGTATTTGTTTGTTGCCGGTGCTATCGCTATTTGCGCGATGATATTACCAGGCATCTCAGGATCTTTTATTTTATTGTTGATGGGTGCTTATGACACGGTACTCGAAGCGGTTCATACTTTAAACTTTGCTATTATCTTTACATTGGTGGCTGGTATGGCAACGGGATTATTGCTCTTTACCCGTATGCTTAAATGGTTATTGTCCCGTTATTATCAAGCTACTTTAGCGCTACTTATCGGCTTTATCGCAGGCTCGTTAGTCAAAGTCTGGCCTTGGAAAACAGATGCCCTAGGGACATTAAATAGTGAAGCCATCCATAACGTCATGCCATGGCATTACCCTACTGGCGCAGAGTGGTTAACGACCTTGAGCTTGATGCTATTAGGTGCCATTCTAGTGACTGCCTTATCGCTTTGGGGTCGCCGTAGCCCTCGCCCTTAATACCTGTATACTCTTGCTATAGTCGATTCAATTTAAAAAGAATACAGTACTGCTGGGATAAATTTTGCGAAGCCTCTGGAGTGCAAAGCGCACAGCAAGCGAGAGAAATTTATACCAGCATAATGCTATTCTTAACATAACTCTTCTATATTTAACCCACTATATTAAATCTTACCATCAAAAAAAGCGCCCAGACTAAGGCGTTTTTTTGTTCTCTAAAACTGTAAGATTTACCATTTATTTTGCTAAATACTTTTAAAAAATCAAACGTCAGCTGTTGTCGCAAAGTCGCCTTCAGAGGCTTTAGCTTTCTGCTACAAACTTCCATAATAGCCTTGTTAGAATTCACCTTATGAAGAGCGAGATGAACAATGTTATTAACAATATTTTCTACATTTGGTAGCGAGGCGTTGAGTACAAGTGCCATATTGGGCTATGGTTTATTTTTAATCGCAGTTGTTGCTATTGCTGTGTCATCACAGCGCTGGTTGCTTTGGTATTTGTTTGGCGGCATGGGATACTGGTTAGCCGTAGAAATGATTCATAGTTTAGTGACACATTGGTTCTTATGGTCAGAATGGCACAATTATGTAATTGCTATGGGTATCAGTTGGCTGCCTTTGGGCGCATGGGTCTTATATCGAGCGTTACGTTATGAGGATGTCAGTCGCAGCATGATACAAGAGCGTGAGCTGCAAGCAGCGCGCTATATAGAGCATACACCCGTCTATGACGACGACTATCAGCCACGCTTTCATTAAACCCTGCGCTATCATATTGCTGTCATCGAATGTTACAAGATACTTAAGGCTCTCTACGTAACTCCTAAAGAATTGACACCTAGCAATCGTTTATAATCTACTTATATATTTGTCACAAAAATTTTTATAAAGTACGCATTATTTGCGTCTCATTTTTTAGGAGTTTGTCTATGTTTACTGTACCGGTTTTGGATATTAAGTCTGATCCATTAGATGTTTTATTAGCCGTGATTGGTTATCGTTTGTCTATGCTAGCTGATAGCGATAATGAAGATGTTAAAAAAATACTTGCAGATCGTAAGGTTATCATTGAGCTTGCTAGCACTGAAGCAGATGTGGCACGTTATTATAGCTTTGATAATGGTGAATTTAGCCAACATAGTGGTCATGCTAAAGAAGCTGACCTGACTATCAATTTTAAAGACTCTATGACAGGCGTTAAGCTTTTAACTAAAGGCAGCCTTCCTGCCTTTATGACTGCCGTACAAGAAGGCAACTTAAGCATCGAAGGCGATTACAGCCTAATGATGTGGTTCAATAAACTTGCTAAGCATATCGTGCCAGCCATTCCAGAAGAATGTAAACCTTATATCCAAAAAGCCAAGCCATATGCTTATAAAGCTCAAAAACTTGCCAACCATTGGGTCGGCGTTGCTAAGCACAAGTTGGGTAAATAATCGAATAATCAGAAGCGATAGATAGATAGCTGTTACTGATAGCTGAATGACTGCTTCGCTAGTTTCTGATTTTCTAAAAAGGTTGCGCTATACTATAGCGCAACCTTTTTTATTGTAGATAGTACTACTAAAAAATTAAAACAGATGAGCGACATCCGATGTTTATCTTCTATGACCATGCCTAATATCTTTATAAAAGGATTTATATTATGTCAGCACTGCTTAATATCACAGAGCCAAATAACAACGCTAATAGCAATGACAACGATTTTTTAGCATCACTAACGACCGATGCCACACAAGCCACTGCCAGCAAATGCAGTCGCGAGCAAATTGCCCAATTGTTCGATTTGCCATTGATGGATTTATTATTACAAGCGCAAACCATACATCGTCAGAACTTCAATGCCAATGAAGTACAAATCAGCACCTTGTTGTCTATCAAGACTGGCAACTGCCCTGAAGATTGCGGCTACTGCTCACAATCCGGTCATCACCGCGATAAAACCAAGCTGGTCGCTGAGAAGCGCATAGAGGTGGACAAGGTGATTGCCGCTGCCAAACGCGCAAAAGCTACTGGCTCATCACGATTTTGCATGGGCGCAGCATGGAAGCACCCTAGTGCCAAAGACATGCCTTATGTGGTCGAGCTGGTCAAAGAAGTCAAAGCCTTAGGGCTTGAGACCTGTATGACTCTAGGTATGCTAGATACTGATCAGGCCGCGCAACTGGCAGACGCAGGACTGGATTACTACAATCATAATTTGGATACGTCTAGAAGCTACTATGAGCAAGTAGTTAGTACGCGCAGCTACGATGAGCGTCTAGATACCATCACCAACGTACGCAACTCAGGTATCAACGTCTGTAGCGGCAATATCGTCGGTATGGGTGAGAGCCGTGATGACCGCATTGACTGGGTGCATGAGCTACTAAAAATGCCTAAAGCACCAGAGTCTATTCCAGTCAACTTATTGGTGCCGATTCAGGGCACGCCAATCGGTGATAAGGTCTTGGCAGAAGGTCAATTGTCAGTTCTTGAGTGGATTCGTACCATTGCTGTGACACGTATTTGCTGTCCAAGTAGCTATGTACGTTTATCTGCTGGTCGCGAAAGCTTATCTGACGCTGAGCAAGCATTAGCATTTATGGCAGGTGCCAACTCATTCTTTTATGGTGACAAACTGCTGACCACGGGTAACGCCAGTCAATCAGGCGATGATAGACTCATGCGCGAGCTTGGCTTAACCAAGCAATTTGCCGCTCCTCGCGCACCAAAGCAAGTGCCCGTCATGGATGCTATGAGCGGTCATCAATCACAAGTAGTTTTGGCTAGTTAGGGCTGAGTAGTTTTGGCTTAACGCTACCATTATCAGATAATCTGCGCTAAGCTTGCTCGCGTTTATCATTGCTTAAAATAACCAAAGAGACTTCAGCATGGCAGATTATTTTAATTGGATTAAAGCGGCACACATTATATCCGTGGTGTGCTGGTTTGCAGCGATTTTCTACTTGCCGCGCCTATTTGTCTATCATGCAATGAGCGATGACAAGATCAGTCAAGAGCGCTTTACTATCATGGAGCGCAAGCTCTATCGCGGCATCATGACGCCAGCTATGATAGCGACTTGGGCTTTTGGGTTATGGATGGTGTTTTTGGGTTGGGACGTCTATAAAACCCAAGGCTGGCTACACGTAAAGATATTCTTAGTTATTCTATTGTCCGCTTATCATGGTGCCTGTGGTTTTTATCGTAAAAAGCTGGTCGATAACCCGCAATATAAGTCGCATGTATTTTGGCGCTGGTTTAATGAAGTACCCGTATTTGCTTTAGTCATTATTGTGATTCTAGTGGTGGTTAAACCGTTCTAAAATTGGCTCTAGTATAGGCAATGCTTAATAAAAAAGCGTCCCTCACTTCATCAAGTGAGGGACGCTTTTTTATGTTTGAATAAACTATATTAAGAAGGTCTGTATTAAACGTTCGGGCGCATAATTTGATAGACATTGCTCAAATCATAAACACGATAGCGCGCAGGCTCGCGGCGGCTCTCGCCAGCATAGCTTAATATCAGCGCTTGCTTTGCTTGCTCATCAACCCAGCCAACAAACAATCCGCTGTGCTCGACACCGTTATAACCATGATTGATATAGTAGAGCCAGTCACCAACTTCGATTTCACCACTATTGGCATAAGGACCTTGACCATAGGTACCTTTATGGATGGTATCGCGCGTCACCCCGGCTCGTTTGAACACCGCATTCAGATAATCCCAGCAGCCGCCTTGAATAATCGTACGCTCGTTCAGCGCCATTTTACGGGCAGTGCTGATGACTTCACGGGCAGCCAGACTACTTTGCGTTTCGGCATTGCTGAGTAACGGTAGATACTCGCTATCGACATTATCATAGTTGCCTGATAAAAATGCGGGTAGAACTGACGATACTTGGCGTTGTACTTCAGGATAACGATAATTAGGTTGGTTGCTGCTAACATAAGCATTTTGGTTAGAGTAGGTTTTATTAGCATAGCTACTATTAGAATAACTTGGTTGCGTATTACTTGTATTCGAACGATAACTATTAGAAGTACCAGCACGTTGGATAGTGGATCGCGTACTGATTTTAGCAGCAGGGACAGCGGGGTACGATGGTGTATAGCGGGCGCTATAATCAGTTAGAGAAGATTTTTGAGCAATCAAGCTGCTCATACTATCGGCGTGAACTTGACCGACTGCACCCAGAGTAAGTAATAATGCACTGCACGACGTTGTGATTGACCAAATGGGCAAACGCGACATGACTAGCTCCTTGTCAATATAGTATCAATAACCATAGTAGCGATAACCGTATTCATTATAAGTATGATGAGATTTTTCAATCTTACTTATAAACCATTTGGACAGGATTCTGCAAGCCTTATCACGCTTAAATAAACGATAAAAGGTATAAACATAAGGATAAGCGGTAAATAAATGATATAAGATGAGCGGGTTAAAAAACTTTAACATTAAAAAAACCTTTAATAATAAAGGTCTTAATCGCTGCTCATTTTGATATTAACATGACGTTTGGTCAGTGTTTGACCTTGTAGAATGGCTTTGGTAGCAGTGGCTTCTTGGATATTATCAAAACCACTAATACAATATTTACGTTTAGAATCGCCATCAGTAATCTCTAATTGCTCGCCTACTAGACTTATCGTATCGCTGTCAGTTAGCTGAATAGGCATACGCTTGCCTTGGTTGTCATGTACCAGCTCACCGGCACGCACCCATAAGATGCCGCTACTAATATTACCTGCTGTCGCTTTTTTATGCTGTTGGCGCTGCCGATTAAAAAAGAAGCTACCGATAATCAGCAGTGCAAGCGCACCAATTGACCATCGTACCGGCAACAGACTCATTGCCAGCGCGACGCATACTGCACCTACCAATAACGCCGCACCAAACCAAAACAGCCCATTGTCTAATGCTTGGGGCTGTCCTTGTAAGGTAATTTTGGCGCCGTCATCAGTCAGCTTAAGCATGCACGTTTACCTATAAAAAAGCAGTGAAAGTATTATAAAAATATGAATAGTAAGCCGTATTGCGGTCTTATATGACTACCAACCTAAGGCAGTTTTTTGCATAGCAATCAGCTCAGCGATGCCTTTTTCGGCTAGAATAAGCATGTCATCAGCTTGAGCACGAGTAAATGGCTTTTCTTCCGCCGTCCCTTGTAGCTCAATGAACTCGCCTTTTTGGGTCATCACCACGTTCAAATCCGTATCACAGCTGGCATCTTCTTCGTAGTTTAAATCCAAGTACGCTTTACCATCTTTCATACCAACAGAAACGGCAGCAACCAAACCAATCAATGGATCCGCTTTTAGTTTCTTAGTTTTTTGGATGCTCTCTAAGGCATCGATAAGGGCAATCGCGGCACCGGTCACACTAGCAGTACGAGTACCACCATCCGCTTGCAAGACATCACAATCTAGGTAAATGGTATTTTCACCAAGCTTACTCAAATCGATCATGGCACGTAAACTACGACCTATTAAACGCTGAATTTCTTGAGTACGACCTGATTGCTTACCGCGAGCCGCTTCACGTTGATTACGAGTATTGGTCGCGCGTGGTAACATGCCATATTCAGCCGTGATCCAGCCTTTGCCTTTACCTTTGAGCCAACGCGGTACGCCAGACTCTACACTTGCGGTGCACAGTACTTTGGTGTCGCCAAAGCTGACCAATACTGACCCTTCAGCATGCTTAGTGTAATGGCGCTCAAAGCTGATTGAGCGAAGTTGATTAAGCTCACGGTTGTCAATACGCATAAAATTCCCTAGTACGAAGTTGTAAAAGCAGTGTTATAGAATAAAAGGTTTAGATTTAAATTTATGGTTATGTGGTTAGCCAATCAGTATTTCCAGCAAATTTATATATTAAAATAAATGACAGCTGAATGCTCTAGCAGGGCTAAATGTTAGGTTATCCTAACGTGACAACGGTGCAATAGCAAGATTCACACAAGCTATCGCACCGCTGTCTTGATTAAAAATAGCTGTAAAAGTTATTCTAGACCTTCCATCTTACGCAATTCTTTACGCAGGATTTTGCCCACGTTTGATTTTGGTAATTCATCAACGAATTGAATATGACGCGGACGCTTATAGCCGGTCAGTTGTTTTTTGCCAAAATCAAGCAGCTCTTGCTCGGTCACATTACCTTTTTTGACCACATACAGCTTTGGGTCTTCGCCGCGATCATCATTTGGAATCCCGATCGCGCCGCACTCTACTATCCCTGGATGCTCGCTCATGGCTTCTTCGATTTCATTTGGATAGACATTAAAACCAGAAACCAAAATCATGTCTTTTTTGCGGTCAACAATTTTGATAAAGCCTTTTTCGTCCATAATGCCGATATCGCCTGTTTTAAGATGACCACTGGCAGTAAAGCTTTCAGCCGTTTCTTCAGGGCGGTTTTGATAGCCAATCATGACTTGTGGACCTTTGACACAGATTTCACCACGCTCACCGATAGCCACCATGTTTTCATCATCGTCAATCAAAATGACATCGGTACTAGGGGCAGGGATACCAATCTTCCCAGTAAATTCAGCAATGGTCATTGGGTTAAAGGCAACTACTGGTGAGGTTTCAGACAAGCCATAGCCTTCAACGATAGGCAGACCAGTGATTTTATGCCACTCTTTTGCCACACTTGGTAGTACCGACATACCGCCACCGATAGAGGCTTTTAAACTAGAGAAATCCAGATCTGCAAAACTTTCTTTATGTACCAAGCCATTAAACAAAGTATTTACTGCAGGGATAAAGGCCGGTTTGTATTTGCCCATCTCTTTAATCAAACCATCAAGATCACGCGGGTTTGGAATCAGCAAACCAGCACAACCTTGGTACATGCTATACATCCCGCAAACCATAAACGAGAACACATGGTATAGCGGTAGCGCGGTCAAAAGCACATCAGTAGCGTCTATATCCTCTTCAAAAGCGCTGTCCATGAGCGCGCTAATCTGTAGCATATTGGCGATTAAGTTGCCATGAGACAGCATCGCACCCTTAGCTACCCCAGTTGTACCACCGGTATATTGCAATAATGCCACATCGCTTAAGTTCAAATCAGGACGCTGATATTTGCTAGCTGATACGGCACTTAATGCCTGCTTAAAGCTCGTGCTCTCTGGCAAACGATACGCGGGAATCATTTTTTTGACATGGCGGGCGACCAGATTGACCACGGGTCCTTTGATCGTGCCTAACATATCGCCAATTTTACAGACGATCACATGCTTCACTTGACCCTTATCTTGCGCATCTTGATAAGTTTTTGCAAAGTTTTCGACGATGAACAATGCTTTGGTGCCACTGTCATGCAGCTGATGCGATAACTCGCGGCTGGTATACAATGGATTGACATTGACCAGTACCATACCTGCGCGAATGATACCCAAAGCCACTACAGGATACTGCAAGATATTGGGCATCATGACACCGACTTTATCACCCTTTACGAGCCCTAATGACTGTAAATAACTGGCAATTTGACGACTGTATAAATCCAATTGCTTAAAGGTAATAGAAGCACCCATGCAGATATAGGCAGTTTTCTGTCCATAACGGCTGAAATTACGCTCGAACACATCAAGTAAAGAGGTACTGTCATCTGGCATCTCAATGGTAGGATTAATGCCATAGCGCTCATAAGCACTTAACCATGGACTGTCACTCGCTATCGTCGGCATAGTAGGAAACGTGTTCGTTCCAGCCTTTGATTGAGTATTGTTCGCAGCTTTATGGTCTGTCATCTCTTTATTGATATTATCAGTCATAATTTTCCTTAAATGTGGCCGTTAAAATATAGAATATGTCTAATTAAATCACCGTGGTCGTTAGTCACTCATTTGCAAAATCAAAAACTTGTGAATAAGAAGTCTTTTCGCTCATAAGCAAACAGATCTTATCATTCACAAATCTTTTAAATCAAAATTATCACCTTCACCCTCAACTCTATTATTTACTATAAAACCGTTAAAGCTAACACGGCTACAGTGCTTTATAGTGATCATTCTGTGAAAGCTCTGGGCTAAAAAATCCACACTTTTATCGTTAAGTGCAAAAAATATCGATACGGACTATATCAGCTTTATGGAGAATTCTCTATGAATACCACCAAATCATAATAGGAAAACAAAAAAATGATAAGGCCCTATATAAGCGACCTTATCATCATTGATAACCATCTTTTACAACAATATATCATAGCTATTTTTACTGGCTGTTTCTACTAACTGCCACATCAACTACTAAGCGGTTTTCATCCCTGCTTCTTACTAACAGATAAAGATGAAAGCAGATAAAAAGCGCTTTGAACTTGATGGTAAATATTCTAACCGTGGTTCTTTTCTTCAAGTACGCGTAGATCTTTATGTAAAATCTTACCGACGTTCGATTTTGGCAACTCATCGATGAACTCAACGTAACGCGGACGCTTATAACCGGTTAGGTTTTCTTTGCTATAGGCAAGCACTTCTTCTTTCGTCAAGCTGTCATCACTACGCACCACATAAATCTTCGGTACTTCGCCACTCTTTTCGTCTTCGACACCGATGACACCACATTCCAAAATCTTTGGATGGGCGGACATCACATCTTCTACTTCGTTTGGATACACGTTAAAGCCTGATACCAAAATCATGTTTTTCTTACGATCAACAATTTTAAAATAGCCTTCTTCATCCATCACACCGATATCACCGGTACGGAAATAACCGTCAGACGTCATGACTTCAGCCGTAGCATCATCACGTTTCCAGTAGCCTTTCATCACTTGCGGACCACGAACACAAATCTCACCGCGCTCACCAAGGGCTACTTCATTGCCTTCTTCATCCAAGATAGCCATGTCAGTCGCTGGCATCGGCAGACCGATATTGCCTGAGAATTCACCATTACCCTGTGGGTTTGCAGACGCAACCGGAGAAGTCTCTGACAGACCATAACCTTGTACAATCACGTTACCAGTAATTTTTTGCCATTTCTCAGCAGTATCTTTTAGAACCGCCATGCCACCGCCCATAGACATCTCAAGCTTGCTATGATCTAAGGCTTTAAATACCTCACTGTTCGCCAATGCATTAAACAGGGTATTAACTGCTGGGAAAAACGCAGGTGGGTAATCTTTATAAGCCTTGATCAAGCTTGCACCATCACGTGGATTCGGCACCAGTAGACCGATACAGCCGCGATATAAGCCGAACATGCCACAAACGGTAAATGAGAAGATATGATACAGCGGCAATGCCGTCATGATAACGGGTTGCTCAGCCATACCGTCAAATTTATCGAAAGCGTCACCAAGATAGGTATCACACTGAATCAGGTTGGCAACTAAGTTGCCATGGGTAAGCATCGCGCCTTTGGCCACACCTGTGGTACCACCGGTATATTGCAGAACAGCAATATCATCAAGGCAGATATTATCTGGACGTTTATAATTTTTCGCCGGAAAGCGATTCAGTGCCGTTTTAAAGTTGGTGCTGCTTTTAAGATTATAATCAGGTACCAGTTTTTTCACATGGCGCACGACCATATTGACAATAAAGCCTTTCAACGGGCTCATCAAGTCGCCCATCGAGGTTACAACGACATGGTCAACCAAGTCTTTACCAATCTCTTCATAGGTTTTGGCAAAGTTCTCTAAAATAAATAATGCTTTGGTATCAGAGTCTGTTAGCTGATGCTCAAGCTCTTTTGAGGTATAAAGCGGATTGACGTTGACCAAGGTCATACCCGCACGCAGCACACCCAATACTGCAACTGGTAGCTGCAAAATATTTGGCATCATAACGCCGACTTTATCGCCTTTTTTCAGCCCCAGTGACTGCAAGTAGGCAGCAATTTGTTTACTATAGCGATCTAAATCTTCGTAGGAAAGCTTGACGTCCATACACACAAACGCTGTTTTACCAGCATGTTTAACAAAATTCCGTTCAAATATATCGATTAAAGAAGTATTAGCGGCTGGCATATCAATATCATATTGAATACCAAGCTTTTCATAAGTTTTTACCCATACTTTATCGTTACGACGGATCTGGTTACCTTGATTTTCCATAATCTTACTTCTCCTAATAAATAATGCGCTACTGTAAACCCATAATTATCACAATGTGATAAACGTACAAAAACTCGGTGCGCAAGCTCACCACAGTGATGGCAAGCAAGGCTGGCGGTGCAAAGATATTGTGATGAGTCAACAATTTAGCGGTAAATAGCCCTTTATTGTTTAACATACACACTTTATACAAACTACTCAATACAAAAAAATGCTACTTGAGTTCGTAAAGTAACTTGACGGTCAATATTTACATTTATATCAGTGAGTTAATTAGGATTCCGAGGAATTAACCCACTTTTTGTTGATAAGTATTTATCGTCTATTCGTAGATAGAATCCATTAAAATCTGGAAGTGACATTGAGCAAAACGATAAGCGCTTAGCCTGTACACTGCTTGCCTGCATCGATTTTATGATTATGAGCATTGTTAAGGCTATAGGGATGAAAACGTTAATGTGATAAGTAAGAGAATAAAAACAGTAACATGAACGACACTCATCTTATATTCTAAAAACTATCGACCAAAACGTTATAGGATCATCATGCTTAATAAGACCATTAGCTTAAGCACGTCATGCACTGTCGTTTATACTGAGTAGTGGCTTTTTAATTGCACCAATATCCTTTAGGATAGCACTATCCTATTTGCACGATTGCACCGATTTTTTATACCTATTAAAACTGATAAGTGAACCCTATTTTATGTCCGATGTTATCGATCACACGCTTGACCCAATCCTTGCAAATGAACCAATGGATACGCGCTCAGTGGCAGAGTTCGCTGAGCAAGCCTATCTTAATTATGCCATGTACGTCATCATGGATCGGGCGCTGCCAAATATTGCTGATGGTCTAAAGCCTGTCCAGCGCCGTATTGTTTATGCCATGAGCGAGCTTGGGCTAAAATCGACAGCGAAGGCGAAAAAATCTGCGCGTACAGTCGGTGACGTGTTGGGTAAATATCATCCGCATGGCGACAGCGCTTGTTATGAAGCGATGGTACTGATGGCACAGCCGTTTAGCTATCGCTATCCACTCATCACTGGTCAAGGTAACTGGGGTAGCCCAGATGATCCGAAATCATTTGCGGCCATGCGTTATACCGAAGCCAAAATGTCTGCTTATGCCAATACCTTGCTCGCGGAACTTGGTCAAGGTACGGTTGATTGGCAAGATAACTTCGATGGTACGATGTTGGAGCCAACCACCCTGCCTGCCCGCCTGCCCAATATTTTATTAAATGGTACAACGGGTATCGCCGTCGGTATGGCAACGGATATTCCGCCGCATAACCTGAATGAGGTGGTACGCGCAGCGATTCGTCTGCTCAAAAACCCTGAGCTATCGGTTAAGCAATTAACTCAATCGATACCAGCGCCTGATTTGCCAACCCCAGCTGAGATCATCACCAGCAAAAAAGACTTGCAAGCGATATACGAGACTGGACGTGGCAGCTATAAAATGCGGGCGACCTTCCATATTGATCCGAAAGAGAAAAATCTTGTCATCATCAATGCCCTTCCTTACCAAGTCTCAGGCAATAAAATTCAAGAGCAAATCGCCAAGCTGATGACCGATAAGAAGCTGCCTTGGATTGTTGATATTCATGATGAGTCAGACCACGAAAACGCTTGCCGTATCGTGCTTGAGCTAAAATCTACCCGCGTCGACGTGCAGAGAGTAATGAGCCATCTGTTTGCCAGTACCGACCTTGAAAGCAATTACCGCGTCAATATGAATATGATTGGCTTAAATGGTAAGCCGCAGGTTAAAAACCTTAAAGAAATCCTTGAAGAATGGCTCATCTGTCGCCGCACAGTGGTCACGCGCCGCTTGCAATATCGCCTTGATAAAATTGATAAACGCTTGCACATCCTTGCAGGTTTGCTGATTGCGTATCTGAATATCGATGAAGTTATTCGCATCATTCGTGAAGAAGACGACCCAAAATTATCATTAATGCAAGATTATGACCTGACTGAAATCCAAGCCAATGCTATCTTGGATATTCGTCTGCGTCAGTTGGCAAAGTTAGAGGAGATTGAGCTACGCCGCGAGCAAGATGAGCTGGCGGCTGAACGCGCTATCATTCAAGAATACTTGGACAATCCAGATAGCCTGACCAATTTGATGATTGATGAGCTAACTGCTGATATGAAAGAACACGGCAACGAGCGCGTATCGCAATTGGCAGAACGCGAAGAAGCGCAAGCGCTCAAAGAATCTGACCTCGTACCAAGCGAGCCTGTCACCGCTATCCTATCGAAAGCGGGCTGGATACGCGCGGCTAAAGGTCATGACGTCGATGCTGCTGGCATGGCTTATCGCTCAGGTGACAGCTATCAAGCGCACGTCCGCGCTAAATCTAATGAAAAGATCTACGTGCTCGATAGTACCGGACGCAGTTATAGTATCGACGCCCACAACCTTGCCTCAGCACGTGGTCAAGGTGATCCGCTGACCAGCGTCTTAAAACCGCCAGCAGGTGCAACTTTTGAGCAATTGCTAACCGGTGATAATGACCAGCGTATCCTCCTTGCCAGCTCGCAAGGTTACGGCTTTATCAATACTATCGGCAACCTCGATAGCAATCAAAAAGCAGGTAAAAACATCATTAATCTAGCGGCTGATAGTAAGCTGTTACCTGTTGCGCGTATTGACATCAATACAGACGCTAGTAGCGACGATAGCGAAGGCGTAAAAGCCATACCTGATCATCTCGCAGTGGTGACTAATGCAGGCTATTTATTAATCTTCGCCCTCAATGATTTGCCTGAACAGGCGCGTGGTAAGGGTAACAAAATGATTACCCTAAAAGGTGATGAAGAGGTACTTATCATCACGCCACTCAGTAAACAGGACAGCTTAATCATCACCGCTGGCAAGCGTCATGTGACCCTCAAGCCAATGGACTTAGCTAACTATACGGGAACGCGTGGTAATCGTGGTGGTCAGCTGCCAAGAGGCTTCCAGAATGTGACGAGTGTTGAGGTTGGGTAGTAAATCTTAAGTTTGATTAAGTAGCATGGGTAGAGCTATACCGAAACCCACCTTTTAAAATATAAATACCTATATTGATCAAAAACTCAGTTTATTAAGGATTGGAATGACAACTGAAAACTATTCGTCCGATGCCCCAGTTTCTACTGAAGATGAAGATATATTCTCTCGTTGGAAGTTTTCTGAACGAGTAGCACAAGTAATTGCTAATCGTCGTGATCCAAGTAGTATCGTAATTGGTCTTTATGGCAAATGGGGCGATGGTAAAACCTCAGTTCTTAACTTTATTGAACAATCTCTTAATGCAAACGATGATGTTATATGTATTAAATTTAATCCTTGGCGATTTGGTACAGAAGACCAGCTTTTAATGGGTTTCTTCAATCAAATAGCTGAAGCCTTAGATGATAAACTGGAAACAACAGGAGATACGCTTAAAGACATTGGTAAGAAAGTAATTTCACCTTTGGCTTCTTTAGCTGGAATTGGAGGAGTCGGTGAAATTGCAACCTCTTTCATTTCAATGCCTGACATAAACACTTTTAAAACTAGAACTGAACAACTTCTAGAAAAATCTCAGAAGCGTGTATTAATATTGATTGATGATGTAGATAGGTTGGATAAGACGGAAATTTATGCCCTGTTTCGTCTAGTAAAATTGACAGCAGATTTTAAGTACACCTCTTATGTTCTCGCATTTGATAAAGATATTGTCGCCTCATCTTTACAAGATAGATATTCGACCTCTCAAGGCAATTCAGGCGAAGCATTTCTAGAAAAAATTATTCAAGTGCCATTGCACTTACCATATATAGATAAACAAACTTTAAGAAGTTTCTGTTTTCAAGGGGTAGATACAGCTCTTGAGTTAGCCAACATTCAACTAACTGATGAGCAAGCTCAAGAGTTTGCTCGCAATTTTGTCTCTGCATTTGATAGCTGTATCACTACACCAAGAAAAGCAAAACTTTATGGCAATATTCTTACGTTTTCTTTGCCTATTTTAAAAGGTGAAGTCAACCCTGTTGACCTGATGTTAATTGAAGGGATTAGAGCTTTTTATCCTAAGTTATACGAATCCATCAGAGATAATGAGAAACTATTTGTCGGAACGTTCTCTACAAGTAGTGGTTCATTTCATGACGCAGACAAAGAACTTATTAAAACACTAATTGACAATGCACTGAGTACAACTGCGTCAAGTAATAAAGAAGACTTAGAAGAACTGTTAAAGAATATTTTTCCTAAATTACAAGCTGTATATGGAAGAATGCATTACTCAGGAGACTCTCATAAAATTTGGAATTATAACTAAAAAATATGTTCGAAAAACTACTTTTCAAGATACTTTGGTTACTCAGTATCACCTAGTGATGTATCTGACATAGCAGTTACACAAGTATTGCAAGATATAAATGACTGGAATGAGCCTTATAGTTATCAAACTAACCCACTAAGAGATTTTATAACATCTGAAAACACTGAAAAGGTAATACAAAAGCTACGTAGTCAAATTGATTGGAGTAGTGGGAATTACCAGCCTCTTATTTTATCTATAGCGCAAGTTGGTGATATTATTCCTGATACGAGAACCTTTCTTTCATTTAATCCTCTTGTCCAATCTGTAGTATTAATTGCAGATATGATAATTAATACTGGTAAAAATAAGCAGATAAACATTGCGAAACTTACACTTGACAATGCTCCAACACTTGAATATCAAATTGAATTATTTAGGTGGCTATATCACAGTGAGAACGAGAATCCTAAACCTGACTGTTTTAGTTCAGAGGAGAGAAAAGAGTTAGGTGAATATCTAGGAAACAAAGTGTTTTCTGAGATTGAGAATATTGACATCACTTCTGAAAAACCTGATTTGGTATCACGTATTTTTTGGATATTAAGTGAGTATGCAGATAAAAACCGCTTGAATGGTTATGTAAAGTTATTAGTTAGCTCAGATCCAGCAACTGTTTATAGAATCCTTAACGATTACGTTCCTACTTTTACGAGTCTTACGAATGGAACTACAGGTAAAGAAGGTTTTGATGAAGCTACTTATAAAAGCTTATCCAAAATTATTGATATTTCAATTCTATTTGAATCAATTGAACAGAGCCATCCTGACTTAATAGTTAATCTAAATGAATATCCAACATTGAAAAGTCGTGATGAAGACAGAGAGTTGATTATTCCTCAACAGTTTATTTGGTTGTATAGAAAAGATTTTAGTAGAAATATTTTCTATACAATTCTTGAGTTAGATAATTTTAATAGGCCTTACATCAAGAATGTAGAAAAGTTTAGAATATAGTTGATGACTATTATGATGCTTAATATACATTCTGCGCACCAACAGTATTAGTGCCTAATAAAATATATCCTATCATTCAACTTTTAATTTGAACTATTCTTTTAAATTAGGATCTGCCAATGAGCAAAAAAACCAGCCTTATTCCGCATTAACTATTTGCTGATCCCTATAACTAATAAGAAAACTGCTACTTCAATAAACAAGGACTTTCATGCAAAAACTAACTCAAAATAAAGACAACCCTACCCCCACCCCCAAAATTATATTTTTTGATATCGACGACACCTTAAGCCGTAACGGTGTTATCGCCGCGCACAATCAAGCAACGCTGGAAGCGCTTGCCCAAACTGATATTAAACTGGTGATTTCCACCGGACGTTCCAAAGCCATATTGCCTGCTGATATATTAGCCTTGCTTGAGGCTGATGTATTAGATGCCATTATCTGTATGAATGGACAATATAGTTTTAATAAAGATGGCATGATTAGTCATTATCCATTAACCGATACGCAGACCAACAAGATTGTAATGCTATGCCAAAAAAGTGAACTCATTCACAAATTTGATTCGGCAACGCATATTGCATGGTCACATGAAAACGCGCGCCTGCGTGAATACAATGCGATAACGCCTAATTCTATCCTTGATCCAGATTATCATAAGGCAAATACGGTTTATCAATGCTCGGTATTCTTTAACACTCAAGAAGAGAAAATGCAGGAAATTGACTTTGCCCAAGATGATTTGAAACTGGTGCATTGGCATCATATTGGCGCAGATATATTACCAATCGAGGCATCTAAAGCACGCGGTATCATCGATTTATGTCTGCATTACGATATTGATGCAAAGGATTGTATGGCATTTGGTGATGGGCTAAATGATTTAGAGATGTTTGATTTGGTCGGCTATGCGGTGGCAATGGGCGATGCGAAACCTGAACTGATCGCGCGTGCGGATTTTGTCACTGGGACAATTGAAGAATATGGAATACAAGCTGTACTCGATCATTTGCATATAGCATCGTGACAGTGTGGGCTTGAATAGGGTTATTTATGAGTTTAGTCAAGCAGATGAATGGTCTGCAAATAGGCAGACCATTCTTCTGATCTATCACTACATTTAACTGCGTTTAAATACTAATCCATAAAGCCAACTACCTATTTTATAAAGTGCGACAGCGATCAAAACAAAGATCAATGCAGCGATTAAATAAGCCAAAAAAGTGGGTAAATTGGTCAACCAGCCAATAGTGAATGCCACGCCAAGATAAGCTTCCCATGGCCAGCTTAACAAGGACGTGTTCATACCATCATTGAAAAAAGCGATGATGGCGCACAGTCCTATAATAGCAGTAATAATGCCAGCGATTTTACGGTTCGTCATCTCGTCTCTCTTGTACAATTAAATCAATTTAGTAACCGAAAAATAATTCTACTATTAAGGCATCGTTAAACCGCCATCAACGGCGATAGATTGACCAGTAATAGCTGAGCTCAAGTCAGATGCCATCAATAGTACTGAATTTGCAAAGTCGGCAACTGAGGTCGCTTGGCGTAGTGGTGTAGTGGTGGCGATATAATCAAACACATCTTCAGTGGTTAATTTACTAGCGTCAGTCGTTTTTAATAGTCCACCTGCTAGTAAGTTCACACGAATACCATGTTGCCCAAGCTCCGCTGCTAGATTACGTGTCAGACCAATCAATGCAGATTTTGCAGTGGTATAGTCATAATAAGTGACCACCGGATTGTAAACCAAGTTGGTTGAAATATTGATAATCTTACCCATCTGCTGAGTTTTCATTTGCGGTAATACCGCTTGTACTGTATTGACGGCACCTTGGACAATGCCGTCAATTTGCTGAGAAAAATGTGCCCATTTCACAGTCTCGATACTGGTGTAATCAGCACTCGGGTTAAACTGATAGCTCGGCAAGGCATTGTTGACCAATATATCAATACATCCGAAACGTTCTATAACTTCTGCTGCCATTGCTTGCATTTGTGCTAAATCAGTTACATCCCCTTGATAAGTAAAAGCACGCCCGCCTTCTGCTTCGATATCAGCAACCACTTTTTCAGCCGCCTCTTTACTATGCAAATAATTCACGCAAACGCTCGCGCCTGCCGCTGCCATCTGAATGGCGATTTGAGCACCGAGACCACGACTGGCGCCTGTGACGATAGCAACTTTATCAGTAAGAAGTGTCGGAATAACGGTTTGAGCCATGATGTTGTATCCTTTATTATTATGTTATGGTTAGAGTATGACTATACTTAAAGAGCTCTGGCTAAAGGCCAAGTCACGCTTATCATAGCACGATTGATTGCTATCATTTCATGAGCAGTACTCCTAGCATTGGCTAGTGCTGAACGCAGTTAAATCACTGCCCTGTAAATTTCGACTTACCATGATCATAACCGTATAATGAATTAATTTTATGACGAATCATGCGCCCGCTTTTCACCTTTTGCCCTAATTTAGGAGAGACATTTTGTCCCATTTATCTTCATCCAATTGGTCTACTCGCGCCTCTATCAAAATACTGCCGAAAGCATTGCTCTGTGCCGCCATCGGGCTCTCTATTAGCAGCTGTAGCAAATCTGATAACGCGCCTATCGATAGTTCGGCTACCAGCGATGTCACGTTGAACCTTTATAACTGGTCAGAGTATATGCCACAAGAAATACTTGACGGCTTTACTGAAGAAACCGGCATCAAAGTCAATTACACCACCTTTGACTCTAATGAAGCCATGTATGCCAAGCTAAAACTGCTTGATGATTCTAGCCAATACGATTTGGCGATTCCATCGACGTATTATGTCGAAAAAATGGCAAAAGAAGGTCTGCTACAAGAGCTTGATAAGTCTAAATTGAGCAATTTTAAAAACCTTGACACTTCTTTTACCAATACCAAAGTTGACCCAGAAAACAAATACTCGATTCCTTATATGTGGGGCAGCACCGGTCTTGCTATCAATGGCGAGACGGTTGATCCAGCCACGGTCAATAGTTGGAATGACTTATGGCGTCCTGAGTATAAGGGTCAAGTGATGCTGATGAATGATATGCGCGAAGTGTTTGGCATGGCGCTATTAACCCTAGGCTACTCTGGCAATAGTAGAAATCCTGACGAAATTAAAGCCGCGTATGAGAAGCTCACCACTTTGATGCCGAATGTAAAAACCTTTAACTCAGATGCTTCACGTATGCCATATATGGAAGGTGAAACCAGCGTCGGTATGACGTGGAATGGTGAAGCTATCATTGCTAATAGTGAAGGTCTCACCAGTTTGGTGTATAAATACCCAACCGAAGGTGCGATATTATGGATGGACAATTTTGTCATTCCTAAAAACGCCACGCAAGTTGATGCAGCCCACAAGTTTATAGACTATCTGCTACGTCCTGAGAACTCCAAAATTGTTAGTGAAGAGATAGGTTATGCGTCGCCTAATATTGCGGCACGTGAAATGATGCCAGATGACGTCAAAAATAATCCAACCATATATCCTAGTAAAGACGTATTGGCAAAAGCTGAATTCCAAGAAGATGTTGGTGATGAAGCATTGCAGGTGTATCAACAGTATTGGGATAAGCTAAAAACTGGTCGTTAATCATTGTTTATTAATGGCCGATTTTTGATAGCCGTTTTTAATAATTATGATTGTAAAAAAACGCTGACTTTATAGAGTCAGCGTTTTTTATTTATAAATGCAAATCTGTTTCACCGCCATGCTCCTCTATACGTCGTTGTTCACGGCGCTGGTAGCGCAGACCAGAAGCCGCAAACCACTGCGGCTTAGTCTCTTGTAATAAGTCACTGAGCTGCTGTAATTGCACTTGTAAAGTTTGTGTCAACCAAAAGTAGCCCTGCCATTCAAAGCCTAAATTTTCTACGCTTGGATATTCTGATAAGGTAATACGCGTAATGGGACGAAACACCTCATCACTTGGGCTACGCAACACTGCTGCCATATGTTGCATCACTTGGGTTAATTCATGCTGATAATGTATGAGCAGGATATGATTATCCTCATCGATCTCGATACTGGCTAAGCGCGGTGCTGCCGTTAGCAGCAGATCAATCGTACCAATAATATTTCGGTGGGTACGTTGAATACTCTCAATTGTCTCTTTATCGATACCAGACTCGCTCGTTGTTGCTGCTAAATGGGGGCGTACCGCTAAGAGTCTTTTATTGATCTGCTGTAGCTCTATCACTAAGGCTTTGTTAACAGGTACGGCAAAGACTGTTGGATTGACGTACTGAACAGCACCATCAATCAATTCTTCAGCAGTATCGATATGATTGCCTACTCTAGCATAAAGATTACTACAAGCATCGAGGTTACTAGCCAGTAAGAATCGCCACATCAATGTGGACTTCAATGGCAAAATCAATGTCGCTGCAACGGCAAGGCCCGTACCAAGTAAAATATTGAGGGCACGGTAGATACCATCTTGGCCGATAGTGCTTTGACCCAAATCTGAGACAATCATCAACATGGTTATACCAGTCAATAACCCTGTGTAGCCAAGATTCCTAATCGCCAGATAGCCAATAATACCACTCATCAGTCCGATGATGACATAATCTACCCACAACCATGTCCCTACGCCTTGACTAAACCATACAATACCGAGCGCAGCACCAATACCCAATAAAGTACCAAGTACTCGTTCTTTAGCCTTAGTATAAATTGCACCTTGATACTGTAGCAATCCTAGAATAATAAAAACAGTGATAGTCGTCCATTCTCCATGTGGAAAATTGGTGACTTTATTGACTAATAAAGCGAGTATAACTGCCATGCCCAAACGTATAGCATGCAGCACATCAGCATGCTGATAGCGAGCGTATGGCTCTATCACAGGAGCAGTAAATCGTTGTAAAAAAGTCGGCTTCACGCAGCACATCTCTTATCATTAATGAGAATGAGAATTAGAATTAAAAAAAGCATAAAAATAACGCCTTTTACCTATTAAAAGATAAAAGACGTTAAGTGTCAAAACAAGCTCGCACATCACCAGAAAAAGGCAAAGTTAAGTGAGCATTTGGGTGTCAATCAGGCTAATTACTAAACTTCTAAATAATCTAAAATCCCTTCAGCGGCTTCACGACCTTCCCAAATGGCAGTGACCACCAAATCAGAGCCACGCACCATATCGCCGCCGGCAAAGATCTTAGGGTTATTGGTTTGGAACTTAAAGGTTTGTTTTTCCGCTGCCAATACTCGACCAGATTTGTCCATAGAAATCTGCTGCGCGTCAAACCAATCCGCAGGGCTTGGACGGAAACCAAATGCCATAATCACTGCATCACAAGGTATAATCTCTTCTGAGTTGGCAATTGGCTCAGGATACTGACGACCGTTTTCGTCTGGTGCGCCTAGATGCGTCGTTACTACTTTTACCGCATTAACCTTACCGTTTAAGCCAATTATTTCAGTCGGTTGACGGTTAAATAAGAACTCAACCCCCTCTTCGCGTGCATTGACCACTTCACGACGTGAGCCTGGCATATTTTCCTCATCACGGCGATAAGCACAGAATACTTGCTCAGCACCTTGACGAATACTGGTACGATTACAGTCCATCGCGGTATCGCCACCACCCAACACCACAACTTTCTTGCCTTTTAGGTCGATATACTCGCCTGAGTCTTTTTCCCAATCATTACAGCGATTGACGTTGGCAATCAGGTAATCTAGAGCGTCATACACACCCTCCAACTCTTCACCAGCAAAGCCACCACGCATATAGGTATAAGTACCCATACCCATAAATACAGCATCATACTCACCGAGCAGCTCATCAATACTGACATCGGTACCAATTTCTGTCTCAAGGCGGAATTCCATGCCCATGCCTTCAAAGATGACACGTCGATTACGCATGACGTCTTTTTCCATTTTGAACTCTGGAATACCGAAAGTTAACAAACCACCAATTTCTGGGCGTTTATCAAAGATAACGGGTTTGACGCCATTTCTAACCAAGATATCTGCGCAGCCAAGACCTGCAGGTCCTGCTCCAATGATGGCAACCTTCTTGTCTGTCCAAATTACTTTAGACATATCAGGACGCCAGCCGAGGGCAAAAGCAGTGTCATTGATATACTTCTCGACATTGCCAATCGTCACGGCACCAAAGCCGTCATTGAGTGTGCAAGAGCCTTCACATAAGCGGTCTTGCGGGCACACACGTCCACAGACTTCAGGCAAAGTATTGGTTTGATGACACAATTCTGCAGCTTGGAAAATTTGACCCTCAGCGGCTAGTTTTAACCAATTAGGAATGTAATTATGTACAGGGCATTTCCACTCACAATACGGATTGCCACATTCTAAACAGCGATGCGATTGCTGAGCGACTGATTCACTTTCAAACGGCTGATAAATTTCAACAAACTCTGTTGAACGCGTGGCGATGTCTTTTTTGATCGGCTCAAGCCTTGGCACATCTAAAAACTGAAAACTATTTTCTAAGCGTTTTGCCATGGTATTATCTCTTTTATATAGGGGTCTTTTATAGTGGCTAACGACAGTCGATATAGGCAGCCTCAATGAGGCAAATTTACTTATATAGGCTGTCATTTACCTGCTCAAAACATCTATAAATTCATCTTTAGAATAACGTCGTGCACCTCTAATATCTATATATTATGGTACACAACGCTATCAATAAATCAGATCAATTATTGCGGATCAGCGGTCGTGGTTTTAAGCAAAGTTGCAACGTTTGCTGCTTTTGGCTTAACCAAGTAGAACTTACGCGCATAATGCTCGAAGTCCGCTAATATGGTCTGCCCCCATGCGCTACCCGTTTTATCGACATGCCTTTCGATGACCTGCTGTAAGTAGATACGATGGCTTTCCATCTGCTCGCTTGAGATACGATTTAAATCAATCAACTCATGGTTGCAGCGATCAAAGAAATCACCTTCCAGATCGAGTACATAAGCAAATCCACCTGTCATGCCTGCGCCAAAGTTAAGACCAGTACGTCCAAGTATGGTGATGATACCGCCCGTCATATACTCGCAGCAATGGTCGCCTGTGCCTTCGATAACAGCATGAGCACCTGAGTTACGAACGCCAAAACGCTCCCCTGCCGTACCAGCAGCATATAGCTTGCCACCTGTTGCACCATACAAGCAGGTATTACCTACAATAGCAGTATCTTGCGTCACAAAGCTTGAGTCTTTTGGTGGATAAATCACAATCTCACCGCCTGCCATGCCTTTACCAACATAATCATTGGCATCGCCTTCAAGTTCAATATGCAAGCCACCAGCATTCCAAACACCTAGACTTTGTCCTGCTGTTCCGGTCAAGTGCAGCTTAATGGGTTTGTCACTCATGCCAAGATTACCCCATAACTCTGCAATCTCGCCTGAGATACGCGCCCCAATCGAGCGATCACAGTTACCAACGTAATAACTATAGTCGCCACCATTGCCTTGACGAATATTCAGCAGCATATCACTAATCATCTGCTCAGCAAGCAAGCCTTTATCAAATGGCTCATTGCGCTCAACTTGACAAGTCTGCGCTTTGCCGCTACTGGCAGGATGACTAAATAATAGAGGCGATAAATCAAGATGCTGTTGCTTAGCAGTATTGCCTTCTAATATATCAAGCAAGTCAGTACGTCCAACCAACTCTTCCATCGTGCGCACGCCAAGCTTTGCAAGCCATTCGCGGGTTTCGGTTGCGACAAATTTAAAGAAGTTAATCAGCATTTCAGCTTCACCGATGAAGTGATCATCGCGTAGCTGGGCTTTTTGAGTGGCAACGCCCGTTGGACAGTTATTTAAATGGCAAATACGTAGGTATTTGCAACCGACCGCTATCATCGGCGTGGTGCCAAAACCAAAGCTCTCAGCACCAAGAATGGCGGCTTTGACCACATCAAGTCCTGTCTTTAGACCGCCGTCGGTTTGGATACGAACTTTATGACGCAAGCCATTAACGCGTAATGATTGATGAGTTTCAGCAAGACCTAACTCCCAAGGCGAGCCAGCATGATGGATAGACGACAGTGGTGATGCTGCCGTACCGCCGTCATAACCTGAGATAGTAATCAAGTCAGCATAGGCTTTTGCCACACCTGTTGCAATCGTGCCAACACCCGGTCGCGAAACCAACTTAACTGACACCAAAGCATCTGGATTGACTTGCTTAAGATCAAAAATAAGCTGCGCCAAATCTTCAATCGAGTAAATATCATGATGCGGCGGCGGTGAAATCAACGTCACTCCAGGCACAGAGTAGCGTAAGCGGGCGATTAAAGCATTAACCTTACCACCTGGCAGCTGACCACCTTCACCAGGTTTTGCCCCTTGAGCAACCTTAATCTGCATGACTTCTGCTGAACGCAAATAGGCGGGCGTTACCCCAAAACGACCAGAGGCAACTTGTTTAATTTTTGAGTTACGCAGTGTTCCGTAACGTACAGGGTCTTCACCGCCCTCACCTGAGTTTGAGCGACCACCAATGGTATTCATGGCGATAGCAATGGCTTCGTGCGCTTCTGGCGACAGCGCGCCTAGCGACATACCAGCAGAGTCAAAACGCGACAAAATGGCTGAGATATCTTCAACCTCATCAACGTCAAGTGGATTGTCCGTTTTAAGCTGTAGTAAATCACGTAAAGTAGCGACCGGACGGCTATTGACAATTTCTGCATATTGACGGTAATTGTCATAATTACCAGTTCGTACCGCCAAATGTAGGCTATTAATCACCTCAGGATTAAATGCATGATACTCTTTATTAAAGACAAATTTTAATAAGCCGCCTTGATCAAGTGGGGCACGACGCTTAAAGGCATTTGCCGCAAGCTGCGCTTGATCTGCTGCCAAATCAGCAAAGGTTGCGCCTTTGATACGACTTTGCACGCCTTTAAAGCACAGATTAACCACTTCTTCAGAAAGACCTACCGCTTCAAATAACTGCGCACCGCGATACGATACAATGGTAGAGATACCCATTTTTGATAAAATCTTTAGCAGACCTTTATCTAAGCCTTTACGGAAATTTACCCGTGCCTGAATCGGATCACCAAGCAGCTCGCCAGTCGCAACCAAATCATCAATCACGTCATAAGCTAGATAAGGATAAACGCAGGTCGCACCAAAACCAATTAATACCGCGACTTGATGTGAATCACGTGCCAGACCGGTTTCAATAATTAAATTGGCATCGGTACGTATACCTTGTGCAATCAGATAATGATGCACCGCCCCTGTAACCATTATGGCGTTGGCAGGGACTTTATCTACCGCAATGTCTTTATCAGATAAGACAATCAAGGTATGACCAGCACGAATGCTACTGGCGACTTGCTCGCAGATAGAGATAATGGCAGCGGAAATTTCTAATGTACGGTCATAATTTAAGTCGATACGTGCCATCTTAAAAGCAGGATCATTCACAGTTTCAAGTTGCTGCATCTTACTTGCTGACAGCACCGGTGATGACAAGATAAGGCGATGGGCGTCACGTGCCGATGGTGCAAACACATTGGTTTCAGCACCAAGACAGGTCTGTAATGACATGACGATAGATTCACGTAGCGGATCAATCGGTGGATTAGTGACCTGTGCAAACTGCTGACGGAAGAAATCACCGACATGGCGGATCTGCTGTGATAGTACTGCCATTGGCGTATCATCACCCATCGAACCGACTGGTTCTTGGGCATTTTCGGCATTAGGACGGATGATTTCTGTGCGTTCTTCATTGGTGATGTGATACATTTTTTGCAATGCTTTTAGCGGCTCACCGCGACATGCCTGCGCTGCTAACTCTTCTTCTAAGCGCTCATCATCACGGATACGAGTTGCCTCGTCACGTAACCATTTACGATACGGATGCGCCTTTTTAAGCAAGGTCGCAATGGCTTTGGTATCCATTATTTGACCGGTTTGAGTATCAATGACCAGCATCTGACCGGGTCCAACACGACCTTTAGCGAGCACGTCTTTTGGCTTATAATCCCAAACCCCCACTTCTGAGGCGACCGTAATATAACCATTCTTCGTCGTTACCCAACGTGATGGACGCAGACCGTTCCGATCCAGCATACAGACGGCATAGCGACCATCTTGAATCACGAGACCTGCAGGACCGTCCCATGCTTCCATATGCTGCGAGTAAAACTCATAAAATGCCCGCAAGTCCATATCCATGCTATCGACATTCTGCCAAGCAGGTGGCACAAGTATTGACATCGAATGAAACAAGCTCATACCGCCTGACATCAGAACTTCTAGCATATTGTCTAAGCTAGATGAGTCTGAGCCACTACTATTAACTAAAGGCGTTAACTCATTCAAATTGGGTAATTTATCTGATTTTAATTTTGGCGTACGCGCCTCAGACCAGCTGCGGTTGCCGGAGATGGTATTTAGCTCACCATTATGCGCCAGATAGCGGAAAGGCTGGGCTAGTGGCCAGCGCGGTAGCGTATTGGTTGAAAAGCGCTGATGGAATACCACAATATGCGACGCCAAACGCGCATCTTGCAAATCTAAGAAGAAAGCTGGCAAGTCTGATGGCATCACCAAACCTTTATAAATAATAGTCTGACAGCTCAATGAGCAGACATAAAACAGCTCATCATCAACCAAGCGTTGCTCAGATTTTTTACGCGCCACAAACAGCTTGCGATTAAAATCATCTGCCGCTAAACCATCCGGCGCATTGACAAATACTTGCTTAAAATCTGGTAATGTCTGACGCCCAATTTCACCGACAATGCTTAAATCAAGTGGTACATCGCGCCAGCCGGCTACTTCTAAGCCTTGTGCGGTAATCTCTTCATTTAATACTTGTAGGCTATGCTGAGCCGTTGCCGTATCTGGATTGACGAATACCATACCAACCGCGAAGTTATCCGTTATCTCAAACTGTTGCTCTGCTGCAATGTCTCTAAAAAAGGCAACGGGCGTCGCTAATAATAAACCACAACCATCACCGGTTTTGCCATCAGCTGCCACGCCGCCACGATGGGTCATACAACTTAGGCTGTGAATGGCTGTTTTTACCAAGTCATGACTGGCCTGACCCTCAATATGAGCAATCAAACCAAAACCGCAATTGTCAGAAAAGTCATCTGGCGAGGCCAAATGCGTATGGGAGGAAATCATTGACATAGCTGGTCCTTTTAAGTAAGCGGAAGTTTATGCAACCAATGTGATGCACAAACCGTTTTCCGCAAGCAGAACGGGCTGGATTATATTTACATATCCGGATTAACAAAGCGCGAGCAGAAAAATTATTGCCAGTGCGCTGGGTATGATAAGAACAACTATCAAAGCACCCTGTATGCTAGCAACATTTGAGCCATCAATTTAACGCGGACTGATAGGATAACTTGGTAAAAGTATTCAATATCAATCGTCGCAAATCAAAATATTAAGCACTTCAACGTGACTACTTGTCGATCTTATGTCGGCTATAGGTTTCAATATGAATCTTATAATCTCCAATGATCAAACTAGTAAATAGCTGAAAAAACGCAGTTTATCCATCAAATGTGAATATAAGACGCCTATATTCAAGCGCCTTAACAATCCTAATAAGGATGATAGTAAGAGAAGTTGCGCCACTTGCGATATGCTGATCGTAGCGGATAACTAGTAACCAGCTAACAAGTAGCAGCGCTTGAGATATGATGTTTTCTGTTATTCATTTATCCTAGATCTAATAAAATCTTATTAAATTAGAAGCTAACAAATGACCATTTACGATAACTATACAGAGCGTCACCCATCCTTATATTAGTGAATGATTGACAAAAAATCTAGTCTTTTCTGCCGATTCATCCGTCAGATTTTGTAAGTGTTTATATTGTTATTGGTTATATAAGATATCATAACCCATAAATAAATGATTCATAAAAAAAGCCCACTGTATTTTTTAGTGGGCTTTTTGACGTATGTGCTTACTTAAAATTAGTCTTTCTTTTCTTCGATGAGCTCTTTTATACTGTCGTTTTTGGCTTTTGGCGCTGCCGCATTGTTAGAGCTATTATTGGCATTTTTATTCGCCGAGCTTGCATTTGAATTTTTATTATCCAAATTTGTACTGTTGGAATTGGCAGTGTTATTCGGCGCCTTAGGCGTGGCAACCACTGGTGGTTTTTTCGCTGAATTAGTATCAGCACCAGATACAACAGGCTTTTTGCTTTCTTGCTCAGGCTTACGGTTATTATCAGTACTTTTAGGGGCTGAGGTAGTAGGAGATTGCTCTTCTATACCGAAAATACGCTCCTCATTAACTGTCAAGGTATCAGAAGTATCAACGGACTGACGAATGCTTTCAGTCGCACTGCTATTGGTCGATTCTTGAGGAGTACGGTTGGTCGCATTGCTTGCGGCTTGCTCACTGTTATTTACCGTAGGTGTTTTTTGACGTAGCGGCACTTCACGCTTGGCTGGTCTCAGATTGACGGCACGGGTGCGTTTTGTACTCAAATCTTTTACAGGATCAGGGCGCTCATAATTATCAATGATGCTGACGTAGCGATTGATCTCTTCAGGCAATACTCGCACATTGGCAGGCAGCTTAAAATCTATCAGCTTAGCCGCACCAACTGCTTCTTGTGGACTGCCCATCAAGCCATAGGTCAGCATATAACGGACTTGCTCGTTTTCATCAAGGTAGCGGAAATATGTAAATTTTCTACGGTCTTCACGTCCTTCTAGATAACTGACAATCACCTCATTTTCAGCGACATTCATGACCTGTACTGTCCACTTGCCTTTGTTGGCAAGCAGATAACGCTTATCTTTAAACTCATCAGGATAGCTGCGCAAATCACGAACCGTTTCATCAAAACTTATTGGTTGTACGTCAGTATCAAGCTCATGCAGCGATTCAATTTTCAATGGCTGCTCAAGCTCCGCACTCAGTGTTTTCGGCGCTGCTATGGGCGCGTTTTCTATCTTGGCGCCCATCGCTGGCGTTTGGCTAAACATCCATACCAAAGCGGTGGTCACACCCAACATCAGAGTCGCTATCAGCCAAATCAGCGCTTGACGGCGATAGGATTGACTCGCGGTGCGAGTCGTCGAGCGAGATGCTGCCATGGAGGTGTCCTTGGTAAAGATATGCTTAGGATAGGGTCATAAAAATTATACAGATAAAACCAAGCGCTCTATACTCACTTCAAAATAAAAGAGAATCGCTTTTAGTACCGTGCTATTTCTATATTGAAAAATTAACTGCTCATAGCCATTTATAATATATGTTCTTTTATAGCTTACGGTGCATGCATGGCTAGCACATCGGTGAGCAGATGCGGGTCAAAATCATTGGTTAATACTGCTTCACCCAATGATTTTAACAAAATAAGGCGGATTTGTCCGTGTTTCACTTTTTTATCATGCCCCATTAAGTCCAAAGCGGTCTGAACTTCAATAGGCGGCGGCGTGAGCGGTAAATTGGCTAATGACAATATGCGCTTAACACGAGCAACCTCATCGCTCGTTAACCAGCCGATTTTTTGCGACAGCTCAGCCGCTTGTACCATGCCCGCAGCGACTGCCTCACCATGTAGCCAACTACCATAACCTTCATGAGTTTCAATCACATGACCAAACGTATGACCAAAATTTAATAAAGCGCGTATACCTGATTCTCTTTCATCTTGGGCGACAACATCAGCTTTGTACTGGCAACAGCGCTTGACCGCTTCACCCAGTACCGCTAGATCTAAAGCCATCATTGCAGGCAGATTGTGCTCAAGCCAAGTCAAGAACTCGGCATCCATAATCAGCGCATATTTAATAACTTCAGCAAGCCCTGCTGACAGCTCGCGCGCTGGCAGGGTTTTGAGCGTGCTCATATCTACCAATACCATTTGCGGCTGCCAGAATGCGCCAATCATGTTTTTGCCTTGCGGATGATTGATACCGGTTTTACCGCCGACACTTGAATCGACTTGAGACAGCAAGGTGGTTGGTATCTGAATAAAATTGGCGCCGCGCATAAAGCTTGCCGCTGCAAATCCCGTCATATCACCAATGACACCACCACCAAGCGCAATCAGAGTCACATCACGATTAAAATGTGCTGCCATCAGCACATCATAAATCTGATTGATATTCGACTGGTTCTTATATTGTTCACCATCTGGCAGCACGCACACCTGCACGGTAAACTGCGCTTCAAGTTCCTCTTGTAAAGCCTTTAAATATAAAGGCGCAACCGTTTCATTGGTGACGATAAGGACTTGACGACCTGTAATATAAGGGGCAACTTGGCTAGCCATACTGCTATTTTCTGCTATTGCGTTTTCAGTAATGACGATTGGATAGTCATGACTTTGCGTATGTACTGTCAAGTCAGCATGAAACAGTGGCGTTGCCATGAAAATCTCCTTAATTCTTACGAGTAAAATTTAACTAAATAGGTATTCGATAATATTGGTCATACTAGTCATTTTTTGACATCAGTCTTTTTCAGGCTCTGAATCGACAGACGTAGAGATACAAAATGAGTTAAGCTGCTGTAATAATTGATTGACCATGTGCCGTGGATACGTATGTCCTGTTGGCATAATGATATGCGCTACTTCCCTGTACAATGGATCACGCGCGCTATATAAACCTTGCAGTATTTTTCTGGGGTTTGGCTGCTGTAATAAAGGACGCGATTTGTCTTTCGCAGTACGAGCCATTTGTACATCGACAGGCGCGTTGAGATAAATAACGATACCGCGCTGCTTTAAATACTCACGATTTTCAGCTGCCATCACAGCACCGCCGCCAGTCGCTAAAACAATTTGCGGTTGCTGTGTTAGCTCATCGATTGCACGCGTTTCCCGTTCTCGAAAGCCCGCTTCACCTTCTTTGGCAAATATCCAAGCGATATCGGCACCGGTCTGCGATTCGATATACCAATCGCTGTCTACAAACGAGCGCCCGAGCTGCTTTGCCAGTAATCTGCCGATTGTGGTCTTCCCTGCTCCCATCGGCCCTACCAAAAATACCGACGGTAATTCCTCAACCATAGTACTCACTCAGCTAAATTAGGTATGATACAACGTCATTGATATTCTGGCTAGTAATGAGCTGTGATTATTGTTAGTAAAATCCTTGCCAGCCTAAAAATCAACCATTAAAAAAGCAAGCACTAAGGCTTGCTTTTTATGACTCAAAACCAACTAAAATCCGACTAATCTAAGCGACTAATACCATCATTGATCAGTTTCGGCGTGATAAATATCAGCAGCTCTTCTTTGGTATTGCTGCGCACGTCTTTACGGAAGGCACGACCGATATAAGGCAAATCACCTAAGAAAGGTACTTTATCGACGCCATTATTAGTACGGTTTTTAAAGACGCCGCCCAATACAATGGTTTGACCATCTTCAACAATAACGTTAGTAGAAATCGAGTCTTCAGCGATGGCAACCTGATTATTAATAATGGTCGGTGTGCCATTGGTGATTAGCAGCTGCAAACCAATCTTACCATCTGGAGTAATATTTGGCGTGGCTTCCAAACTTAAAGCAGCTTCTTTAAAGCTAGTAGTAGTCGCACCACTTGCTGATGCTTCTTGATAAGGAATCTGCGTACCAGAAGATACTTTTGCCGTTTGCTTATCAGAGGTCAAAATCTTTGGCGTAGAAATCACTTCACCGCGGTTGTCTGCTTGCATGGCTGACAACTCAAGATCGAGCATAAAATCAGAAATACCTAGCAGACCAAAGGCAATACGACCTGCTGGATTATCAACGCCTAAATCAACGTTTAGATTGTCAGGACGAGTAATATCGTATTTAGGATAAGAGACGGTCTGACCATTAATAGTCGTGGTCTGCACATCAAAATCTTTTAAGTCCCATAAAGTTTGGTTACTGCCACCGACCAACAAGTTCCGGTTATTGGCAGCGCCATTTGACAAGATACCCCAACGCACTCCAATCTCTTTACTAAAGCTATCAGTCGCACTAACGATACGCGCTTCAATCATGACCTGACGGACAGGAATGTCGATTTTACCAATCAGCTTATGGATATTTTCAATGCTGGCTGCCACATCTTTAACAATCAAAGTATTGGTACGCTCATCGACTGTTACCGTCCCACGATTAGAGAGCAAGCTATTGCTATCTTTAGTATTAGCATTGGCGCTGCCAGTATTACTACCGCCAGAGGCGCCACCACTACCTTGAGAGATCAGGGTTAGGACATCTGCCGCTTTTGCGTAGCTTAGACGGATATATTCAGTACGTAACGGTGCATAAGACTCAACCGCTTGCTGGGCTTCAAGCTCACGTGCTTCTTGTTCAGCAAGCTCAGTTGAAGGCGCAACCAAAATTACGTTACCGTTTTCACGTTTGCCCAAATTTTTACTTTTAAGAATGATATCAAGTGCTTGATCCCAAGGTACGTTGATAAGGCGCAAGGTAATATTACCGGCGACCGAATCACTAGCAACGATATTCATCTCTGTAAACTGCGCTAAGATATCTAGGACACTACGAATCTCAACATCTTGAAACTCCATAGATAGCGCTGCACCGGTATAGACTTTTTCTTCAAGCGTCGGCTCACGTAGCAGCTCAGGTCGTCTGATACCAATATTTAGCTGACTGCCTGATTGATAGGCTTGATATTCAAAATCGTCTTTCATATTGATGGTAATAACACCATTTTGACCTTGGTTTTTAGTATCAATACTGTCTACCAAACCACCATTAACATTCAATCGGCGTAGCAGATTTCTAGGTACGGTACTGCCTGTCAAACGCACAACCAGCTTATTACCTTGACGCTGAACGTCTACAGGAATCGCTTCATTGGCAAGTGAGATACTAACGTTACCACCGCCATCATTCCCTGCTGAAAAATTCACAGCGCTTAGCCCATCATAGCTATACTGCTTGCTGACTTGTGCAGAGGCAAGTTGTGGGCTTAATAAAGGGTTGACACGTACGACCATGGTGTCAGCAGGTACTTGGTTTTTTGTGACTGTGGTTCTAATAGGCGCGACAGCAACGCTACTGGTTTCAACAATGGGCGTAACCACAGCCGTGGTAGTAATAGCCGAATTGCCATTTAGGACATCTTGTACAGGGTCGTTGGTAATGACTTTCGTGACCACCGGAGCAATCACTGGACGATTAGGGTCCGTAATCGTCAGCAATAATTCATTGCCATCAATCGCGGTGGTATAGTTGCCCGTCTTTTTTAGCCCAACGATAAGACGGGTGGTATTGTCACTATTTAAGGTGGTGACCTCATTGACCATACCGATATTATATTCTTTAAAGCGACTAGCAAGACCGTTTTGCACCTGTTCAAAATCCAGCACCAAACGGCTAGGATTGTCGAGCTGATAAGCGGCTGGTAATACTGGCGCACCTGAAAACCCTAAACGCATTTGCGTTACGGCTGGCGCAGTCTGCACCACAGAGACATTGTTGATGCGCTGCTCGGCATGGGCAATGCTACTTACAGCTACCATACTCATTGCCAATGCAGAGATGGCAAAAGTAGAAGATACGCGGTTGCTCATCGTCATTACCTTGTTATTGCGTACTGTCATTATTTATTCCTCAAAAAATCTGCCGACTTAGCTTATAGGGGACACCAGTGACTGGGGTTTTTCAACAAACCCAGCACGGCTGTCTGGCACAATTTCAATCAAGTTAATCTGAGTCGGTGTGATTTCAACAATACGACCGTCATTCAATCCAAGATAATTACCCACTCTAACACTAGCAACTGAGCCATCAGGACGCTGTACTAAAGCATACTGTTGACCTTCAGGCGAGATAACCACACCGCGAAAAATCAGTTGTGTCAGCTCGTACTGTTCAAGCGGTTCTTTGACTCGGGTTATATCAGGGCGTACCCCATCAATAAAGGTGGTCGGACCTTGTACGTTCACTAAACTCGGTGGCAAAAATGGACTACGCTGCGCACTGGCGCTATAGACAAAATCTTCTACCAGCTCGGCCTGAGGAGGAGGCTCAATCGGCTGCGCAGGCTGGTTACGGATATCAGCCATTGCCTGTTCTGCTAAACCGATACGATCCGTACAACCCGTTAGAGATAAAACAGTAGCGCTTAACAGCAATAACCTTAACTTAGGCAGTTTGTAGCTAGTCATTAGTTGCCTCCTGCAGCAGCATCGGTGGGTACAGCTTCAGCCGCCGCTGCATCACCTTCAGGGACCGCTTCTTTGGAGCGATAGGTTTTGGTTTGCAATACCAAATTTAGCTCGGGTAAAACATCCAAGGTTGGCTGCGGATTACTGACTTCGAAGTCGTGCATGGTGATAATCCTTGGTAAAGCTGCCAAACCACTAATAAAACTACCAAATTGATGGTAGTCACCCAACGCTGCAATACGAATAGGCTGCTCAATAAAGAATTCATTTTCAATTTCAGGCTCAACAGATATGTCCTGAAAACGTATGTTACTGCCCACGCCCGTCATATTGATACCCTCAACCAATTCTGATACACGGGTATCTTTTGGTAGCTGGTCAAGCAAAGTATTAAACTCCGCTTCCATTTGAATCACTTGAGCTTGATAAGCTTGTAGATGGCGCGCGCGCGATTCTTTTTCACGGTAGCTATCGAGCAAGGTTTGTTGTTGGCTTTCTGCTGCTGTAATTTCATCGATTTTACTGCTGATTGGTAATGCCCATGACAAAGCAGCAATCAAAGCAATAATAAAACCAATGACGGTGACTTTAACAGGGAGCGGCCAACTACCATAGTTTTCAGAATCCAATGACTCAAAACTGCGGCGAAACTCATTTAAATCAAACTGTTTTCTTTGTCTTATCACCGTCTTTTTGATTTTAATGCGGGTTTTTTTACGGGTCAGTTTCATAACTCACCTCCAGGTACAATAGCGCCATCAGCACCTTCTACAGGAACGGCCGTTTCAGACTGTACTTTAGTCGTGATTACAAACTGCACATAGCTGTCTTCAGGATAAATAGGACGCGGCTGTTCACCTGGCGTAGTGACCGTATCTTCCAAAACGGGGGCTGCTTGATAAGCGGTGATGTTTTGCTGAATATTACTTACGGCTGAATCGCCCATCCACTTACTGCTATCAAGATTACGGATCAAGCTTGATACCACGTTTGGATTGTCAGCAAGACCTGTTAATGTTAATACATCCCCTTCACGTTTTAGATTATTCAAATAAAGCGCTGGCGGAATGGCTTTAGCAAGATCATCCCATAGACGTACAGGTACAGGACGTCGACCTTGCAAGTCTTGAATAACTTGCATACGTGAGATGATATCTTCACGGCGCTGCTCTAAGCTATCAATCTCGACCAACGCTTTATCCAAGCGAGCGTTTTCTTGTTCAATCAGTGCATTGGCATCTAATTGTTCAGCAAGTTCGTTATTAAAATAACTCCACGTCGCAAATGCTGCAAGCAGAGACAACAGTGTCACTGCCACCACTAAGGTGATAAACTCTTTATTGCGGCGGGCACGCTCATCTTCTCGCCAGGGCAGTAGGTTAATACGAGCCATTAGTCAAAGCTCCTTAACGCCAGACCGCAAGCGGCCATTAAGCTGGGTGCATCAATCGCCAGTTGCTCATGATCGATATGCGGCGCAATAGTCATATTAATGAACGGATTTGCAATACTCACAGGCACGCCCAATCGCTGCTGCGCCATACCAGCAAGACCCGCAATAGAGCTACTGCCACCAGCAAGGACCACATGATCGATACTACTATATTGACTTGAGGAGAAATAAAACTGTAAAGAGCGAGTGATTTGTTGGATGGTATTTTCTATAAATGGTGTTAAGACATCAGTATAGTAATCATCAGGTAGAGCACGCTCGCGCTTACTAATAGAAGCTTCTTCAGCAGACAAGCCATAGCGGTTTTGGATGGCTTCTGTCAGCTGACTGCCTCCAAATAACTGCTCACGACTATAGATAAACTCGCCATTTTTGGCGACATATAATGTTGTTTGATTGTGTCCGATATCAACCAGCGCCACCAAATCTGGCAAGTTTGGCAGACTGTCTGCCATCAAGCCAAAAGCACGCTCAATGGCATGCGACTCAATATCCATTATCTTGGTTTGCAGACCACCAAAGGTTAAGGCATCAACTCTTTGGTCAACGTTTTCTGAACGAGAGGCGGCAAGCAGTACTTGTACCATGTCATCATTGATAAGAGAGGGACCCAATACTTCAAAGTCCAAATTGACGTCTTCTAACGGATAAGGTATGTATTGGTCAGCATCCAAACGAATTTGAGCTTCACGCTCAACGTCACTTAGCACCATATCCATATCGATGATTTTAGTAATCACCGCTGACCCTGAGACTGCTGTGGCTGCACTACTACCCGCCGCTTGGCAACGCCTTGCCAAGCCTGCTATAGTATTGCCTACCACTTCCGTGTCTACAATGAGTTTGTCGATGACTACGCCTTCAGGTAATATTTCAGTACCATAAGATCTTAGGTGAAAAACGCCTTGTTGGCGCTGTATGTCAACCAACTTCACTGAGGTGGTACAAATATCCACGCCAATCAAATGTCGACTCTTAGAAGTAAATAGCCTCACAAACTCTATACCTTATATTAAGTGTACAATCTGATAGTTATTTGTAATAATTTAGTACAATACTTTACTTAACAGATAGATTCAAGCATTTAAATGTCCTGTAGAGGCTAACTTACACATTTATTATTACTTGGCTATTTTGTTCAAGGTATAATGTTTTTTATCTGTTGCAAACCTTAATCGATAAGTCTGACTATGACCAAAAAAAATGCCACCGTTCGTCTCATTCACTTTTTGGTGGGGCTTTTCATTGCCTGTCTAGCGTTGGCGGTTGTATTAGCGCTTGCCGTTCCTATCGGCTTCTATGGTATGGCGATGTATTTATCGCCAACGTTGCCAAGCACGCAAGAGATTAAAACAGCAACTTTAGAGATGCCATTACAAATATATAGTAGTGATGACAAATTGATTGGGCAATATGGCAACCGTTTATCATTGCCTATTACCTTTGAAGAGATACCGGAAGACTTGACCCATGCTTTTTTAGCAGCAGAAGATTCTTCATTTTTTCAGCACAGCGGTATTAGTATTAAAGGATTAGGGCGCGCGGTCACCGAAGTGGTGACGGATGATGAAAGCCAAACAGGTGGCTCGACCATCACCATGCAGGTCGCCAAAAACTATTTTCTAAGCTCAGATCGCACGTTAAATCGCAAACTAACGGAATTGTTTTTAGCCCGTAAGATTGAAGACGAGCTGAGTAAAAACGACATTCTTACCCTTTATGTCAATAAAATTTACTTAGGTGAAGGCGCTTACGGTATTCGTGCGGCTGCCAAAAAATATTATAGTAAATCGTTAGAAAATCTCACCATTGCTGAGATGGCAATGCTTGCAGGTTTGCCGAAAGCGCCCTCTAAATACAATCCTGTTGCCAATCCAAGCCGTGCGCTCACGCGCCGTAACTGGATTATTGGTCGCATGCATGAATTGGGTTACATCGACAAAACCCAATATGACGAAGCCATTAATGCGCCCATCGGTATTAAGCTTTATCAAGAAAAGTTGGATGTTAATATGCCGTATTTGGCCGAAATGACGCGCGCAGCTTTGGTTGATCGTTATGGTGAGCAAGTTATGCATGGCGGCTGGCGTGTACGTTTGACGGTTGATAGTCAAGCGCAAATAGATGCAGAAAAGGCAATTTTATCTGGCTTGGTTGCTTACGAGCATCGCCATGGCTGGCGCGGCGCCGAAGCAAATGATGAACCGCTAAAGAATTTCAGTCGCTATAGCAATATGTCGCCTGCCAAAGTGACTAAAGTGAATACCAGTAGTTTTGAGGCGACCATGCTTTCAGGAGAAAGCGTGACCGTTAATTGGTCTGGTATGCGCTGGGCACGTAAATATATCTCTGCTGATCGCATTGGTTATTTTCCAAGCAATGCCAGCCAAATAGTGAGTAAGAACGATATTATCCGCCTGATACCGACTGCTAGTGGTGGCTGGCAGCTTGGTCAAATACCTGAGATACAAGGTAGTTTGGTTTCTATGAATCCTGATACCGGTGGCGTTCGTGCCTTGGTCGGTGGCTTTGATTTTAACCATAGTAAATTTAACCGTGCTCTGCAGGGCTGGCGTCAACCGGGTTCTACCATTAAACCCCTTGTCTATACAGCAGCATTAGAAAAAGGCTATCGTCCAGATAGTATAGTTTCGGATCGCCCGCTGCAAGTAGGTGACTGGAAACCAAAAAACTCTGATGGTCGCTTCTTAGGTGATATTACGTTAAGCCGCGGACTTTATTTATCACGTAATCTAGTATCTATTCGCTTGCTGCAAGCAATTGGCATCTCTGACGCTCGCAACTTATTAGATGAATTTGGTCTTGATAAAGAGAAGCTGCCAACTACTTTGTCCTTAGCGTTGGGTACAGGTCAAGCAACCCCATTACAAATGGCAACCGCTTACGCCACCTTTGCCAATGGCGGGCATCGCATTCAACCTTATTTTATTGAACAAATTTATAACTATAATAATAAGCTTTTGTTTCAAGCCAATCCTCAGCAAGCTTGTGCCCTATGTTTCAATGAGCAGCTTGACGATGTCAATAAAAAACTAACTGAAGAATATGATGCAAAAATAGAGGAAAGTAAAAAATTAGCTGAAGACAATAAAACAGGCGACGCTAAAGAATCGCCGGCAAGTAAAGATACAGAAACTGATATAGAGGCTGACAAGAGTAAAACCCCTACTAAAGACAGTAACAAGATTGATTTTAGCATTTACGATGCCAGTCCAGAATCAGATCGCCTAAAAGCACCTGTTGTACAGTACGTACGCGCTGAACAAGCTCCGCGTATTTTAAAGCCTAAAGTCGCTTATGAGATGGCAGATATCTTACGTGATGTAATACAGCGTGGTACAGCGTTTAAAGCAAGATCTCTGGGACGTGATGATATTGGCGGCAAGACAGGAACCACCAATGAAGCGAAAGATGCTTGGTTTGCAGGCTTCCATCCTACCAATGCAACCGTCGTCTGGATGGGATTTGACCAACCATCAACCATGGGTCGTCGCGAATATGGTGGTGTGGCAGCCCTACCCGTTTGGATGGATTTTATGAAAGCCCAACTTAAAGACACGCCTAGCCAATGGGTCTCTATTAATAACCGTGCCAAGTCCAAGAAACAAAAGCAAAACATTATAGAGATGATGGATGAAGGGGTCACTGAACTTGATGGCGAAGATACTGATACAGGCAAATCGGAAAAACCAGTAAAGACGTCTATTCAGAAACGCCAGCCACCTGCTCCAAAACCTGTTGAAACGCCGGCAGTTACGACCGCTATTAAACCTGCTAATAATGGTATTACTAATAGCCCAGCGCAGAAACCAAAACCGTTAGTAGTCAAGCCTGTAGAACGTATGCCAGCGATGCCTGAGTAATAGTCTGCTTTCTATATTGATACATTTAAAAAGGCTGGTTCAGTAAACACTGAGCCAGCCTTTTTTATAGGGCATATTTCAATTGCATTTAATATTGTGCCTTACTTAGCTTAAAGGTAGCAGCGAATCATTAAGCACTCATAACGAAGCTTTGAAAATATAATCTAAGCCATAAGAACTAAAATTCCACCATACCAGCACGTAGCTGCTCAATCAGCTCCAAAAACTGTTGGCGCCATTCACGTATGGTCGCATCATCTGGCAACCATTGATTGGAAAGTGTCACTACATTGATAATCAAATCAGGCACTTGTTTTTTGTCATCAGCCGCCTTATCCACTGAATGCTCAGATATCACGGCATATAGACAACGCTGATAGGCATGTTCTATATCAGCCAGAAATCCTTGCTGCTGTAACTGCTTTAGACGCTGCACTTCAGGTGATACTTGCGTACGCTCAATCAGTGCTTCTTCGATATCTAGCAACGTCGGCGTCGTCAACGTTATATTATAAAAGTGACCAAGCTCTTGTAAAAAGGCTAAAAACGTACCGTATAGATGAAAAATAGCGGTCTCACAATGTGCTTGATATAACTGCTTGTCAGTTGTGTCTGCAGCGGCTTGACAGGCAAGGCGGCAAAAATATAGCTTTTGATTGGTACGGTCAGCTTGATATTTGGCAACGCGAGTTTTATCTGCCATGCACTTATCCTTTTTAGTGAGTACTGCTAAAAATAATCGGAAATTACGAATACTTATGAATACTAGAGCCAAAATCTCTGACTATTTAAGTAATGGGGTTATGCAGTGTACTATTTTATCTTATCATTTCCCAAGAAAAAACTTGTTGTGATGGAATTTTAAAGCAAAAAAAGCCAGCAACTTAGGCTGGCTTTTTTATTTATTCAAATAACTAAACGCTATCTAGTTTAATGATTACCTTGATTCAATTCTTGAGCAAAGGCTTCATCAAAGCTTGCAAAGTCTGTCGCATCAGTCGTTGCTGACATATCAAACGCCGCATTTAAGTCTTTATCTTGCAGTTTTTGCTCTGCTTTTTCTTTACGAGCTTTATGATAAGCAAGACCAGTACCAGCTGGAATCAAGCGACCAACGACTACGTTTTCTTTCAGACCACGTAACTCATCCACTTTACCAGTGACCGCAGCAGCCGTTAGGACACGAGTCGTTTCCTGGAACGATGCGGCTGAGATAAAGCTTTCGGTTGCCAAACTTGCTTTGGTAATACCAAGTAATTGACGTTCAAACTGAACTGGAAATTTGTCTTCCGCTTCTAGCTTGGCATTCAATGCTTTGATATCAGCATATTCTACTTGATCACCTTTAAAGTGGTTTGAATCACCGCCATCAGTAATCTCAACTTTACGCAACATCTGACGAATGATAACTTCGATGTGCTTATCGTTGATTTTTACGCCCTGCAGACGATAAACGTCTTGTACTTCGTTAACGATATAGTCAGCAAGCGCGGTTTGTCCTTTCAGACGTAAGATATCATGCGGATTCTGTGGACCATCAGCAATAACCTCACCACGAGCTACCGTCTCGTTTTCGAAGACGTTAATCTGACGCCATTTCGGGATCAGCTCTTCATGAATCTCGCCATCTTCATTAGTAATAATGAAGCGATTTTTACCTTTGGTTTCTTTACCAAAGCTAACAACACCCGTCATTTCAGCCATGATAGCGTGATCTTTTGGACGACGTGCTTCGAATAAATCAGCTACACGTGGCAGACCACCGGTAATATCTTTAGTACCTGAAGACGCTTGTGGTACACGACCTAGAATCGAACCGGCTGCAACTTTTTCACCGTCGCTAACGCGAATGATGGTTTCAGCAGGTAAGAAGTAAACGACTTCTTTACCTTCGTCTGTGTTCAAGATAATCGCAGGACGTAAGTCTTTTGCTGAGCTTGAACGATCTCGAGTAGCTAGAATCTCAAACGAGCTCATACCAGTCGCATCATCAACTTTTACAGTAGCCGTTAAGCCATCAGTAATCTCACTGAAACGTGCGGTACCCGCGAATTCTGTAATAATAGGATGCGTGTGCGGATCCCACTTAGCGATAGTTTGACCGCCTTCAACTTGGTCTTCATTTTTTACAAGCACGCTTGAACCATAAGGTACTTTATAGCGCTCACGCTCACGACCAAGCTCATCGGTCAAGGCGATTTCAGCTGAACGCGATACGATAACCAAATGACCATCGGTATGCTGTACAGTCTTCATGTTTTCAAAATGCGCTTGACCAGCACTACGAACTGAAATGCTGTTGTCCACAGAAGCAGAACTTGCCGCTCCACCAACGTGGAAAGTACGCATGGTCAACTGAGTACCAGGCTCACCGATAGACTGCGCCGCCATAACACCAACAGACTCGCCGATATTCACTTTATGACCACGAGCAAGGTCACGACCATAGCACTGTGAACAAACGCCATGTTCGATATTACAAGTAATCACTGAACGTACCCAGATATCATCGATTGCATTGTTATCTAGTACTTTAACCCAATGCTCATCGATCAACGTACCCGCTGGAATCAAGATTTTTTCAGCATTATCGTTATAAGTGACATCACGTGCCGTTACACGACCTAGTACTAGCTCGCCCAACTTCTCAATGATTTCACCACCTTGGATATGTGGCTTCATGAGCAAACCTTGCTCAGTACCACAGTCATCACTGGTAATAACCAAATCTTGGGCTACATCAACCAAACGACGCGTCAAGTAACCTGAGTTAGCTGTTTTCAATGCCGTATCCGCAAGACCTTTACGCGCACCATGCGTTGAGATAAAGTACTGAAGTACGGTCAAACCTTCACGGAAATTCGCTTTAATTGGTGTTTCAATGATTGAGCCATCTGGCTTAGCCATCAAACCACGCATACCAGCAAGCTGACGAATCTGGGCGGCACTACCACGAGCACCAGAATCTGACATGATAAAGATAGAGTTAAATGACTTCTGCTCTTCTTCTTCACCTTTAGCGTTGATAATTTTATCAGTCGCTAAGTTGTCCATCATCGCTTTAGCGACTTTGTCATTGGTACGTGACCAAATATCGACCACTTTATTATAACGCTCACCAGCCGTTACAAAGCCTTGCTCAAATTGGTCTTCAATTTCACGCACTTCAGCTTCAGCGACTTCGATGATTTGCTTTTTCAGTGGTGGAATAACCATGTCATCGATACCGATAGACACACCAGATAGTGTCGCTTGTGCAAAACCAAGATACATCAATTGGTCAGCAAACATAACACTTTCTTTTACGCCCACTTTACGGTAGCAAGAGTTGATCAGTTTAGAGATATTCTTCTTAGTCATCTCTTCATTACATTCGTCAAACGACATACCAACAGGCATGATGTTCCAGATTAACAAGCGACCAGCAACGGTATCTTTGATACTCGTCTCTTTAGTACGATTGCCATCATCATCAATATGCGTTTCAGTGACACGAACTTTAATCTTGGCGTTAACATGTAAATCGTTTGAACCAATCGCACGCAATGCTTCATTAACGGTAGCAAAAATCATGCCCTCGCCTTTGGCATTTACTGACGAGCGGCTGATGTAATACAATCCCAATACAACATCCTGTGATGGTACGATGATTGGCTCACCGTTCGCAGGAGACAAGATGTTGTTGGTCGACATCATCAGCGCACGAGATTCAAGCTGAGCTTCTAGTGTCAATGGCACGTGAACGGCCATTTGGTCACCATCAAAATCGGCGTTGAATGCGGTACAAACTAGAGGATGGAGCTGAATCGCTTTACCTTCAATTAGTACTGGTTCGAACGCTTGTAGACCCAAACGGTGAAGCGTTGGTGCACGGTTAAGAAGTACTGGATGCTCACGGATAACCATGGCCAGCATATCCCAAACTTGTGGCTCTTCACGCTCTACCATCTTTTTGGCAGCTTTAATCGTCGTCGCCAAACCATGAGACAATAGTTTGTTGTAAGTAAATGGCTTGAACAATTCAAGTGCCATTTTCTTTGGTAGACCACACTGATGTAGACGTAGGGTTGGACCAACAACGATCACCGAACGACCAGAATAATCAACACGTTTACCTAGTAAGTTTTGACGGAAACGACCTTGCTTACCTTTGATCATATCGGCCAAAGATTTCAATGGACGCTTATTACTACCAGTAATAGCTCGACCGCGGCGACCGTTATCAAGCAAGGCATCTACTGATTCTTGCAACATACGTTTTTCGTTACGTACGATGATATCAGGAGCACTTAACTCAAGCAGGCGCTTTAAACGGTTATTACGGTTAATAACGCGGCGATATAAATCGTTCAAATCTGATGTTGCAAAACGACCGCCTTCTAGTGGTACTAGCGGACGCAAATCTGGTGGTAGTACTGGCAAGATATTCATTACCATCCACTCAGGCTTGTTATTAGAATCACGGAATGCTTCTAATAATTTAAGACGCTTAGACATCTTTTTAAGCTTGGTTTCAGAACCCGTTTGCGGAATCGCTTCACGCAGCTCATCAATCTCTAAATCTAAGTCGATATCTTTTAAAAGGTCTTGAACCGCTTCAGCACCCATTTTGGCAGTGAATTCATCGCCAAATTCTTCAAGGGCTTTATAATAATCTTCGTCATCAAGCAGCTGATACTTCTCTAAAGAGGTCAGACCTGGCTCAGTCACGATGTAGCTTTCAAAATACAAAACGCGTTCGATATCACGGAGTGTCATATCTAGCAATAGACCGATACGGCTTGGCAATGATTTTAAGAACCAAATATGCGCAACAGGGCTCGCTAAATCGATATGACCCATGCGGTCACGACGAACTTTAGCGGTCGTGACTTCAACGCCACATTTTTCACAGATAACGCCTTGGAACTTACGACGCTTATATTTACCACATAAACATTCAAAATCTTTTACTGGACCAAAAATTTTGGCACAAAAAAGACCATCACGTTCAGGTTTGAACGTACGATAGTTAATGGTTTCAGGTTTTTTTACTTCACCATGCGACCATGACTTAATAACGTCAGGCGATGCCAAGGTAATTTGGATGCTATCAAACTCATGGTTACCATTGCTGGTAGGGCTTTGCATGATATCGAGTAAATCTTTCAAGTTGCTTCTCCGTTATCTTTATAATCATCTGACAGCGTATTATGAGCGCGGCCACGATGAATGAAGGCAATGAATAGGGTTGAGACAAATTACTAAAAGCAGCAGCAATGAGCATACTGCCTTTAGTTGATAACTAAGTTAAACAACGGATTTAGTTGCTTTGTTTTAACTCAATATTGATACCCAGTGATTTGATTTCTTTGGTCAATACGTTAAACGATTCAGGCATACCTGGATCCATATATTGCTCACCATCGACGATGTTTTTGTACATACGCGTACGGCCTTCAACGTCATCCGACTTCACAGTCAGCATCTCTTGTAGCGTATATGTCGCGCCGTAAGCCTCTAGTGCCCAGACTTCCATCTCACCGAAGCGCTGACCACCAAACTGAGCTTTACCGCCCAATGGCTGCTGCGTCACTAGTGAGTAAGAACCAGTTGAACGTGCATGCATCTTGTCGTCAACCAAATGGTTAAGTTTAAGCATATACATGTAGCCAACAGTCACTTTGCGGTCAAACTTCTGACCAGTACGACCATCATACAACGTCTGTTGACCATCGCGATCCATACCAGCAAGCTCTAACAGATCCTTAACTTGGCTTTCTCTTGCGCCGTCAAATACTGCTGTGCCCATTGGTACACCAGCGCGCAAGTTATCTGCTAGCGCCATGATGTCATCATCACTCAGGCTATCAAGATCCACTTGCTCACCGCCGACTTGGTTATAGATTTTATCTAAGAAATCACGTAAATCTTTGATCGCTGCTTGCGATTTGAGCATACCATCGATCTTCTCGCCCAAGCCTTTTGCCGCCATACCCAAATGCGTTTCTAGAACCTGACCGATGTTCATACGAGATGGTACACCAAGCGGGTTCAAGACGATGTCAACGGTATTACCATTTTCATCATAAGGCATATCTTCGACTGGCATAATGCGTGATACCACACCTTTGTTACCATGACGACCAGCCATTTTATCACCAGGCTGAATACGACGCTTAACCGCTAGATATACCTTAACGATTTTTTGTACGCCATGTTGTAAGTCATCACCAGCGGTTAATTTGCGTTTTTTCTCAGCAAACTTCACATCGATATCTTTTTGCTTATCAACCAAATACTCAGCGATTTGCGTTAGACGCTCAGAGATTTCTTCTTCAACAGGCTGAATATCAAGCAAAGTCTCAAGGCTCATATCTTTCATATCAGCCAATGCCATCACTGTACCGGCTTTTAGACCAGAACCACCGCTGACTTTTTGACCATCTAATAGATTACCAATACGACCACGAGCGGCTTCTTCAAAGATACGTAGCTCTTCTTTTAAATCTTTGCGATAGCTATCAAGCTGCGATTTTTCAATCGCTCTTGCACGTGCATCTTTTTCAACGCCGTCACGAGTAAAGACTTGAACGTCAATAACCGTGCCTTTGCTTGATGTTGGTACACGTAGCGACGTATCTTTAACATCAGCCGCTTTTTCACCAAAGATAGCCCGGAGCAATTTCTCTTCTGGCGTTAGTTGTGTTTCACCTTTTGGCGTCACTTTACCAACTAAGATATCACCAGCATCAACTTCAGCACCGATATAAACGATACCAGCTTCATCGAGACTTGATAGAGCTGCTTCGCCAACGTTTGGAATATCCGCAGTAATCTCTTCGGTTCCAAGCTTGGTATCACGTGCCACACAAGTCAATTCTTGGATATGAATAGTAGTGAAACGATCTTCTTTAACTACTTTTTCAGACAGCAAGATTGAATCTTCAAAGTTGTAACCATTCCACGGCATAAATGCGATGCGGATGTTCTGACCCAATGCCAACTCACCAAGATCCGTCGACGGACCATCGGCCAAGATATCACCTACAGCAATAGCATCGCCTTGGTTAACGATAATACGTTGGTTGATACAAGTGTTTTGGTTAGAACGCGTATATTTAACTAAGTTATAGATATCAATACCGGCTTCACCAGCAATCATCTCATCTTCATTTACACGAACCACAACACGTGAGGCATCTACGTCTTCGATTACACCGCCACGCTTAGCGATGACACAAACACCAGAATCACGAGCAACGTGACGCTCCATACCCGTACCTACTAACGGCTTATCAGCACGTAGCGTAGGAACTGCCTGACGCTGCATGTTTGAGCCCATCAAGGCACGGTTAGCATCATCATGCTCTAGGAATGGAATCAGACCTGCGGCTACCGATACAACCTGACTTGGCGACACATCCATATGCGTCACTTTTTCTGGCGGCATACGGACGAATTCACCATAGCTACGCACACTAACCATTTCATCAGATAACGCGCCATCGGCAGTTACTGGTGAATCAGCCTGTGCAATGACCGTACCGACTTCTTCAATCGCTGACAGATATTCAATAACGTCCGTTACTTTACCATCAACTACACGGCGATAAGGTGTTTCCAAAAAGCCAAAGCTGTTGGTTTTAGCAAAAGTCGCTAATGAATTAATCAAACCAATGTTTGGACCTTCAGGAGTCTCAATTGGGCATACACGGCCATAATGGGTATCATGTACATCACGTACTTCAAAGCCTGCACGCTCACGGGTCAGACCACCGGGTCCTAATGCAGACACACGGCGTTTATGCGTGACTTCAGACAATGGATTATTCTGATCCATAAACTGCGATAACTGGCTCGAGCCAAAGAATTCTTTGACCGCAGCAGCAACAGGTTTTGAGTTAATCAAATCTTGTGGCGATAAGTTATCGGATTCTGCTGAGCTTAAACGCTCTTTAACGGCACGTTCAACACGTACTAGACCAACACGGAATTGGTTTTCTGCCATCTCGCCAACCGAACGAATACGGCGGTTACCCAAATGATCAATATCATCGACTTCACCGCGACCATTACGAATCTCGATAAGCTCTTTTAGAACGTTAACGATATCGGCATTGGTCAATACGCTACGTTCACGCTGAATATCAGCGTCATCGGTATCTACAAAATCAAGACCTAAACGACGGTTAAACTTCATACGACCGACATTCGATAAGTCATAACGATCCGCGTTAAAGAACATGCTGTCAAAAAGTTTCTCAGCAGTTTCAACCGTTGGTGGCTCACCTGGGCGCATGACTTTATAAATTTCAATCAAAGCTTCTTCACGGCTTGACGTGCTATCAGCACGTAGCGTATCGGCAATATAACTACCTTGGTCGATATCGTTGGTAAACAGAATACTAAATTCTTTGATAGATTCACTGGCTTCAAACGCACTTAATTTAACCAATAATTCATGGTCAATCAGCGTATTAGCACGAGCAATAACTTCATCATTAACGATGATGTCTTCGGCTAAAATGCGCTCATATAAGTATTCATCAGGAATCGAGATTTTTGTCATACCGGCTTCTTCAAGCTGACGGATACGGCGAGCATTAATACGTTTGCCCTGCTCAACCACCACGTCACCTGCAGGAGTCACGATGTCGAACTGTGCCATCTCGCCACGTAAGCGATCTGCAACTAGATCAATCTCGAACTGCTCTTCGCCTTTATAAACTCGCACTTTATCAAAGAATAAATCTAAGATCTCAGAAGTACTTAAGCCTAAAGCACGTAGAATAATAGACGCCAATAACTTACGACGACGGTCAATACGAGCAAAAACCAAGTCTTTTGCATCAAACTCAAAATCTAACCATGAACCACGGTAAGGAATGATACGCGCGTTATAAAGCACCTTACCACTTGAGTGCGACTTACCTTTATCATGGTCAAAGAACACACCAGGTGAACGATGTAATTGAGATACAATTACACGCTCAGTACCGTTAATAATAAAGGTACCGTTAGCGGTCATTAATGGCATCTCGCCCATATAGACGCTTTGCTCACGGATATCTTTAATAGCCGCTTTGCTGTCTTTATCTTTGCTGTCTTTGTCTTTGATGATTAAGCGAATTTTGACACGCATAGGCGCAGCAAATGTCGAACCACGTAAGATACACTCACGCTCATCAAATTCAGGCGTACCTAAATAGTATTCAACGAATTGTAGCTCTGCGTTACCAGAGTGACTCTCAATTGGGAAAATAGAAGAGTATGCAGCTTGCAAGCCAGTATTCTCACGAGCTTTTGGCTTTTTATGCTCTTGCAAAAATTGCTCATAAGAATCTACTTGGATAGACAACAAATAGGGAATGTCCATCACAGTAGGCAATTCAGCAAAACTTTTGCGAATACGCTTTTTTTCAGTATAAGAATATGCCATCGAGAGTCCTTACAGTAAACGTGGAAACAAATTAAAATCGCGGCTGGCGTGCATAAATACTATGCAAACTAAGCGACGTAAACGATAATATAAAACAGGTGTTCTTTTTAAAGCACAGTTAATCTTTTTAGGGCGTTGTATCAATTACTATTTTAACAATCAGTGCTTGCTTTGCACTCTAAATACGATCTTGCTATCTTCATTTAAGTCAGCCTATATGACTGCTCAGAGCGAAAACTTCAATCTTAAAGTGTTGCCAATATGTCACTTTTAAAGCTTAAGTGACAGTTGCTTTATCTAAATATAAATGCGACTAGCATTGTGTATAAACGATTTAACATCCAAACTGGTTACTGCCAAAATCAATATCGTCGCTGATGTATACCGTCTACGAGCCTATATACTGACAGTAAAATCACGCTAGAAAGCTTATTCAATAGTTTTTGATTAGTAATATATAGGACAATTATAATGCTTATAAATAATAATATTCAGAGTCAATATAAGTGATAATGTTAATAGAAAACGTGCAGACACAAAAAAATGCCAAACATCTATTGACGTTTAGCCACATTATCTGATTTCAATAACTACTAAGTGTGCTTGCATGTATATCGTCTGTCCTTTTGATGGGTATCCACCGTGTTGTTGCTTACGACTGTTGGCAGACACAAAAGGTCAAGCTACGAATTATAGTAAAAAAAAGCTGATAATGCAAGGCATTACCAGCTTTTTTTCGTACTGCCGTTAAACTATTTTAGTTCAACAGTTGCACCAGCTTCTTCAAGTTTCTTTTTCAACTCTTCAGCTTCAGCTTTGTTAACGCCTTCTTTGATTGGAGCTGGAGCGCTTTCAACCAAATCTTTCGCTTCTTTCAGGCCAAGACCAGTAGCTTCACGTACGGCTTTAATTACGCCAACTTTCTTCTCGCCAAAGCTGGCAAGAACAACGTCAAACTCGTCTTTTTCTTCAGCAGCAGCAGCAGCAGGACCAGCAGCAGCAGGTGCAGCGGCAACAGCAGCTGTTACGCCGAATTTTTCTTCCATAGCGCTGATTAATTCAACGATATCCATTACTGACATTTCAGCGATTGCGTTTAACACGTCATCTTTAGATAGTGCCATGAGAACTCTCCGTTATCTGATAAAAATTAATTGATTTTAAAATCGCTTGGATTGCTTGCCAAATTTTCAAATAGTGTTGGCAATAAAGTGCAATCGGCGATGTCAAAGTTACGTTAAAACAAGCAATTAAGCAGCTTCTTTTGCGTCTTTGATTGCTGCAACAGTGCGAACGAACTTGCCAGGAACTGCGTTCATAGTCTGGACAAGCTTGGTCACTGGTGCATTCATAGTAGCCATCAAGATAGAGATTGCTTCGTCGCGAGTTGGTAGCTTCGATACGCGCTCTAGCTCTTCTGGACCATAAACAACACCACCAACTGATACCAATTTGGTCTCTAAAGCTTTGTGATCTTTGCTGAAGTCAAAAATGACTCGAGCGGCAGATCCCAAATCTTCCATAGAGAAAGCCAAAAGTAATGGACCAGTCATACGGTCTGACATGCTCTCAAATTTAGTGCCTTCAAACGCACGTTTTGCTAGGGTATTTTTCACCACTTTCAAAACGACGCCTTTTTCACGGGCTTGTTCGCGTAGCTTAGTAAGCTTTGCAACACCAATACCATGATATTCGGCAGCTACTGCTGAGTAAGCATTAGCAGCAACTTCAGACACTTCAGCCACAACTTGTTGTTTTTGCTCTAGCGTTAATGCCATAAGTTGACTCCTTTAATCTAATCAATCATCCTGTAATCTAAATTACAAACTAAGATTGACTTGATACGACACGTTACGAGTATATTTATTAAAAACAAATGTACTCATAACGACTGATTACGGCACCGTTATCAGAATGACATCAAGTGATAGGTTGCCCTATCGGCTCTTATCAACAACTGGGTGGGCCACCGTCTGCGTAGGACAATTAAGATTTTCATCTGTCATCGATTAACAACAGCAGCTCAATGTAATGAATTTTGATCTACAAGAGTCATAATCCATTTTACCAAACCGCTGTCTACCTACGGTCTTAGACAGCATAGCGTTTGCTACGCTGACCTAATTCTTTAAAATATTTTGTCCCATTATTCAAAATCGTTGAATAACAGATCATACTTAATTATTTCGCTGTGCGGTATGGAACTGGATCGATACTTAGACCAGGACCCATGGTGCTAGACAAGGTAATTTTCTTAATGAAAGTACCTTTAGAAGTAGCAGGCTTAGCACGTCTCAAATCTGAAATGAGTGCTTCAGCATTCTGGATTACTTGCTCAGCAGTAAAACCAACTTGACCGATAGTCGTATGGATAATACCTGCTTTGTCTACACGATACTGTGCTTGACCAGCTTTAGCGTTAAGAACGGCTTCAGCAACGTTAGGCGTAACCGTACCGACTTTAGGGTTAGGCATTAAACCACGTGGGCCTAAGATAGTACCTAACTGACCAACAACACGCATGGCATCAGGAGCAGCGATAACCACGTCAAAGTCCATGTTACCGGCTTTGATTGATTCTGCTAGGTCTTCAAAACCAACGATGTCAGCACCAGCTTCTTTGGCGGCTTCAGCAGCAGCACCTTGAGCAAATACAGCAACGCGTTTGGTTTTACCAGTACCCGCAGGTAGATTGGTTGCGCCACGTACGACTTGATCAGATTTACGTGGGTCAACGCCCAAGTTTACAGCGATATCAATAGACTCTTTGAATTTAAGAGCTGGTAAATCGTTTAGGATTTGAACCGCTTCTTCGATCGTGTATTGTTTTTCGTGCTCAATACGGCTATTGATTTCTTTTTGACGCTTAGTAAGTTTACTCATTTACACACCCTCCACGGTAATGCCCATTGAACGTGCAGTACCAGCGATGGTACGAACAGCAGCGTCAAGATCAGCAGCAGTTAAATCTGCATCTTTAGTCTTAACGATGTCTTCTAACTGAGCACGGTCAACTTTACCGACTTTAGCGGTGTTAGGTGTACCAGAACCTTTAGCAATACCAGCAGCCTTACGCAAAAGGTAAGCAGCTGGTGGTGACTTCATGATGAAGGTAAAAGACTTATCGCTGTATACAGTGATCTCAGTAGGAATCGGTAAACCCGGCTCTTGGTTTGAGGTCGCAGCGTTAAATTCTTTACAGAACGCCATAATGTTCACGCCTTTTTGACCCAATGCTGGACCAATCGGTGGTGAAGGATTTGCTTTGCCTGCAGGCACTTGCAGTTTGATGTAACCATCAATCTTCTTAGCCATGATACTCTCCTAAATGGGTAATAGCGCCAAATCAATGTGGTATAAACCTTATTGACTAACAGCTCCCCGGTTGATGAACTCTTTTGCTGATTTAATCTAGCTTCTCAACTTTACTAAACTCAAGCTCAACCTGAGTCGGTCGATTAAATACGTTTACAGTTAAATGTAATTTAGACTTTTCGTAATCCACTTTTTCAACCAACCCTTTAAAGTCAGTGAATGGACCATCGATAACCAACAACTCTTCGCCCGGCTCAAATAGAGTCTTAGGACGCGGGTCAGTTTCAGTCTGATTCAAACGGTTTAGAATACGATCAGCTTCTACTTCCGTAATCGGCGCAGGCGTCTCTGGCGTACCACCAACAAAGCCCATAATACGTGGGCAATCTTTAACGATGTGCCAAGTATTGTCGTTCATATCCATCTGGATCAATACATAACCCGGAAAGAACTTACGCTCACTTTTACGTTTTTTGCCGTCTTTCATTTCGACGACTTCTTCAGTAGGTACCAATACATCGCCGAAAAACTCAGCGAATTCACTACGATTAATACGATCAGTTAATGAACGCTGTACTTGCTTTTCATATCCTGAAAATGCTTGGACAATATACCAACGCATATCACGCTCCTGATCATTATAAGTAAGTCGTTATCCATAAATCTTGGCTAAACAGTCGCTAATACGCGCCATTAACCAATAAATATGCCAACGAACCAATTAAAAAAGTTATCTAATAGCCAAACTAATAAACCAACAACTGCAATCATGACAATCGTTTGCCATGTATATTGGAAGGTTTCGTCTTTGCCAGGCCAAGTAACGCGGCGTAGTTCTACAGCAGCGTCTTTCAATAAAGTTTTAAATGCACGGCCCTGATTTGTCATTGCAAGACATAACAGCGCAAATACAAAAAGCGCAACGATAATACCAATACGTACCCAAAGGTCATTGGCAGGTTGCCAATAGCCGGGCAGATATTGATTAACTAACGTTGCACCAATTAAAACAACTGCGGCTAGTAGCCACAAAATCACATCTTTTACTGAACCCGTCTTAGCAATCTCAACAGCAGTCGTTTGATTACCTGCTGAAATATGCTTATCTTTGGACAGCATTCCACCAGCAACTGCCTTGGCATCAGATAACTTAGTCTCGAGGTTATCTTGATTATTGCTCATAAAGAACTCACTTCGGAGATGGTGGGGTATGACAAAGATGTGATAAGAAGATGGCAGGCGATGTAGGACTCGAACCTACAACCCTCGGTTTTGGAGACCGATGCTCTACCAATTGAGCCAATCGCCTAGGGGTGTTAAGGCTGATAATTATACAAGGTTTTACTAAGAATGCAAGTTTTAAGACGATATTTTATTTGCTTAATACAATGAATAATTACTTTGATGAAGAAAAGTCAGAAAATTCTGTTTAAAATCAAAAACTGAAGTCAAAATCTGAGATAGATTTATTGCTTTAAATTTTTAAACATACAGACCTTATTTTAATAAATACTAAATTGATTAGCACTTCTGCGATTTAGCAAACCATACCCACAAAAAAGCCACCCTCTTTCGAGGATGGCTTTTGACTAATTATTAACAACAATCAGATTGCTCTGACAGCGTTAAGTATTAGTTCAATACGTTAGCAACAACACCAGCGCCTACAGTACGGCCGCCTTCACGAATAGCGAAGCGAAGACCTTTGTCCATAGCGATTGGGTGGATAAGCTCTACGCCC